>JBDHAL010000153.1:0-18196 GCA_039588075.1 Gemmatimonadota bacterium | reverse complement strand
CCGGCATAGAAGGTGGCTACGACCGTTGGGTTGTCGGCATCCGAGCTGGCGAGCACCCGCATCCCGTTACCCCGTCCGTCCAACACGATGTACACGTAGTCACCCTCGATCCACACGTTGTGGACACCCGACTCGAGGCCGAGAGTGAATCTCGTGATCGGCAACGGGTGCGCCGGATCGCTCAGGTCGAGTAGGGTGACGCCGTTCCGCGCGTCGCTCGATCCCTCGTGCGTGATCACCGCTATCGCGCCGTCGGACCGGACCTTCACGTCGTTCACCGTCCGGGCGTCTACGACCACCGAGTCGGTGAGCTGCGGCGTCGAGGGTAGGGTTATGTCCCACGCGTACAGCCGGTCTCCGCAGGTCGGCCGGCAACTCCAAGTGCCGGTGTAAACGTAACTCCCGTGGACCCACAGATCGGATGTGAATCGCTCGGTCACTGCGCCGCGTCCCGCCACGCTGAAGCCGCCGGCCGCCGCGCCGCTCCGCGCGCCGATCGATATGTCGAGCGTGTCCGCGGCATCCGACGCCTGCGCGATCACACGCGCCGAGCCGGGTGCGTAGCCGACGAAACGACCCGCCGATGTCATCAGGCCCGCCGAGCCCGGCGTCACGGACCAGGTAAGCGACGAGTCAGTCACCAGCGCTCCGCTCGAGTTACGGACTTCCGCTTCGTAGTCCACCACGTCGCCCTGCCGAGGTGACGCGGGGCCGCCGGTGATCGCCAGCGTCAGACCCGTTCCCGACGGCGGCGGCGCTGCCACCGTAAAGCTGATTGCCAGCGACTCGATCGACTCGCCCGCCAACAGGGCCTCCAGGAACGTCTCGTAGGCTCCCGACTGAAGCGACGTTTCGAACTCGAGGGAAACCGACAGGCTCGCGCTCGACCCCGGATTCAGCGTCGCGATTTCGCTTGGGACGATCTCCAGCCGCGCTCCCGCCACCGGGCCGCCGTCACGCGACACATACCCCGGGGACAGCCCGATCGGCCCCACTGCACGGTCGCCCAGGTTGCGGATCTCGATCGTCCCGGCCCGCCCCTGGCCCAGGTCCAGGGCGGCTGGGACAAACTGCAGGTTGATCGCACCGGGGCCCTCTCCCGGGTCGGTGCTGCTGCTGCAGGCATGGAGCAGCGCCATCGCCGAGAGGGCCACCGCGATAGCGGTAAGATGAAATACAGGTTTCTGGGTTCTCACCTTCCAGGCGCCTCTATCGTGCTCGTGGTCCGCGGTTCGATCGCTTGCTGAAGGTCTCAGTAACGGTAACGTTAAACAGGCCGCGGCGAGTTTCCAACGGTCCGTCTGGCGGGGCAATGAAACCGTTACGCCGTCTCGAAGCGTCTAAAGAAGTAAGAGGAATGTCAGAAGCTCCGCCCCCGGGAGGAACAGAGAACCCATGCGCGGAAGTTATGATACGGGGGTCGGTTGAGGGATCTCCGAGGAGGTAGGAGCGTGCGGGCGTCGCGGCGGCGGGGTTGAAGGCGACGACCCAATTAACGGAGGGAATCAGTGTCGTCAGCTTTCTCTCGCTCGCTGGTAATGAGCGCCGTGGGTGTGTTGGGTCTCGGCGCGACGCTGGTCCACGCGTGGGCGGTGGACGGGCCGCAGGCCGGCAGCGGTAGGCGCGGGCAACGCGGAGGGAACGCGGCGCTGGAGGAGAGAGATGTACCGGCCGGCCGGGACTTCTATTTCACGCGGGCGGTGTACACGGGCTATCGGCGACCATACTTCACGAGTTGGGCGATCGATTTCCCGAAAGCGGACCGGCAGTTCCTGATCGGGTTGCGGCGTCTGACGAACATCGACGCGTACGAGATGGAGAACCCCGTATCGCTCGATGACCCTGACATAAGGAAGTACCCGTTCGTCTACGCGTTGGAAGTGGGCTACATGGCGCTGACGGAACCAGAAGTGATCGGGTTGCGGGAGTATCTGCTGGCGGGCGGGTTCCTGGTGGTCGACGATTTTTGGGGGACGTACGAGTGGCGTAACTTCGAGGCGGAGATGCAGCGAGTTCTGCCGGGCTACCCGATCGTCGACCTGCCGCTTGACCATCCGCTGCTGAGCGCGTTCTATGAAATAGGAGAGATCGTCCAGGTACCCAACGTGCAACAGGGCGCGCTGGGCGGTCCGACGTGGGAGAAGGACGGTTACGAGCCGGCGCTGAAGGGCATCGTCGATGAGAAGGGCCGGCTCATGGTAGTGATCAACTGGAACACCGATTTGGGCGATGCGTGGGAGTGGGCGGAGAATCCCTACTACCCGCTCAAGTATTCGAACTACGCGTACCAGATCGGCATCAACATGATCGTCTACGGGATGAGCCACTAACGACATGGCGTCTTTCCTGCAATCCGTGTTCGAGTTCCTCTTCAAGTACCGCCCGGTGGTGTTCGAGAAGGGGCGCCTCGCACTTGCGACTCCGTGGCCGCTGTCCTTTCTGCTGCTGGCCGGCGCGGTCATCGCGCTGCTTGCGATCCTCGCCTACTCCCGGGCCAAAGCGAAGAGCCGCAACGACCGTTTCATCCTGGCGGGGCTGAGGGTCGCCGCTCTCGCGCTGCTCTTGTTCTGCCTGGCGCGGCCGATGCTGCTGATCCCCACGGTGATTCCGCAGCGCAACTTCCTCGGCGTCCTTGTAGATGATTCTCGCAGCATGCAGATCGCCGATCGGGACGGCGTGCCACGCGGCGACTTCGTTCAGCGCAACTTCGCCGGCCCCGACAGCGCGTTGCGCGCCGCGCTCGCCGAGCGTTTCATGTTGCGCTTCTTCCGCTTCTCCGCCGGCACGGAACGACTGGACGAAGTCTCTTCGGTGGGGGCCACGGGCGGCGCCACCGACCTGGCCCAGGCGCTGGACGCGGCGCGTCGCGAACTGGCGGCGGTCCCGCTCGCCGGGCTGATTCTCCTCACCGATGGCGCGGACAACTCGGAATCATCGCTGACCGAGACGCTGCTGGCGCTGAAGGCGAACGGGGTACCGGTCTACACGATCGGTCTGGGTCGCGAGGAATTCGATCGCGACATCGAGATCAGCCGAGCCGAGACGCCGCGCAGCGTACTGCAAGGTTCGTCGTTGGTGGTGGACCTGGTGGTGGAGCAGAGCGGCTATCGCCGGCAGACGGTGCAGGTGAACGTGGAGGACGACGGCCGGATCGTATCGTCGCAGGAGGTGCGGCTACCGGACGAAGGCGAGGCCGCCACCGTACGGGTGCAGTTCACGGCGACCGAGGTGGGCCCGCGGTTGTTCCGCTTCAGCATCCCGCCGCAGCCCGGCGAGCTGGTCACGCAGAACAACGTGCAGGAAGCGCTGATCGTTGTGGAAGACCGACGCGAGAAGATTCTCTACTTCGAGGGCGAGCCGCGTTTCGAGTTGAAGTTCATCAGGCGCGCCGTGGAAGATGACGAGAACCTGCGGGTGGTCGCTTTGCAGCGGACGGCGGAGAACAAGTTCCTGAGATTGGGCGTCGACGATGCGGAGGAGCTGGCCGCCGGGTTCCCGAAGACGCGGGAAGAGCTGTTCGGTTATCGCGCCATCATCCTGGGCAGCGTCGAGGCGAGCTTTTTCACGCACGACCAGCTGCGAATGATCGAGGAGTTCGTCGGGCAGCGGGGTGGTGGCCTGTTGGTGCTGGGCGGCCGCCGCGCGTTGGGGCGGGGCGGCTACCAGGGTACGCCGCTGGCCGACGTCATCCCCATCGTCCTGCCGCCGGACGACGATGCGTCGGTCGAGGCGTTCTTTGCCGAGGTCACCGTGGAGCCCACGCGATTCGGTCTGACTCACCCGGTGACCCAGATCGCGGCGACCATGGACGAGTCGGCTGAACGCTGGCCGGAATTGCCGCCGGTCTCCAGCGTCAACCCGATATTCGAGGTGAAGCCGGGCGCCAGCACGCTGCTCACCGGTAACTCCGCCGACCTGGACGATCCGCTGGTCGTGCTGGCCTACCAGCGCTACGGACGCGGTAAGGCGCTGGCCCTGCCGATCCAGGACGCATGGATGTGGCAGATGCACGCCGACATCCCGCTCGACGACATGACACACGAGACGTTCTGGCAGCAGCTGCTAAGGTTCCTGGTCAGCTACGTCCCGGACCCGGTGGCCGTCACCGCGGCGAGCGACCGAGTGGATCCGAACGAGCCTGTGGCGATCACGGCCGAGGTGCAGGACGAGACGTTCCTCAGGGTGAACAACGCAGAAGTCACCGCCCAGATCACCTCTCCGTCCGGGGCCGTCTCCGAGGTGACCCTGGACTGGGCCGTGGATGCGGACGGTGAGTACCGTGCGGCCTTCGTGCCTGAGGAAGAAGGGCTGCACGAGATTCGCGTCGGCGCCGCGAAAACCGGCGAGTTCCTCGGCGAGCACGCCACCTTCGTCGAAGCGGCGGATCTGCCCACCGAGTACTTCGACGCCGAGATGCGGGCGCCGCTGCTCCGGCAGATCGCGGAGGAGACCGGCGGCCGCTTCTATACTCCCGAGACCGCCGCCACGCTGGCCGAGGACGTCAGCTTCACCGAGAGCGGCACGACGGTCATAGAGGAGCGCGACCTCTGGGACATGCCCATAATCTTCCTCTTGCTGTTGCTGCTGTTGGGCACCGAGTGGGGCTACAGGCGGGCGCGGGGACTGGTATGAGGGCGATCTGGGCGGTTCTGCTGCCGGCGCTGCTGTTAGAGCCGCAGGCGATTGGCGAGACGCACCTGGTGGTCGTCAGCGGTTTGAGCGGCGAGCCGAAGTACGCGGAGGCCTTCTACGAATGGGCGACGACGTTCATGCAGGCGGCGAACGATCGTTGGGGCGTGCCCGAGTCGAACACCGTCTACCTGGCCGAAAAGACGGAGCGCGATCCGCGACGCATCGACTGGCGGGTCGGGCCGGCCCGGATGACCGGGTCTTCATCCTGCTGATCGGGCACGGCAGCGAACGGGACGGAGTGCCGAGCCTGAACCTTCCGGGCCCGGATATGAGCGCGTCCGATTTCGCGGAGGCGTTGTCGGCCTTTCCGACCCAGAGCATCGTGCTCGTAAACTCGGCGAGCGCCTCGGGACCGTTCGTCGCCGTTCTCTCGGGCGCCAATCGGATCGTGGTCACGGCGACGAAGAGCGGAAGCGAGCGCAACGAGACGCTCTTCGCGCGCTATTTTGTCGAAGCGTTCGCCGCGGATGGCGCCGACGTCGACAAGGACGAGCGGGTGTCGGTCCTCGAGGCGTACAACTACGCGCGCCGGGAAGTGACTCGCTATTACGAGGAGAGGGGCATACTGCTCACCGAGCACGCGCTGCTGGACGACAACGGCGACGGCGTGGGGAGCGGCGAGCCCGACCCCGAGGCCTCCGACGGCGCCATGGCCCGGACGCTGTACCTGGTCGGCCTACCGGCGGCGGTTGCCGGCGACGTACCCGCCGACCCCGAATTGGCCGCGCTCTACAGTGAGAAGCAGCAACTGGAGGAAGAGATCGCGGCGCTTCGCCAACGGAAAGACGAGATGGACGCGGTCGCCTACGAGCAGCAGCTGGAGGAATTGCTCGTGGAGCTGACGCTGACGACGCGTGCCATCCGGGAGCTGGAGGAGAAGACGTAGTGACGCGAGTCGTGGCCCTCGTCCTGTTACACGTAGCGTGGCTGGCGATCGGCCCGGCCGCCGCGCCGGTCTTCGCGCAGCAGGAGCTGGATGCCGCGCGGAGCGCGTTGCGCAGCGGGAGTTACGACGAGGCGATCTCGGCCTATACGCGGTTGGCGCGAGATGGGTCGTCGGCCGAGGCGACGCGAGGCCTGGTGAAGGCGCTGGCGGAGGTCGGTCGCTACGACGACGCCGAGGCGGCGGCGCGCCGTTTCATCGCCGCCAACTCCGACTCGCCGGAGGTTTGGCACAGCCTCGGCGAGGTGCTGGTCCTGCAGGGTGAGCGAGATGAGGCGGAGGACGCCTTCGAGCGGGCGATCGCGGGCCGAGCGAGCGATTCGCTGGTCGCGAGGTTGAACCTGGCGATCCTGTGGTACGATCGCGGTGACCGATCGAGGGCGATGGACGAGTTCGATCGGTTCATCGATGTCTACAATCGGGGCGGCGACCTCTCGTCGGCGGAGCTAACCGCCGTGGCCACGGCCGTGCGTTATTTGGGCGTGAACGACCCGCAGCTCTACAAGGACGCGCTGCGCGTCTACGATGAGGCCATCGCGGCGGATCCCGGCAACCTCGAGCCCCGGGTGCGGGTCGGGGAGCTGTTCCTGGAGAAGTACGTGAGCGAGGAGGCCGCCGCTGCGTTCGAGGACGTCCTCGCCATCAACCCATCCCACCCGCGAGCCCTGGTCGGCATGGCCCGGCGCATGCGGTTCGACGGGGACTCGCACGCGACGGAGCTGCTCGAGCGTAGCCTGGAAGTGAATGCCAACTTCGTGCCGGCGCTGACGTTCCGTTCCGAGCTGCTGCTCGAGCTGGAGAACTACGAAGCGGCGGCAGGCGCGGCCGAGCGGGCACTCGAGGTGAACCCCGCTTCGCTGGAAGCGCTGGCCGCGCTGGGCGCGACTCGTTACCTGCAGGGCAACCGGCGCGGCTACGAGGAAGCGCTGGGGCGTGCTCTCGTGCTGAACCCGATGTACGCCGACTTCTTCAACACGCTGGCGGATCTGAGCGCCCGCAACCGGTTGTACGCGCGCGCCGTGGAGTTCGCACAGCGAGCCGTCGAGCTGGACCCGGAATCGTGGCGCGGCTACGCGTTGCTGGGCATCAACCAGCTACGCACCGGCGACATCGACGAGGGCAGGGCCAATCTCGAGAAGGGATTTCGAGGCAACCCGTACGACGTCTGGACGAAGAACACGCTGGACCTGCTGGACACATTCTCGGAGTACGACGAGACGCAGACCCGCAGGTTCATCTTTATGATCGATGGCAAGGAATCCGAGCTGCTGTCGATCTACTTCGATGGCCTGGCCGACGAAGCCTACGACCGTTTGGCGAGCCGCTACGGCTATCAGCCCAGCACGCCGATCAGGATAGAAGTGTATCGCAGCCACGCCGATTTCTCGGTCCGCACCGTGGGGCTCGTCGGCATGGGAGCCCTCGGCGTCAGCTTCGGGCCCGTCATAGCCATGGACTCGCCGTCGGCTCGTGAGGTCGGCGATTTCAACTGGGGCTCCACGCTGTGGCACGAGCTGGCGCACACGTTTCACCTGAGCATGACCGAGTACCGAGTACCGCGCTGGTTCTCGGAAGGTCTCGCCGTCTACGAGGAGCGCCGGGCGCGGCAGGGCTGGGGCGACGACGTGAGCCCGAGCTTCCTGGCCGCTCTTCAGCAGGACCGGCTGCTCGCGGTGGGCGTGCTGAACAACGGGTTTGCTCGTCCCACGTATCCGGAGCAGGTCATCCACTCGTATTACGAGGCGTCGCTGGTCTGCGAGTTGATCGAGCAGGAAGCCGGCCCGCAGGCCATCACCGACATGCTGGAAGCCTATGGGCAGGGGATGACGACGGCCGAGGTGTTCCGGAACGTCCTGCAGACCGATGTGGATGACTTTTCCGAACGCTTCTTCGACTATATGGAGGAGCGATTCGCTGTGCCGCTCGCCGCGCTGCGGCCCGATCGCCAGGCCGCGCGAGGGGACCGCCCGTCCCGCGACGACATCGCGCGTTGGGCGACCGAGGACGAGGGCGATTTCTTGGCGCAGTTGGCCTACGGCCACGTGCTGTATGAAGACGGTGATTTGGAAGCCGCGGTGCCGTACCTGGAGCAGGCGAAGGCGTTGTTTCCGGAGTACGCCGGGGCGGGGAGCGCCTATTGGTACCTGGCGCTGATCCATCGACGGCGGGGCTCGCTCGAAGAGGCGGCGGCGGAGCTCGAGGCGCTGACGGCGATCAATGCCCGGGATTACGGAGCTAACCTCGAGTTGGCCGAAGTGCTCGAGGAACGCGGCCGCCTCGCCGGCGCCGCGGCGGCACTGGACCGGACCGTCTATATCTATCCCTACGACATGGCGCTGCACGCGCGCCTGGCCGACCTCTACTCCCGGACCGGCAACCACAGCGGTGCGGTTCTCGAGCGACGGGCGGTGATCGCGCTGGACCCAGTGGACCGGGCCGAGGCGCTGTATCAGCTGTCGCGCGCCTATTTCCGGGCGGACGATCTGGCGAACGCGCGCCGGGCGGTTCTAAGCGCGTTGGAAGACGCGCCAAACTTCGAGGCGGCGCAGGACCTGCTGCTCGAGATCCGCGCCGCGGCTGGAGGTGGCCGATGATGCTGCGCGCGAAGCAGCTCTGCTTCCTTGCCCTGCTCGCGCTGACGGTCGGCGGCCCGCTGATGGCCCAGTCACGCCGTCGCTCGGCTTCGCAGGACTACGAGGCGGCCAACGTCGACTACGACGGCAGGTTCACGTTCGTGCGCGTGCGTTACACGCAGGCGCCGGGCTTCGGCGGCGGCGGTGGCTATTTCCGCGGAGAGGACCTGAAGTGGGATCACGATTATCCGCGAGCCGAGCGCAACCTGATGACGATCCTGGCCGAGCTGACTGGCATCGACCCGTACCAGGGCGGTAGCAACATACTCGCCGTGGACGATCCGGAATTCTTCAAGTACCCGGTCGCCTACCTGGTTGAGCCCGGCTTCTGGACCATCACGCCCGAGGAAGCGGAGATACTGCGCAGCTACCTGTTGAAGGGTGGCTTCATGATCTTCGACGACTTCGCGGGCCGCCACTGGTTCAACTTCGAGGATCGGATTGCGGACGTGCTGCCGGATAGCCGGCTGATCGAGCTCGACGCATCGCACCCGGTCTTTCACTCGTTCTTCGAGATCGAGCAGCTGGACCACACGCACCCGTATTACGGGGTCCAGTCTATCTTCTACGGGGTCTTCGAGGAGAACGATCCGAACGACATCGGCGAGTCGTGGGAGTGGTCGGATACTGGATTCTTGCCGATCGAGCTGTCGAACGAAGCGTACAAGCTGGGGGTTAATTATATCGTTTATGGGATGACGCATTGAGCATCGGTAACCGGTAACCGGTGACCGGTAATCGGTAACTGCAACTTCAACTGCAGGAACAACTACGGAAAGTTGAGATGATGGTGACGGATCAGAAGAGTGCGCTCGAGTCGAAGGATGATATTGCGCTGGCGGAGAAGATGCAGGGGGCTACGGAGCGGATACGCAGCGAATTGCGGAAGTTGATTGTGGGGCAGGACGATGTGATCGAGCAGGTGTTGTTGTCGCTGTTTGTGGGTGGGAATAGTCTGATTGTGGGGGTGCCGGGACTGGCGAAGACGTTGCTGATCCACAGTATCGCGCAGGTGCTGGATCTGAAGTTTTCGCGCATCCAGTTCACGCCGGATCTGATGCCCTCGGACATCACGGGGACGGACCTGATCCAGGAGGACGTCGAGACGGGGCAGCGGCGGATGATCTTCGCGCCGGGTCCGGTGTTCGCGAACATCGTTCTGGCGGACGAGATCAATCGGACGCCGCCGAAGACGCAGGCGGCGCTGCTGGAGGCGATGCAGGAGCACAGGGTGACGGTGCAGGGAAGGACCTACGAGCTGGAGGAGCCGTTCCACGTGTTCGCGACGCAGAACCCGATCGAGCTGGAGGGTACCTACCCGCTGCCGGAGGCGCAGCTGGACCGCTTCATGTTCAAGATCGCGATGGACCACCTGCCGGCGGACGAGGAGTTGGAGGTGGTGCGCAGCACCACGGCGGTGCAGGACTACAGCTTCGAGAACGTGGTGACGGGCGCGGACATCGTGGCCTACCAGGGGCTGGTGCGGGCGGTACCGGTCTCGGATGCGGTGCTGCGCTACACGCTGGACCTGGTCCGGACGACGCGGCCCAACTCGAACAGCACACCGGAGTTCGTTCAGAAGTGGGTGTCGTACGGCGCCAGCGTTAGGGCGGCGCAGTACCTGGTGCTGGGTGCCAAGGCGCGGGCTTTGGTGCGGGGCCACTACCACGTGAGCTTCGACGACATCCGCGCGCTCTCCGGACCGGTGCTGCGTCACCGTATCCTGACGAACTTCCACGCGGAGTCCGAGCAGGTGACATCGGATCAGCTGATCGAGCAGTTGCTGGAGACGGTACCCACACCGAGTTCGGGGCTGTGCGGGCATCCAGCTTCCTCGACCCGCAGGTCCTGGCCCGGATCATCGATTGGCGGGTGTTCGGGCGGACCGACCGGTACTATGTGAAGGAGTTCGAGGCGGACACCAACGCGAACTTCCTGGTCGTCCTCGATATCTCGCGATCGATGGATTACGCGAGCGAAGGGATCAGCAAGCTCGACTACGCGCGTTACCTCGCCGCGTGCATGAGCCATTTCTCGCGACAGCAGCGTGACCGCGTGGGAATCGTTACGATCGCCGAGGACATAGTCGATTTCGTGCCGCCGTCGGCCAAGCACCTCGACATGGTGCTGCACGTGATCGATCGCCTGGAGCCGGGCGGCCAGGGCAGCCTGAGTGTGCCGCTGCTGAAGATCGCCGAGGCCACCCATCGCCGCAGCATCATCGCGGTCATCTCCGACCTGTACGACGATCCCGAAAACGTGCTGCGAGCCGTGAGCATCCTGAAGAACAAGGGGAACGACGTGCTGGTGTTCCAGATCCTCGACCCGGCGGAGATCAACTTCCCGTTCGATCAGGCCGCCCACTTCGAGGACCTGGAGAGCGGCGAGCGAATCCCCGTGGTTCCGGAGCGGCAGCGGGAGCAGTACCGCGAGTTGATGAACAACCACCTGAGCGAGCTGTCGCGGCTGTTGATCGAGAACCGGATCGACTACTTCCTGTTCGACACGTCGAAGCCGCTGGATCACGCGCTGTTCAGCTACCTGTCGCGTCGTGAGAAGGCAGGCAGGTTGCGCTAATGGGCTTCTCGTTTCTCGCACCGGTCTTTCTCGCGGGAGTCGCGGCGATCGCGATCCCCATCATCATTCACCTGACCCACCGCGAGCGGAAGGAAGCCATCGCTTTCCCGTCGCTGATGTTCGTGCGGAAGATTCCCTATCGCACGGTGCGCCGGCAAAAGATCCGTCACTGGCTGCTGTTCCTGATGCGTAGCCTGGCGGTCATCCTGGTGGTGGCGGCGTTTGCCCGGCCGTTGCTCGACTCTTCCACACAGGCGGTTGCGGCGTTCTCGACGGCGCGCGAGCTGGTGATCCTGCTCGACCGCTCGCACAGCATGGCCTACGGCGACCGCTGGAGCCGCGCCGTAGACGCTACCCGGCGGACGGTGAACGGGATCGGCCCCGACGACAGGGCGACGCTGATTCTGTTTGCCGAGCGCGCCGACGCCGTCTCGCAGCCGACCGCCGACCGAGCGGTGCTGCAGGCGGCGATAGACGCGGCGGAGCTGAGCTCCGGCGTGACCCGGTACGGGCCGGCGCTGCAGCTGGCGCGGGAGATCGTCGAGCGGACGGACCGGCCGCGTAGCGAGGTCGTTCTGATCAGCGACTTCCAGAAGAGCGGTTGGGATCCGCGGCAGGCCGTGAGGCTCCCGGAGGGGGCGGAGTTCACGATCGTGAACCTGTCCGACGCGGAAGCCGCAAACCTCGCGGTGATCGATGCGGCGGTGTTGCGCACGCGTTCGGGCGGCCGCGAGAGCGCCATCATTTCGGCGCGGTTCATAAACTCGAGCGGAATGGCGTTGGAGGATGTGCGGGCGTCGCTGATCATCGACGGGCAAGCGGTGCAGGAGCAGGCGGTCAACGTGGAAGCCGGGGGATCGGCGTCGCTGCAATTCGCGCCCGTCGTCGTGCCGGGCCGGCCGGTTCGCGGCGTCGTGCGGGCCGGCGACGATGCCTTGTCCGGTGACAATTCGTTTCACTTTGTCATCGAGCCCGAGCAGCCGATTCGCGTCCTCATCGTGGAGCCGCGAGCGGCGGGACCCGATCACAGCCTCTTCCTGCGACGTGCCCTTTCCATCGGCTCGCGGCCGGGTTTCGAGGTGGAGGTCAGGCGCGTGACGCGGCTGGGCCCCGGCGATGTGGACGGTCGGTCGGTGGTGATCCTGAACGACGCGCCGTTTCCCGATGGAGAGGCCGGGCGCCGGCTTCGCGCGCTGGTCGAGGACGGCGGCGGCCTGCTGGTGGCACTTGGCCGGCGGAACCCGCCGGGCGTCTGGCCGGAGGGCTCGACCGCATTGCTTCCGGCGTCGTTCGGCGGACCGGTGGAGCGCGCGAGCGGCGGCGGTGGGACGCTGAGCTACCTGGACTACGACCACCCGGTCTTCAACCTGTTCCGGACTCCGCGGAGCGGGGACTTCTCAGCGGCGCGCTTCTTCCGTTACCGGATGATGCAGAGCGGGGAGGGAAGCCGCGAGCTGGCCCGCTTCGACGATGGCGATGCCGCCCTGGTCGAAGGCCGGCTGGGCGCGGGGGCCGTGCTCGTCTGGGCGTCCGACTTCGAGAACTTCTGGAACGATCTCGCCGTTCAGCCTGTTTTCTTACCGTTCACCCACGAGATCGTGAAGCACCTCGCCGGGTACAGGGAGCCCGACTCGTGGATGGCGGTCGGGCAGGTGGTGGACCTGTCGCTCGTCCCGGAGCTGGCTGCCGATGAGCTGCCCGAGGATGCCGAGCTCCTCGTCGCCGGTCCGACCGGCGGTAACACCGTCATCAGCCCCGCTGAGGACTCCTGGTACGTGCGGCTGGACGAGCCCGGGTTCTACGAGGTCGGGCTCGCGGGCGATGGCGATGATCGGTCTGCCGTGCTGGCGGCCAACCTGGATCCTGTCGAGTCGGACCTGACGGCGCTCGATCCGGAGGAGATGGTGGGGGCGGTAGTCGCGAGGACCGAGGCGGGGGCGGCGGCGGCGCCGATCATCACACTGTCCGCCGAGGACCTTGAGCGCCGGCAGGCGCTCTGGTGGTACCTGCTGGCGGGGGCGGCGGTGCTGTTGTTGGCCGAAACTCTGATATCGAATCGCGTAACACGAGCCACGAACTGACACGGGCGGGGACATGCCGATGAGATATTCCAAATCGGGTCACGACGAACTCATTCGAGTCATCCGCTCCGTTAGACGGCGCTGGCGGCTGAGGATCATCGTTCGCGGTCTCGCCATCGTACTCGGCGCGGGTACCCTCGCCCTGCTGGTCTCCGCATACGGGATGGACCGGCTGCACTTCAGTCCGTCGGCCGTCATCGCGTTCCGGGTCTTCGCCTACGCGGCCCTGGTGTTCGTTCTCTACAAGTACCTCGTTCGACCACTGGCCCGGCGCATTTCGGATGAACAGATCGCGCTTTACCTCGAAGAGCACGAGCCGTCACTCGAGACCCGCGTGCTGAGCGCCATCGAATTCGGCGCGCGCGACGCAGATGCTTCAGAGAGCTATTCGCCGGCGCTGGTCGAGCGGCTGATCGAGAACGCGGTCGCGACCTGCGCCACGATCAACTACGGACGCCAGGTGGAGTCCAGGCCGCTGGCCACGTCGTCCGGCCTGCTGGCCGGCTCTACCATCGCCGCGCTGGCCGTGCTGCTGCTCTCGCCGGGATTCCTGCGCCACAGCACGCCTTTCCTGTTCCCATGGAGCGGCGTGGGACCGGAGAACCCGTATAGCATCGACGTGATGCCCGGCAACACGAGGGTCGCCCGGGGTGCGGAGCTCAGAATCGTCGCGAGCCTGCAGAACTTCGATGCCGATGAAGTCGATATCTCCGTACAGCGCGGGACGGAAGGCGAGTGGGAGCGCTTCCCGATGGGCTTCGATGAGGAGGCCGGCGCCTACGTGTTCTTCCTATTCGATCTCGACGAGCAGACGGAGTACTTCGTCGACGCGAGCGCGGTTCGCTCTTCGCTGTTCCGGATCGAGGTGGTCGAGCTTCCATACGTGCAGCAGCTGGCGCTCGAGTACCACTTCCCGGCCTACACGGGCCTCCGACCCCGGCGCCAGGAAGACGGCGGCGACATCGCCGCGCTCCGCGGCACCGAAGTCCGAGTGTTCGTCACGCCCACGGTGCCCGTCACATTCGGTGCGATAGTCCTGGAGGAAGGTGACTCGCTTCCGTTGGCGCCGGCCCCCGACGGAACGCTCACCGGCAGCCTGCGGGTGACTCGGAACGGAATGTACCGGATCGTGTTCGGGACCCCGGACGGCGATCGCGTGGTCGGTTCGCCGGACTACCTGATCGACGTGCTGAGCGACCAGCCGCCATCGGTCTCGTTCGCGAAGCCGGGCCGCGACATCACGGTGACGAACATCGAAGAGGTCTTCACTGAGGTGGAGGCCGAGGACGACTACGGCATCCGCAGCGTCGAGCTGATGTACTCGGTGAACGGCGGGCCCGAGCAGACGCTCGAGCTTTACGCCGGAAGCCGCAAAGACGTGTCCGCGGGTCACACGTTTTACCTGGAGGAAATCGAGCTGGTGCCGGGCGACTTCATCTCGTACTACGCCCGGGCGGCCGATGGGAACAGCGTCAGCGGTCGCCAGGTGACGACCACCGACATCTACTTCATGGAGATCCGCCCGTTCGACCGCCGCTTCCGCCAGGCGGATCAGGCCGGTCAGCCGGGCGGCCAGCCCGGGTTCGAGAGCTCGCTGTCGCAGCAGCAGCGTGATGTCATCGCCGCGACCTTCAAGATGGTTCGCGATAGGGACGAGTACTCTGACGAGGAGTACGAAGAGAACCTGGCGATCCTCGCCCTGGCCCAGGGTCGGTTGCGCGAGCAGGTCGAGGCCCTGGTCGCGCGGCTCAACGCCCGCGGCATAGTCGGAATGGACTCGAGTTTCCAGGCGATCGCCGAGGCGCTACCGCAGGCGGCCGAGGCGATGCGCGAGGCGGAGGAGCGGCTGGGCGAGCGCGACCCGGAGGAAGCGCTTTCGCCCGAGCAGCGGGCGCTGCAGCAGCTGCAGCGTGCCGAGGCCGCGTTCCGCGAAGTGCAGGTCAGCCAGGGTCAGCCGGGAGGCGGCGGCGGTGGCGCCAACGCGGAGGAGCTGGCCGAGCTGTTCGAGCTGGAGCTGGACAAGCAGCGCAACCAGTACGAGAGCGTCCAGCGCGGTCGACAGGAGCAGGTAGACGATCAGCTGGATGAGACGATGCAGAAGCTCCAGGAGCTGGCGCGGCGGCAACAGCAGGAAAACGAGCGCTTGCGGGCGCAGGCGCGGCAATCGCAGAACCAATCGGGCGGCGGCGGCTCGCAGCGCCAGCTCGCCGAGGAGGCGGAGGAGCTGGCGCGCCGGCTGGAGAGGTTGGCGCGGGAAGAGTCGAGGCCGGAGCTGAACCAGACGGCCAGGGAGCTTCGTGAGGCCGCGGAGCGGATGCGGGAGGCGGCGGCGAACTCGAGGAACGGCGGCGCCTCCGAGGGTCTGCAGGCGCTGGATCGCCTGCGCGAGGCGCGTCGCCTGTTGGATGAGAACCGGTCATCCGGCCTGCGACGGGACGTCGATGACGCGCTGCGTCGCGCGGAACGGCTGGCCGAACAGCAGCGCGACGTGATGTCCGACGTGGAGAGACTGTCCGCCAGCGGTGTGCAGTCGGAGCGGCTGCGCCGGCTGATGGAGCGGAAGGAAGAGATGGCCGAAGAGGTCGCCGATCTGGAGGCCCAGCTCGACCGGCTGGCGCGCGAGGCGCGGAGCGAGCAGCGCGATGCGTCGCGCCGCCTGCAGGAGGCGGCGAACTCGATCAGGAACGACAAGATCGAGGACAAGATCCGCTACTCGCGCGGCGTGGTTCAACAGCGATCGGGCGAGTATGCGCAGAACTTCGAGGAGAGCATCGAGCGGGACCTCGAGGCGCTGCGCGACCAGATCGCCGAAGCCCGTGACGCGATCGGCGAGTCCCGGGAACAGCGCCTGGCGCGCACCCTCGACCAGACCCGGGACCTGGCGCGTTCTCTGGAGTCGATGGAAGAGCGGACGCGTGAGAGCGCCGAGCAAGGCTCCCAACAGGAGCAGGGGGGCGAACAGGGCGAGCCGAGGGCGGGCGAAGCCGGAGGCGATGCCAGGAATCCCGACACCAGTAGCCGTGACGGCGCGCCCCGCTTCAGACAAGGGGATGCCCGGCAGTTTCAGCGCGAATTCGGCGAGCGACGCGACGAAGCTCAGCAGCTGCGGGACGAGCTGAGGCGCGAAGGGGTTGACACCCAGGACCTCGACGCGATCATCGAGCAGCTGGGCCAACTCGATAACCGGCGCGCCTATGCCGATCCGCGAGGGATCGCCGAGCTCCAGGCACAGATCATCCAGGGCTTGAAGGAGTTCGAGTACGTGCTGCGCCGCCAGCTGGTCGGGGACGATACCCGCGAGCTGTTGCTCTCCGGGTCGGACGAGGTACCCGCTAGCTACCGCGAGCTGGTCGAGGAATACTACCGGGCCCTGGCCGAGCAGCGCCGGCAATAAGCGGCGGCGACGGAACCCGGAACATTCGGCTCCTCAGCGAGTTTCATGGTGGGGGATTCGTCAACAGGTCTGCGGGAAAAGGGCAGAAGCGACATGAGATCGAGACTCGGAAGCGCGACCGGCAAGCCGCTTACAACGAGATGGCTGATCCTGGCAGCTCTGTTGTTTGCCGGCTGTTCCACGGCGGGCCGTGAAAGCAACGAGGTACTGGCCACGATAGACGGTGAGTCGATCAAAATGTCGGACATCGACAGCGAGACGCTGGACCGTCTGGCTTTGATGGACTACGAGTTCCAGCGAGAGCGGCACGACGTGCTCGCGGCCGCCGTCGATATCGCGGTCAGGGACAAGTTGCTGGAGGGCGAGGCGGCGCGGCGAGGGATCAGTCTGGATGAGCTGGTCGAGATCGAGACGGGCGACAAGATCGAGGTGACCTACGAGGAAGTGGTGAACCTGTACCGGCGCAACATCCAGGCCTTCGGTGGCAGGAGTGTCGAGGAGATGCAGCCGCAGATCGAGGAGTACCTGGTCAACTACAAGCGCGATCAGCTTCTATCGGGTCTCGCTCAGCGGCTGGCCGGCGACAGGGACCTGGCTATCCTCCTCGAGCCGGTACGTGTGGAGTTGGACAACGGCGACTCCCCGGCCTTCGGCCCGGCGAACGCGCCGGTGACGCTCGTTGAGTTCTCCGATTTCGAGTGCCCGTACTGCGGAAGGTTCTTCGAGACGATCAACCAACTGAAGGAGAACTACGGCGACCGTCTGCGGGTCGTGTACCGGCAGTACCCCCTGGACATCCATGCCAACGCGTACGCGGCAGCGGTCGCTTCGCTCTGCGCCAACGACCAGGGGCGGTTCTGGGAGATGCACGACTTGATGTTCTCCGAGCAGAGCCAGCTCGATAGGGAGGCGCTGAAAGAGAAGGCGGGCCGGATCGGCCTCGACCAGGGGGCGTTCGACGCGTGCCTGGCGTCGCCGCGACACACCCCGCAGATCGAGAGCGATATGCGGGAAGCCAATCGAATCGGACTCAGCGGCACGCCCTTCGTTCTCGTGAACGGCGTCCAGGTTCCCGGTGGCGCTGCGCCCTACCCGGTCATCGCCGAGCTGATCGATGAGGAGCTCGAGCGGAAGGGCTACGAGTGAGATTCCCGGCGCGCGCCGGGCACACCATCAGATAGCGTCCAGGGCTCCGCGAACTTCAGCCAGCAACTGGTTCATCGTGAAGGGCTTGCCGACGAAGCCGCGCGCCCGCTCTCCGATATCGTCCTGCACGTTCTGGTCCGGTGCGTAGCTGCTGGCGATCAGGACCCTGGCGGCGGGATTCAACTGGAAAAGCTTCCTGAGGCACTGGCGGCCGCCCATCCCCGGCATCATCAAGTCGAGGATCACCAGGTCGATCTCGCTTCGACGCTCCGCATAGAGATCGAGCGCCGTCTCGCCGTCAGGGGCGGTGATCACGGTGTACCCGTACTCCACCAAGATCCGGTCGCCGAGCCGCCGTATGAAGCCTTCGTCGTCCACGAGCAGAATCGTCTCGCTTCCGCTATCCGCCGTAGCCGAGAAGGTCGAAGACCTTTGGACTCGCGTACGTATAGATGAGGTCGGCGTCGACTTCCCAGATCCAGTCGCTGGTCGTCTCGACCAGCGCCCTGAAACGGGCCTCGCTCTCGCGCAGCGCCTCTTCCGCGGCGCTGACCTCGATTCGATGAATTGAGGGCGGATCCCCCGGCTTCATTCCTCGACTCCCTGTGGTAATGCGGGATAGTAGTGATTAGTCTTATATGTTATAAGTCGTGCCGAAAATGCAAGTGCCTGCCGCGTTTTGAACCCCTTCAGTAGTTGTTGAGGAACCTTTTGCTAAGTACTTTCGTTC
>JBDHAL010000152.1:0-8110 GCA_039588075.1 Gemmatimonadota bacterium | reverse complement strand
ATCCGGCTGGCTGTCACTGCTCCTTCGATGCCTCGGTCAATGCTCACTCTCCCAGGTCACACCTATGGAATGAATCGTGCCGTTTTGGTCGATCCAAGTAACCTGTTGTACTACAACGGCTTACAGGTGCGGCTCCCGCAACCGGCGCTTCGCCCTCAGGGGACATACTGCCCCGACATGTCGAGCATTGTGCGGTTCTGCCACAGCGGGAAGATCAGCTATCCGGCGCGTCGCGATGATGGTTGTTGGGTTTGTCGGGCAGGCAGAGCTGGAAGCAGGCGCCGGGCGCGCCGTCCTGGATGCAGGAAAGCTCGCCGCCGAGCAGGCGGGCGAGTTGGCGGGAGATGGCGAGGCCGAGGCCGGCTCCGCTCTTTGACGGTTTCTCGGCAGTGCCGCGATAAGCTTCAAAAACGCGGTCGCCGAGTTCGGGATCGATGCCGGGCCCGTTATCGCGGACGGTGATCGCCCAGCCGCGCTTGCAGGGGGCGAGGCTCAAGTCGATGTGGCCTCCGGGTTTTGTGAACTTGATGGCGTTGGAGATGAGGTTGAGGAGGATCTGTCGTACGCGAGTCGGATCTGTGTAAAGGATGACGCGTTGCTCGAGGCCGAAGGGTTGCAGTTCGATATCGTGGCGCTCGGCCGTGGCCTTGACGGTCCCCGCAACTTCCCTGACGAGCGCCCTGAGATCGGCCTGCTGCAGATCGAGCTGAAGCTGGTGTGCCTCGATTCGACTGAGGTCGAGCAGATCGACGACGAGGCGGTGAAGCTGCTGGGCGCCCTCGTAGGCGTAGCCGATGCTTTCGTTGATGCGATCGCCCCCGTCGTCGTCCACCGAGAGCTTGCGCAACCGCTCGGTCCAGCCGACGACGCCGGCGGCGGCGTTCTTGATCTCGTGGTTGACGATAGCGAGGAACTGGCCGCGCTGTTCGGCCAAGTG
Source organism: Gemmatimonadota bacterium (assembly GCA_039588075.1). Classification (GTDB taxonomy): domain Bacteria; phylum Gemmatimonadota; class Gemmatimonadetes; order Palauibacterales; family KS3-K002; genus JBDHAL01. The sequence continues at coordinate 7,173 of JBDHAL010000152.1, read as the reverse complement.
GGCGTTCTCGACGGCGATGGCGGCTTGGGCGGCCAGAAGCTCGGCCAGCTCCTGGTCCTCTTCGCTGAACTCATCCGCTCCGATCTTCTCGGTCAGGTACAGGTTGCCGAACACGCGCGCGCCCGTGCGAATCGGAACGCCGAGCAGCGAGTGCATCTGCGGATGGCCCTCCGGGAAGCCGGCAAAATCGGAATGTCGCTGGAGGTCCTCGAGGCGGATGGTCCGGGCCTTTTCGAGCATGATTCCCAACGTGCCGCCGCCGGTGGGCCAGCGCCCGATGTTGTTGAAGGCGCTCGGGTCCATGGCCGAGTGAAGGAAACGCTCGAGGGTCTTGCCGCTGCTATTCAGAACGCCGAGCGCCGCATAACGGGCGTTGATCACCTCGCGGGCGGAGTCGACGACCGTCTGCAGAACCTCTTCCAACGAGAGCGTGCTGTTGAGCGCCATCCCGGCGCGTACGAGAGCTTGGAGCCGCTGGACGTTGTCGTCCTGGGCGGCGCGCAGGACTGTAAGTTCCTGTAGGCGTCTCTGCTCAGACTCGAAGATATGTGCGTTGTGGAGCGCGATGGCGGCCTGGGCGGCCAGCGCCTCGAGGATCTCGCCATCGTCCTCCTCGAACTGAGTTTCCTCCAGCGGATTGAACGCGAAGATGGTCCCGAGCGGCTTGTCGCCGTAGTAGAGCGGTGAGATGACTTCCTGGCGAACGCCCAGCTTGGTCGCCATCGCGTGATCCGCCTGGGCGTCGCTCATCACGTCGTTGACGATGATCGTGCGGCGCTGCGTGATGGCAACACCGTTGAGGCTGCCCTCCATGGAAAGGAACTCGCCGAGCCCGATGCTGGCGTCCGGGCTCGTCGCCACGACCTTGAGGCAGGGACTGGAGCCGGCGTCGCAGTCATCGAGGCGCTCGGTCATGACCGCCGACTCGGCGCCCAGCAGCCGTGCGGCGTGATCGCAGATTTGTGCCAGGATCTCCTCGTGCGCCAGGGAGGCACTTACGGCGCGGCCGACGTCGACGAGAGCGCGCAGTCTGGCTTCACGTGAGCTTGTAGGGTTCTTCATTCCGGAGTGCGGGCACCCTCGTTCTCATATCTCTTTAGCTTGCGGTAGAGGGTGCGCCGGTCGATACCGAGAATCTCTGCAGCCTCCGTCTTCTTCCAGCGCACGCTCTCGAGTACCCGGAAGATATACTCTCGCTCCAGATCTTCAAACGTCCAACGCTTCTTTTGCGCTTCATCCAGGATGTTGGTCCCGTCCTCCTGCTCTTCGGCGTCGTCGGGGAGCTCGAAGCCGATGGCACCGCTGCCGCCGCTGGCGTGCAGGACGACGGCCCGCTCGACGAAGTTCTCGAGCTCGCGCACGTTGCCGGGCCAGGCGTAGCCCATCATGCGGTCGAGCGTACGCGCCGGTAGCTTGGGCGGGTCGATTTGGTACAGCTCTGAGTACTTCCCGATGAAGAAATTGGAGAGCAGGGGGATGTCCTCCCTGCGCTCGCGCAGCGGCGGCACCTCGATGGGGAACACGTTGAGCCTGTAGTACAGGTCCTCGCGGTACTCGCCGTCGGTGACGCGTTTCTTGAGGTCCAGGTTGGTGGCCGCGATGAGCCGGATGTTGACGGGTATCGGCTGGCGGCCGCCCACCCGCATGATCGTGTACTCCTGCAGCACCCGCAGCAGCTTGGGCTGCAGCGACATCGACATGGTGCTGATCTCGTCCAGGAAGACGGTGCCACCGGAGGCCTCCTCGAACAGGCCTTTCTTGTTCTGTATCGCCCCGGTGAAGGCACCCTTCATGTGCCCGAAGAGCTCCGACTCCAGCAAGTTCTCCGGGATCGCCGCGCAGTTGATCGGCATGAACGGCTTGTTGTTGCGGTTGCTGGCCTCGTGGACGGCACGCGCCACGAGTTCCTTACCCGTGCCCGTGTCGCCGGTGATCAGGACGGTGGCGCGGCTCGGCGCCACCCGGGCAATCAGGTCCAGCACGCGCTCGATCGCGGTGCTCTTGCCAACGATCTGAATGTCGCCGCCGGCGCCACGCGCCCGCTGGCGCAGCCGAGCGACTTCGCGTCGCAGGTCCTGCTCTTCGAGGGCGCGGCGGATCGTCAACACGAGCTCCTCGGTGCTGAACGGCTTGTTGATGTAGTCGAAGGCGCCCTGCTTCATCGCTTCCACCGCGGTGTCCACGGTGCCGAACGCCGTCATCATCACGACCTGCGTGTCCGGCTGCCGGGCGGGGACGAGTCGAAGCACGTCCATCCCGTCCATGCCGGGTAGGTTGATGTCCAGCAGGATGATGTCGAACACATCCTGCTCCATGGACTTCAGGCCTTCTTCGCCTGTCTCGGCGGCCTCGACCTGATAGCCCCGGTCGTTCAACACATCGATCAGGAGTTGACGGAGGACCTCGTCATCCTCAACCACCAGGACCTTCGCCTCGACCTCCACTGCTCCCGCCTCGTCATGCATCTGTATCTACCGGTAAGAGAATCGTGAAATTTGCACCGTTATTCGGTATCGACTGCGCCTCGATCGTCCCGCCGTGCGCGTGGATGATCTGTTTCGCCAGCGCCAGACCCAGCCCGGACCCTCCGGACCGCGAGAAGAAAGGCGCAAAGATGTAATGCAGGTCCGCCTTGTCGATTCCAGGCCCGTTGTCGCTCAGTTCGACCCGTATGACCTTGCGCATGGGCCGACCGACGACAGGGAGGCCGCGGGCCAGCTCGGCCTCGATTCGCACCACGCCGCCCGATTTCTCCAACGCCCGCTGCGCGTTCATCAACAGGTTGAGGAATACCTGCTGCAGCTGGCCGGCATCGGCGAGTATCTGCGGTAGCGACTCATCGACGTGAATCTCCACCGACACATCGGCTCGCTCGAGCGACGCTCCGATAAGCTCGAGCGAACGGTCCAGTACCTCGCGAAGTTGGACGCCCGACAGGTGCAACTCGCCGGGTTTGGCCAGCTCCACCAACCCGTGAGTCAACCGCGCGATCCGGTTCAGCTGTTGGGCGGCGGTTTCCAGCTGTTTCGCCGCGTCACCGTCGCCCAAGTCCGATTTCATTAGCTTCTCGACGACGATACCGATCGACGTGAGCGGCGCCCCGATCTCCTGAGCCACGCTCGCCGCGAGCTGGCCCAGCGTCACCATCTTCTCCGATTCGATCACCTGCCGCTCGATCTGGCGTCGCTGAGATAGGTCGAGCAAGATCGTCAGGCTCGACAGGCTGTCGCCGTTCTTCTTTCCGTTGCGCGTCAGCGTCCGAGTCAGGCTGACTTCCACGTCGCGCCCGTCTTTGCTCAGCCGTCGCGTCTGGTAATCGCGGACCGCCCCCAACTCAAGCAGCGCCGCCCGCAGTCTCTCCGGCTCCCGCAGCTCGATCAGATCCGCCGGGATCAATCGTGTGACCGGCTCGCCCACCATCTCGTCCGACGTGTAGCCGAAGATTTCCTCCGCCCCCCGGTTCCACGCGATGATCTTCTCTTCGTCGTCCAAGGCCCAGATCGCGTCCGCCGAGTCGGCCAGCATTTCCGGCCAGCGCGATTGGTGGGCCGCTGTGGGTATGCAATAGACCGCCGTCATGTCGCTCGATCCCGGCGTCACGCGCACATCCCAAAACGAGCTCCCAATTCGCACCGACGGCAGCGAGGCCGATCTCACCTCGCGCGGCGGTGGGCTCAACAGCGCCTGCAGACCCTCGTCAACCTCCGATCCCAAGAGCTCCGTCAGGCAACGCCCCCGCACCTGGTCCGGCGGCTGCCCGAATACCGATTCGCAGGCCCGGTTCAGGTACGTGAGCCGGCCCTCCCGATCCACGAAGAAGATCGGGTCCGGCAAGCTGTTCAGGATCGTCATGTCCAACGCCAGCAAATCCTCCCAAGTCCACAGTCATACTTTGGAATCCAGTAATGAAGGTTCCGTGCCGCGCCGTTCGTCGGGCGGCCCCGGCTCCAAGATGAAAGTCATAACTGGCGTATTTGCAACGCATTGCGCGATTCGGCCTGTGGTGGTCTTCCTCTCCTGGCACTCGTTCTTCCGGGTACTCTTCCCCAGGGTTGGGGCAAAGTGCCACACCTGAAAGTCCTTCTTCTTATGCTTTATCGCAAGAGGCTATCACGTATTCGGCTGGATCGGGATGGGGCGGAGGGTCCATTGAAAGGTCACGGCGCTGTCCCGGTGTGTGGCAAGCTGTCCCGCCGTCAGCGGGAGCGCGGAAGTGGGCCGGGTCTGTAAAGTGTTTACTGGCAAGGGATTCGGGAGGAGGCGAGGAAAGTGGTACGAGTTGTGCCCTTAGAATCGGCGTCCACGCTGCTTGGTGCACGATACGGTGCCAAGAGCACCTAGCGGATAGTGGAGTCAAATGAGCCCGGGTAGCCTGCCGGAAAAGATGGTTGGGGCTAATCGCACGAGGACTGGCAGGTTTCCCGGGCTTTTCTTTTGGAGAGGCGAGCAGAAAAACAGACGAGTCCGGGTAGCCTGCTGGAAAAGATGGTTGGGGCTAATCGCACGAGGACTGGTAGGTCTACCCGGGCTTACTTAACAGCTTGCTGAGGTCGAGCGGGCGCATAAAAAACGAGCTTGGGTGGGTCTGCCGGAAAAAGATTGGTTGGGGCTAATCGCACGAGGACTGGTAGGTTCGCCCAAGCTCGTTTAGAAAAGGAAGTGGGCGTTCCCGGCAAACGGACAGCGGGAACGAGAAGAGCCCGGAGCATCTAGCTTCGGGCTTTTTCGTACTTGGCTACTGATCCAGGAACAGCGTCCTGCTGAAGGTCTTGACGGTGAAGACGGGGCAGGGCGCCCTCCGCACTACCTGCTCGGTGACGCTGCCCAACAACATGTGGCTGATGCCGGTGAGTCCGTGGCTGGCGATGACGATGAGGTCGGCGGCCTGCTGCTCGGCGAACTGCGCGATCTCCGGGGCGGCGCGTCCCGACCGAACGTGGACGTCGGTTCTGTCCGGGGGAGCGTTGGCGTCGGCCATGAGGGTACGAAGCCGCTCTACGGATTGATCGCGGAGCTCCTCGTTGATGGTACCGCCGGAGGGCATCACGGGTGGGTAGAAGTCCGGGTAGATCACTTCGTCGACGATGTGGAGCAAGTGGAGGTGAGCGCCGTAGAGGGCAGCGAGTTCCCGGGCATATCGGATAGCGAGCACGGCGTGCTCGGAAAAGTCGACCGGGACGAGTATGCGTTCTACGTGACCGGCCGCTGCTCCATGCTCGTGCTCGGGGACGGTGAGCACGGGGCAGGGGGCGAGTCGCACGACTTCCTCGGCCACGCTACCGAGGAGCAGCCGGCGCAGTCCGCGCCGCCCGTGGGTGCCCATGACGACGAGGTCGATCTCGTTATCCGCGGCGTAGTCGAGGATCGCGCCAGGCGCCGAGATGCCACGAAGCTGGGCGCGCCGGATGGTGAACCCGCGCTTGGCGTGCTCTTGCATGGCGGCATCCATCTGGGCCCGGGCATGGTCTTCCAGGACCTGATAGAGCTCTTCCATGTTGGGCAGGCTGTGAGCGGCGTTACCCGGGTCCGCCTCGTGCAGGACCAGTGCATGGAGCAGGTGAAGCTCCGCTCCGAAGCGCTCCGCCAGGTGCACCGTGTGTGGCAGGGCGTGGCCCGCGCATTCGGAGAAGTCCGTTGGGTAGAGGATCTTCTTGATACTCAGCATGCCGGCTCCCTCCTGGCTGGCACGATTGTACTCTTATAATTACTACTGGTTGGTCGTTGCGGCTAGACCTGAAGGCCTCGACCGATTTGGAGGGTAAGATGCCGAACGCCGGCTATTCCGATACGCCGTTGCTGCGCAAGCTGGGAATCAAGCGGGACTTCCGGAACGCCGCCTGACCGCGTTGCGCGAGAAGATCGGCGCCAGCGGAATGATCTGGGTCTCCTGGCCCAAGAAGGCCTCGGGAACCGAGACCGACCTGGACGGGAACGTGGTGAGACGAACCGGGCTGGCGGCGGGCCTAATCCGCCTGAAGGACCGTGGCTGAAACACGCGCCAGGCGCGGCACGTAGGGTGCAGCGATTGGCCCCTCAACCCCACAGCGGGGAAACCCACCAAAGACAAAAGGCGGAACGTCGATGCGACGGCGACTCATGTTTCTCGTGGCTGCAATCATCACGACCGCATCGTCCACGGCTTACGCGCAGGACGGCTGCGGCGGTGGTCTCAACCTGGCGATCGATTGCTCGGGCCTCGGTATCGGCAACTCGGAGCGCATCAACGGCCTGAGGATCAATTGGAGTGACACGCGCCTCCACGAAATCAACGGGATCAACTTCACGCTTTGGAAGCCGAAGGGTGGTTTCTGCGACGACGACTGGATGTGCTCGCCCGGTGGAACGATCAACGGTTTGGCCATAGGGCTATTTCCATCCGCCGACTACATCAACGGGTTCTCGCTGGGGCTTGGCGCGACGTTGGTCGGAAGGAGCGCCACGGGCCTCACGTTCGGCTTGCTGGCCGCGATCAGCGAGGGTTCGCTGAACGGGGTGAACGTCGGGGGGCTGGCGGTGGTCAGCGAAGGCAGCCTGAACGGGATCAACGTTGGAGGGCTCGCCGGGGTCTCGCAGGGCAGCATGACGGGGATCAACCTGAGCCTGCTGGCCCTGGTGTCGGAGGGCTCGCTGACCGGAGTGAACTTCGGCGGTCTGGCGCTGGTGTCGGAGGGCAGCGCGAGTGGGATCAGCCTGGGCGGTCTGGCGATGGTGTCGCAGGGCAGCCAGACGGGGATCAACGTCGGTGGCCTGGCCCTGGTGTCGGAAGGCGGGCTCAACGGATTGAACGTGGGCGGCCTGGCCCTGGTGTCGGGTCGCGACCAGGCGGGGATCAACGTGGGCGGCCTGGCGCTGGTATCGGAAGGGTCGATCGTCGGCGGCAACGTGGGCGGCCTGGCGGTGGTGGCCGGAGGCCCGATGTACGGCCTGAACGCATCGCTGCTGGCGACGGTATCGGAGGGCTCGATCGGCGGAATCAACGTCGGTGGCCTGGCTGTCGTCTCGGGGCGCCGGCTGACGGGGATCAGCGTCGGCGGCCTGGCTTCGGTGGCCGAACGGAGCGTGGAGGGGATCGCGGCCAGCGGCCTCGCCCTGGTCGCGGGCCAAGGGTCGATCCACGGCCTGGGCGTCGGTGGCCTGGCCGTGGTTGCCGGCGACGACGTCCGCGGCAGCGCT
>JBDHAL010000151.1:0-8215 GCA_039588075.1 Gemmatimonadota bacterium | reverse complement strand
GGGAGCGTCTGAACGACCGTAATCCAGTCGTCCTTCTTGTCGATGCGGATCCCGAGTCCGCCGTAGTTGCCCGTAGTGGTGAGCCTGAGCTCCGAATAGTCCTCGGGGCGTAGCAATGTGGAGTGGGGGTCGCCCAGTTGCTCGAGGAGACCATCGATGGCCATGTCATAGAGGTCGGCCGGATCGAGCTCATCGACGTAGCGATCGGAAACCGTTCGCAGGACGTCCTGCAAGAGCCTGTTCTTCAGATAGACGTTGCCGCTTCCGGCCTGCTGGACCAGCCAGCCTCCCGTGACCACGGCGATCAGGCCGATGGCGGCAGGCGTCCAGAACGATCTCTTGAACCGCATTTGCTCCTCCGATTCCGTTCTATTCTTAGGGCGGGTCACCCCACGTCCTTCTACTAACACCGACGCGGCTGGAATGTTTCAGGGAAGCGAGCCGAGAGGTTCTCCCAAACCGCGGCAAACACCTCCCCAATCTCTGGCCGGCCGTCCACCAGCGCAATATCGGGATCGGCGCCGGCCAGCTCCCGGTAGGCCCGGGCCACCCGCTCGTGGAACTCCTGGCCCTCGTTTTCTATCCGGTCCGTGGCGTGGCTGCGCCCGCGAGACCGGCCGTCGCCGACATCGACGTCGAGGACGATACAGAGATCGGGACGCAGCCCCCCGGTGGCCACCTCGTTCAGCCCTTTGATCGCGTCAATCGATAGTCCGCGCCCCCCGCCTTGGTAGGCGAAAGAGGAGAGGTCGTAGCGATCGGTCAGCACGATCTCTCCACGCTCCAACGCCGGGCGCACGATTTCGCCGACGAAGACCGAGCGCGCGGCGAGCATGAGCAGCAGCTCGGCGACGGCGTCGAGACGCAGGCCCTCGTCGAGGACTACGGCGCGGATCGCCTCGCCCGCCGCGGTTCCACCGGGCTCCCGCGTTGCGATGGGATCGATGCCGGACTCGCGCAGCGCGTCGGCCACCAGCTGGATCTGCGTGCTTTTGCCCGAGCCCTCGATCCCCTCGAAGGCGATGAACAGCCCGCCGGGAGACGCATCGAGTGGCTTAGGTGTCCCGTTGATACTCGTCGTAGTACTCCACGCCGAGGTGCGTGATCGTCTCTTCCCCCATGAGCCACCTGAGCGTGTTCTTCAGCTTCGTCAGCTGGATGAAGAGGTCATGCTCGGGGTAAAGCTCGGGTGCGGTCATCGGGCTCTTGAAGTAGAACGAGAGCCACTCCTGGATGCCGCTCATGCCGGCTCGCTGGGCCAGGTCGAAGAACAGCGCCAGGTCGAGGACGATGGGCGCCGCCAGGATGGAATCGCGGCAAAGGAAATCGATCTTGATCTGCATCGGGTACCCCAGCCACCCGATGACGTCGATGTTGTCCCACCCTTCCTTGTTGTCACCGCGCGGCGGATAGTAGTTGATCCTCACCTTATGATACAGTTCACCGTAAAGCTCGGGGTAAAGGCTCGGCTGGAGTATGTGCTCGAGCACACCGAGCTTCGACTCCTCTTTGGTCTTGAAACTCTCGGGATCGTCGAGTACCTCGCCGTCACGATTACCGAGAATGTTCGTGGAGAACCAGCCGCTGAGGCCGAGCATCCGCGCCTTGAAGCCGGGCGCGAGGATCGTCTTCATCAGCGTCTGGCCGGTCTTGAAGTCCTTGCCGCCGATGGGCACCCGCTTCTCTTTCGCCAGCTGCAACAGTGCCGGGATGTCGGCCGTCAGGTTGGGAGCGCCGTTGGCGAACGGTACGCCCTCCATGATCGAGGCGTAGGCATAGATCATCGAGGGAGCGATGCCAGGATCGTCTTCCTCGAGCCCCTTCTCGAAGGCTTCGATAGACTCGTGCACGGGCCCCGGGCTGAGGAAGACCTCCGTCGACGCGCACCACACCATGACCAGACGGTCGCATTGTTTCTCCGCCTTGAATTTCCGGATGTCCTCGCGCAGCTGCTCCGCCAACTCACCCTTGTTTTTCCCCTTCTTGACGTTGGGCCCGTCGAGCTTCTTGACGTAGTCGCTGGAGAAGACGGCGGGCATTGGCTGGATCGTGGAGAGAAAGTCGCTGACCTGGCGCAAGTCACCTTCCCGAAGCACGCCGCAAGTCTGCGCCGACTTCAGCGCGTCGTCGGGGATCGGATCCCAAGCGCCGAACTCGATATCGTCGAGCTCGGCGAGCGGGACGAATTCTTTTATCAGCGGCATCCGCTGATCGGTGCGTTTGCCGAGACGGATCGTGCCCATCTGTGTGAGCGATCCGATGGGACTGCCGACGCCGCGGCGCGTTGCCTCGACTCCGGCTATGAAGGTCGTCGCCACTGCGCCGAGGCCCGGCAACAGAACGCCGAGCTTGCCCTTCGGCTTTTCGATTTTCGGTTTTTGGCTCATCTCGTTCCTTTCTCGTCTCATTTCAACACTCAACACTCGACACTCGGGTATCGGGTATCAAGTGTTCGGAGAACTTGATACCCGATACCCGAGTGTCGAGTGTTGATTACTGAATCCCCGTCACGACTCAGGGCTCCTCGCGTTTCGCTTGTCGGGTGTACTGATAAACCCAGATGATCCGGTGGAACGCGGTCAGTATCGTCAGTATGGCGACCGCGATGATGACGACGCGCAGCGCGAGCCCCGACGACTCACCGCCGAAGAGCAACGCCGCCAGTCCGATCATCACGACACGCTCGCCCCGCTGCATCAGTCCGACTTTGCAGTCGATGCCGAGCGCCTCGGCACGGGCGCGGGTATAGCTGATCATCAACGAGCCGCCCATGGCCAGCATGATCGCGTAAATGGTTCCGACATCGCCGAGCTGCGGGTGATACGTGTTGTAGAGAGAGAGCAGCCCGATGTAGACGGCTATCTCGGAAATGCGATCGAGCGTGGAGTCATAGAACGCCCCGAAGTTCGAGGCGAGGCCCGTTGCGCGCGCGACTCGCCCGTCGAAGACGTCAAAGACGCCGCCCAACAGAATGAGCACGCCCGCCGTTCGGATGTGATTGTAACCGAAAGCGAACGCGGAGCTCATCGTGACCACGAAACCGATCGTGCTGAGTACGTTTGGGTGGACGCGCTTTCGCACCAACCAGTCGATGATCGGATTGAAGATCGCGACCACTCGACGCTCGAATGCCTTCCTCACCGCCTGCATCGCTAACGCTCGATAGGCTGCGGTTAACTTTCGTGCTTCAGCTCCGCCAGCAGAATGCGCTGGTGACCGGCAAGGTCGTTCAGCACCCGCGGGTCGCCGTAGCGCGGATCATCCAACACCCGCGCTGCCGCCGCACCCGCGACAGCGGGCGCCAGCTCGAGGGCGAGCAGGCCGCCCGCCAGGGTGCGGGGGGGCGCCCCTGCGATGATCTCCTCGATGAACTCGAGGCCCGTCGCACCGGCGTACAGCGCCAACCCCGGCTCCCATTCGCGCACCTCTTCCGGCAGCGAAGCGGCTTCGTTGCTGGCGATGTAGGGCGGATTCGAGACGATCGCGTGAAACCGCTCATCCGGGCGCAACGCCCCGTAGAGCGAACCCAGGCGCAGGTCGATCCGCTCCGCCACACCTGCTTCTGCCGTATTTTCCCGGGCAACATTCAGGGCTTTGGGCGAGATGTCAACGGCGACCACCCTGTCGAAGGGCCCCTCCTGTGCCAGGCTGATGGCGATCGCTCCCGAGCCGGTGCCAAGATCGAGGGCCGTCAACCCCTGTTTCCCCTCGGACCATTGAAGAACGCGGTCGACCAGCTGTTCCGTTTCGGGCCGTGGTATCAGAACCGACGAGTCGACGCGGAGATCGAGCTGGCGGAAGGCGGCCCGGCCTTCGATGTACTGCAGCGGCTCGCCGGCTGCGCGGCGCGCCAGCCGGGAGAGATACTCTTCCAGCTCGAGTGGCTCGAGCACGCGGTCGCGCACCAGGGCCAGGCGGCCGGGAGCGAGGTCGAGAACACCGGCCAGTAGAAAAAGGGCTTCGCGGCGGGCGTCTTCGCCGGCACGCTTCCTCAGATCCGCACAGCCTCGCTCGAGAGCGTCGGCCACGGCGAGCTGAACGGCCATCAAGCTGTCAGCCGTTCTTCAGTTCGCGCCTCGCGCAGCTCGCGGAGCAGCTGATCGAGGTCCCCGTCGAGGATAGCCGGCAGGCGGTGGAGCGTGAGACCGATGCGATGGTCGGTGACCCGGCTCTGTGGGAAGTTGTAGGTGCGAATCTTAGCTGATCGGTCGCCGGTGCCCACCTGCGAGCGACGCTCAGCCGCACGCTCGGCCTCCTGCTTTGCGATCTTGATGTCGAGCAGGCGGCTGCGCAGGACCTTCATGGCCCTCGCCTTGTTCTTGTGCTGCGACTTCTCGTCCTGGCAGGTGACCACGAGGCCGGTGGGGATATGAGTGATGCGTACGGCGGAGTCGGTGGTGTTGACGCTCTGGCCGCCGGGCCCGGAAGAACGGTAGACGTCGACCTTCAGGTCCTCGGCTGCAATCTCGACGTCGACTTCTTCGGCCTCCGGCAGGACCGCCACCGTTGCGGCCGATGTGTGGATTCGGCCCTGGCTCTCCGTCTCCGGCACGCGCTGAACCCGGTGAACGCCGGATTCGTTGCGTAGCGCCCCGAAGGCATTCTTTCCCCGAACCACGAAGGTGACTTCCTTGATGCCGCCCAGCGTCCCTTCGCTGCTGGAGAGGATCTCCACCTTCCAGCCCTGCTTCTCGGCGTAGCGGGCGTACATGCGGTGAAGGTCGGCGGCGAAAAGCCCGGCTTCGTCGCCGCCCGTCCCCGCCCGGATTTCGATCACCGCCGCCCGGTCGTCGAGAGGGTCGCGAGGGGCCAACAAATCGCGGGCCTCGGCCTCGAGCCGGCTGATCTTCTCCTCCAGCTCATTCGCCTCGGCCCGCGCTAGCTCTCGCAGGTCCGCTTCATCCGCGGTCTGGCCAAGCTCCCGAGCCTCTTCCAGCTCCTCCCTGAGCTTCAGAAGCCGGGCACCAACTTCGGCGGTCCGCTCCAGCCCGGCGTGCTCCTGGGCCAGCACACGCAGGCGCTCGGGGTCGGCGATGACCTCTGGGTCGGCCATCTGCCGTCCGAGCTCTTCGCGACGCTCTACGGCGGCTCGGGCCTGTTGAATCAGCCGGGCGGAACCCGACATGGAATCGCCGCGCACGCTGGCGGCGCGCCTCGGAAGTTACTCGGACTCGTCGCTGGCCGTGGCCGCGACCGTCTCAGCGTCGGAGGCGGGCTCGGCCGCCTTCGACTTCTTGGACTTCTTGGGCTTCGCGCCGCCCTCACCGTACTTGCGGCGGAACCGCTCCACACGGCCGGCCGTGTCAACCAGCTTCTGCCGGCCGGTGAAGAACGGGTGGCAGCGGGAGCAGATCTCCACGTGGATGGACTCCATCGTAGAGCGGGTGGTGAACGAGTTCCCGCAGGCGCAGGTCACCACCGCAGTCTGGTACTCCGGGTGAATTCCTTCCTTCATCCGACTATCCTGATCCGCGTTTTTCGTAGGAAAAGTAACGGCCCCATCGGGGGCCGTGTCCCGCACTCAAATCTATCAGGCCGGGTTGGCCGGGCAAGTCAGGCTTCTCGACGCCGGATCCACCTGGAGAATCCGCCGGGAGCCTGCCACCAGGCGTAGAGGAGGAGGAGCACGGCCCCGGCCGCCGCCAGCCAGCCCGGCCAGTCACCCAAGCGGGTATACAGGGTCGTTCCGTCAGTGGTCATAACGTCGGCGGCGCGGGCATCGGCTACGAACGGATCGGTCACTTCGTGCTTCGCGCCGCGTGGATCGACAAACATGGAGACGCCGGTATTGCCGGAGCGGGCGATCCCGATCCGGTTCTCTATGGCTCTCATGACCAGGTGCGCGGGGTGCTGCTGCAGGGCGCTGGTGCGGCTCCACCAGGGCCGCTGGCGGCCGAACCACGCATCGTTGGTGATGTTGACGAGAAAATCCGCCCCACCCCGGCGATAGCTTCGGGAGAGGCCGGGGAAGATCGACTCGTAGCAGATGAGCACGCCGAAGCCGGACTCGTCGATCTCCATCAGGGGCTGCTCGTTGCCGCGGCTGTAGCCGCCGAACCAGCGCATAAGGCTCCCTACGTTACCCAGAAGCGGAAGCCGCCAGTCACGGCCCTCCAGGCGCGTGATGTGGATCCAGCGCGTCGGCACGAACGGGACTCGCTCGGCGACGGGAACCAGCTTGTGCTTCCGATAGACGCCGGCGTTGGAGCCGCTGCGGTCCAGGTAGAGGGCGGCGTTGTAGTAGTCGAGGGAGTTCGCGCCGCGTTTCAAGTCCAGCGTTCCAAACAGAAGCGCCTTACCCTGTCGCCGCGCCGTGGAGGCCGCCCAGAGCGACCAGTCTCGGTCGTACGTGTAGAAGTCGGGCAAGGCGGCCTCGGGCCACACCATGAGATCGATCGCCGTGTCGGCCGCCACAGCCTCCATCGTCAGCGCGCCGAGCGAAACCCGGGCGCTGTCTTTCGCAGCCTGTCGATCCAGCTTCAAGTCCTCCGGCACGTTCGGCTGGACGACGAGGACGCGGGCGGCGGGCCGCATGTCCAGCGTGCTCCAGCGAACCAGGGAGTACGCCAGCGGCAGGGCGATGAGCAGCGCCAGCGCCGGCGCGTAGCGCCGGGCGCGCTGCTTGACGCCGGCGGTCCACCACTCGGCTGCGACGCCGTTGATCGCCAAAAGCCAGACCGAAACCCCGCGAGCCCCGGTGATGTCGGCGAACCCGACGGCCCAGGGGAAGCCGGTAAGCGAGTGGCCCAGTCCCAGCCACGGGAACGAGATCTCACCGAGGTGCGCGCGAAGCCACTCTACCGCCGTCCAGAAGACGGGCACCGAAACCCAGAACGGGATCGAAAAGCGCGAACGGAAGACGTGAATGGCCCAGCCGGCACCGCTAAGCAGGATCGCCAGCACCACTACGGTGATAAAATAGCCGAGCAGCGCGAGCCAAGTGTAATAGACGAGTGCCGCGAACAGCCAATAGAGCAGCGTGCCGTAGAAGACGACGCCCATCCAGAAGGTCGCCCGCCGGACCGAGGTCGTTCCCTCCGCGTCCTGCGGCGCCCGTCCCACAAAGACGAGATAGGGAACCAGCGCTATGAACGGCGGGACCAGCAGATGAAACGGAGGAAATGACAGAGTCAGCAAAACAGCGCTGACCACCGGGAGGCTCAGCTCCGCACCGCGCGGAAGAACCGGGTGCTTCACAGGCTGATCTCGCGCCCTTCTTCCGAGGAACGGTAGCAAGCGTCGACGATGCCCATCAGGACTTCCTGCTCTTCCGGCAGCGGCTCTTCCCGGTCACCGCGGACAACGCTGAAGAAGTAGTCGAGCTCGCGGCGGTACGATGCTGTGTAGACGTTCTCCGTCCCGGGCGCGAGGCGTGGGGTGACGTCGACGACCTTTCCCCCGGCAGTCTCTTTTTGAACGACAAACGGCGAGAGCGAGCCGAACCCTTCGGAGCCGAGCGCGACCAGCGTGTGCCGGTCCTTAATCGCGGCGAGGTCCCAGCTGACTTCTACGCTGCAGGTCACATTCCCCTCCAGCCGCATCAGTATCACCGCCGAGTCGTCCACACCATCCTCATCGCGGTCGAGCAGGTACGCCGTCAAACGCTCCGGTGCCGGGTATCCGAGCAGCCAGAGGCAGGCGTCGATGTTCGTGACACCCAGATCCATGACCACGCCGCCGCCGGATTCGCGGCTCATGCGCCACTCGCTGACGCGCGGGCGCCGGGCCCGCCGCCGCTGCCAGCTGGTCTGGACATGAAAAACCTCACCCAGCTCGCCCGCCGTGATGAACCGCCGCAGCGCCCACGCATCGGGGCGGAACCGGTGGTTGTTGGCCACCATCAGGCTGCGGCCGGAGCTTCTCGCGATCTTCAGCGTCTGGGTGACCTGCTGCTTGCCGGTCCCCAGGGGCCGCTCGCAAAGGACGTTGGCTCCCGCCTGCAGCGCCTGCTCGGTGTGTTGGGCATGAAGCATGGAGGGCGTGCAGACGACAACGGCGTCTAGCTCGCGGTGTTCGAGAAGTTCTTCGATAGAGGGATAGGCGCTGCCGATCCCGAAGCGTTCCGCGACAAGCTCGGCCTTTGGGTAGTTGTCATCGCAGACGGCAACAACGTCGCTGCCTTCCACATCCGAGATGACGGGGATATGGACGAGTTGCGCGATGGCGCCGCAGCCGACGACTCCGACCTTTACGCTACCGTTCTTGGCCATTCGTC
>JBDHAL010000150.1:0-8244 GCA_039588075.1 Gemmatimonadota bacterium | reverse complement strand
GACGACCTCGCTGCCCGAGGTGAACGACGCCCGCACATCGCCGCTGATGTTGTTGATCTCGATCCTCTCGCCTTGCGCGACGGCCCCCGTCCAGTCGAATTCCTCCGCCGTTCGCGCGGGGCCCATCGGGTCGTTGTCGCCGCAGCCCGCAAGGAGGGCGGCGATGACGGTCATGAATAGTGTGCGTGCATGTCTCATGATTATCTCTCCTAGTCTGTCACGGCAGCGGAACATCCGTTGCCTCACGTTCGCATCATGGAGAGAGCGCGTATTCTCACCGTTACCGTGGCGTCACACGGGTCGAGACGATCGATCAGGCTTTTCGGAGTGCTACTCCAAAGCGCTCCGGCCTGGCGCGGAGGAGATTGCTCCCTGGTAACCAACATCACATCTTGTAACACTACAGCCCATCCACAGCCCACAGTCCGGCCACTCACCACCTCACATGGAGGGAGGGCCATGATCTGGAAGCGGAAGGGGAGCGTTTCCATCGACCTGCGGCGGCCCCGTGAGGAGTCCGGCGGCTTCGGCGGAGCGGGCCGGCTGGTGTTCTTCGTGGCCATCGCCGGTCTGGCGATCGTTGCCGGCACGGCCCTGGTGTTGGAGGTGCTTGGCACGGTGCGACCGAGCGTGTTCTCCGTCAAAGAAGCCCAGATCGTTCGAGCCATGGATTGTGCTGGCGTCGGACCCGGCGAGGACTGCCCGGTGGAGGTGTATTGGAGCGTGGAGGCGGTCCGCCAGCCCTCCGACGTTCGAGTCGAGGATATCATCCTCTCGATCAACGGCAGGTCCGCCGAGTCTCTCGACTCGTCCGGAGAGGAGCGAGAGGCGTTCTTGAATTCGCTGGCCGAAGCGCGCTCGCTGTCTCTCGTCGTGAAGCGGTCCCGGCAGCCGGACCCCGGCAGGGCTTCCGAGTTCCGGTGGCTGGGAGGCGCCCGGGGAACGGGGATCTCGTATTCTCGCACGTCCGATAGCGACACCCTGGAGGCAGGAGAGACGCTGCCGGACGTCCTGGCGCGTTTGGCTCCGGATGGCGACAGCCTCACAGCGGCTGAGGTGGCAGAGATTGCAGACGTCGTACTCGACTATGAGGGTTTGCCGCCGATCGGATCTGGGGCCGTGATCCGGGTCTATAGGTACATAGAAAACCCCTTGACGCCGAGCCCCGATGCCGCGGTCAACGAAGTGACTCTGAGCTTCGCCGACGGGGAGGATGTGCGGCTGATCCGTGGGGATGACGGGTGGGGCCCGCCGGTCGTCGAGCTACCGGTCGAGATTGGACTCAGGCGGACTCCCTGGCGCGAAGCGATGACCGCTATCGCATATCGGCTGGGCATCCTGTTCGTGCTGCTGGAGGGGTTTCTCGCGCTACGGGCGAAGTCGCGCGACGTCGCGCTACCGCGTTTCGTGCTGCTCTGTCTTTTGTTTGCAGTGCCGGCCCCCCTCTTCCTGATGGGGTCATGGTCCAGGGTCGTGGAGCCGGCGCTCGCCGTAGTTGGGGTCGCGTTCGCGTTACCGATGCTGCTCGTCGGTGTGGGGGTGACGTTGGCGGTGGCTCTGGCCTATGTATTCCTCGGATCGTTTCTGCGACTGTTGCACGTGTTTCCCTCGGATGAGCCCGAGCTTGCAGGCCGTTTTCCCGTGCCACTCCTGATACCTGGCATAGCGGTGATCGCAACCGGCGTTTGGGCCGTGCCCTTGTACCCGGTGATGTGGGGGCCGCCCGTTCGGTTCACTCTGCTCAGGTACTCGGCGGCGCTTGTTACCTTGCTTCTCATCGCTGCGACACTTCTCTTCATCATCCGAATAATCCGGCTGGCGAAGGCGCAAGCCGGCCTCGAGCGCGACCTGGAAGGCTCGGGGAAGGCTCGCATCGCGCTGTTCGGGATCAAGTATGGGTTCCTGATGCTAGCCCTTGCCCTGGTCCTCTCGATGATGCCGAGGGGTTACACCACGGCGATGCCCTGGACCGTGACGCTGGACAATTCCCTGACGCTCATTCGCGACCTGCTGATCCCAATCGGGCTGATCGCGCCGTTCGTTGGCTTCTTCATCGCGATAGTGGGACGCGGCCTTTGGGAGGTGGACCTGATCGTCAAACGAACGACGGTCTACTCGGCGCTGACATTTCTGTTCGTGATCGCGTACTTGTTCCTCGACGTGAGCGTCGAGAACCTGGTTCCCGCGGGCTTATTCGGAGTCGGCTTGCTCAACGATCTGGCCGCCGCGGCGCTGGCCGGTGGACTCGTGGCGGTCTCTCAGCGGTGGGTCACGGGCGGACTGAGCCGCCGATTCTTCCCTGAATCCATCGGCTTCGACCGCGCCATCGAGGAAGTTTCGGAAGATGTGGCGACGGCGGAACCGGGAGCGTCCCCGGGGGAATACCTGGGCGAGCGGCTGGCGACGGCGCTTGGCGCCAACCCGTGCGCGGTTCTGGTACGAATTGGAGAGGACCTGTTTCGGAAGGTGTGGAGTGCAGGCGAGACCACTCCTACTGCCCTCGTGGCTGCGGCAGCCAGCACGGCCCTGGATACAAATCCCTCAGCGGTCGTGATGACTGATGACGGACCTGTTCTCGCAGCTCGGATCGGCAGGGGTGAGGCGTACCCGGGACTGTTACTGCTTGGCCCGCGCCCGAACGGACGATTCTACACAACGGAAGAGCGCCGCCTACTTACACCACTGCTGAACCAGGCGGCGATGCTATTGCGGCAGAGCTGATTCCGTTAATTTCCGGACACCGCGATGGCCGCGGCGATTCCCGCGGTCGTCAAAGTGATGTTGCCGCTCTACGGTGCTCGCGAACGCGTCGCTGCGAAGGCCGTCGGCCTCCACATCGCCGCTCACGACGCGACCGGCAAACTCCACGCCGGCCGGAATACTCAGCGTGAACTCCACGTTCACGTCGTTGTCGCGAGTACTCATGTTACCCTGAAGGCCTGGGGGCATTCGTTTGGCTCCCGCCCGGGGATCATCCGGGTAAACCGCGCATAATGTGCCGCCCTCGGCGTGCTGGACGACCTCGATCGTCACGGAGGCCGGATCGCTCTTCCGGCCGCTCCGCGTCGCGTGGACGACGACCTCGCTGCCCGAGGTGAACGACGCCCGAACATCGCTGCTGCTGTTCTTGATCTCGATCCTCTCACCTTTCGCGACGGTCCCGCTCCAATCGAATTCCTCCGCCCTTCGCTCCGGACCCATCGGGTCGTTGTCGTCGCAGCCCGCAAAGAGGGCGGCGGCGATGGCGGTCATCAATAGAGTTCGTGTGTATCTCATGATCATTCCTCCATGGTACGTTTTGGCCACCGGAACATCCGTTGGCTCACGGTCGCACTATGGGGGACGCGCGTATTCTCGCCGCTAGCGTTGCGTTACTTGGGCAGAGACGCTCTTAGTCGGCAGGTCGTGGGTGGAGCTTCGCAGCCCGCGGCGCAGTGTCTTTGGGTCAAGGTTGTTGCGGTGTCATGGTGAATTGGGCCGCATCGTACCCGCGCTCGCGCAACTGATCGAACAGCCGATGCATCATCTCGTCGCTTATCTGCGGCTCGCGGGTCAGCATCCAGCCGTACTTCCGGTCAGGAGAGCCGACCAGCGCATAGTCGTAGTCTTCCCCGAGCCCGACGATCCAGTAGTCGCCCCACACCGGACGCCACCCAAGAATGCTGAAGAAACTGACCTTTAGCCGCGCGTTCGATACTTCATCCTCCACTCGCGCAAGGCCTTTGGCCTCGTCAACGCTGCCATCCGCCTTGATGCAGCGGTTGATGACATCGATCCGCCCGTCGTCCCGCAGTGCGTATTCCGCCGTGACGCTGTGCGCACACTGGTCTTGGAAGCCGTTGGGGATCCTGGCCACCTCGTACCAATGGCCGACATAACGCTCGAGATCCACCTGCTCCACGGTTGACGGGGGTGCCACATCCTGCGCCCGAAGCACTTCATCGATGCTGGCTAGGGCTACAGCGATGAGCAAGCAGCTGGCTAGTAGTCGAGTCGATCGATTCACTCGTTCTCCCCTCTATCCTTTATCGCTTGGTCGGGAACCACGGGAAAAAGGCGTTCGTCCGTTCCACGTAGTCAGTAGCCAGGCCGTCGCCAGGCCCGATATCCCGGTCCCGATCACTGCGATGCGCATTCCAGACGAAGATCCATTGGTTGTGATGTTCATTATTACCTCTTTCTAGACGGGTTGAGTCTACAGTCTTGGCCGATGTTTGTCAAGAAGTTGTCCAGGATTATTGCATTACAAACACTCGGCAAGGCCGGCCAGCGGCCCACGGCCCTCGGCGGCTGTCAAAGAATTGTCGATGTAAGTTCTTGACATATATGCGACTCGGGTACTAGTCTTTCTGACGATGAAACACGGCGACGGGGACCCTCAGCAGAAGCGTCACCCGATTCAGGTGGTGTCGCGGCGTAGTGGGCTGACCCAGGATCTTCTGCGAGCCTGGGAGAAGCGGTACGCGGTGGTCGAGCCGGGGCGATCCGAGGGAGGGCGGCGGCTGTACTCCGATGCCGACATCGAGCGGCTGCGGCTGTTGCGCCGGGCCACGCTGGCGGGCCGTCGAATCAGTGATATCGCGCCGTTGGGGGATTCGGAGTTGGTCGTTCTGGTCGAAGAGGATCAGCGGCAGGGCGCCGAGCGGCCGGAGGCGGGCGAGGACGGTGCTGCGCCGGAGGTGTACCTGTCGGCGGCGCTCGCCGCGGCGGGGCGGTTCGACGCTCAGGAGCTCGAGGCGGTTCTGACTCGCGCGATGATGACCCTCGGCGCGCCGACGCTCATCGAGGAAGTTCTGGCGCCGCTCATGCGAGAAATCGGCCAAAACTGGGAGGACGGCTCGATGCGGCCGTGCCATGAGCACCTCGTCTCGGCCATCGTAGCCCGCCTGATCGGCAACCTCACCGAGGTTATCCATACCGCAGACGAATCCGCGCCCATTCTCGTCCTCGCCACGCTGTCCGGGCAGACGCACGAGCTCGGCGCGCTGTTCGCCGCCGCCACGGCCGCCGCCGCGGACTGGCGAATCGCCTATCTCGGACCGAATCTCCCCGCGGAGCACATCGCCGAGGCGGCGAGCGAGACCGAGGCTCAGGCCGTGGCCGTGAGTCTGGTTTACCCGAAGAGCGACCGCGAGATCGCCGCTCAGCTTCGCGAGTTGCGCGAGGCATTGCCCGCCGGCACCCCCATCCTCGTCGGTGGCGCCGCCGCCGAGTCCTACGCGGCGACGCTCGACGACATCGGTGCCCTACACCTGACGGCGCTGGCCGATCTGCGCGCCGTCCTGGCTGAGCTCTCCTGACTTAGCACGGTCCCCAAACCGCTAGACCACGGCCCGGCCGGCGGTGCGCCGAGCCGGTCCACCATTCATCCATCTATTGATATAGACAAACCATTGACAAAGCCGCCTTGTAACCCTACTGTATCTCGACAACAGGTGGACAGTCGGCGCGCCCGGCCGGCCGGCGGCCGGTCTGGGAGTGACCGTAAATGGGGACACACGACCAAGGGGAGGAAATGGAAGGATGAATTTGAAACGCTGGAACGTACTGAGCCTGGTGCTGGGTCTGACGGTCGTCGCGGCGGCTTGCGACGACGACGACCCGATCGCGCCTGAGAATCCGGGTCCGCTGACCGAGGTGTCGCTTCGCGTCGTTCACGCCGCGCCGGATGCTCCGGCCGTGGATGTTTACGCCGAGGGCCTGGACACGCCGCTATTGAGCGATGTGGAATACGGCGAGGTCACGGAGTATTTGAAGGTGGAAGAGGGCACTTACAACATCCAGTTGCGTGGGGCCGGCGCGTCGGCATCGAGCGACCCCGTCTACGAGACGGGTGATTTAACGGTGTCGGATGGCGACGTGATCACGGCGATCGCCACCGGCTTTTTCGCCTCCATGGACGACGCCGACAAGTTCCGGGTGCTTCCGCTGTTCGAGGATTTCGAGCCCGTAGCTTTCGGTTCGGCCCGCGTTCGTATCGTCCACGCCGCGCCGGACGCGCCGACCGTGGCGATCGACGTGGGCAACGACGGAAGTGCTGAGATTCTGGCACTCGCCCGCTTCGAGGACACGGGCGCGGCGGGAGTCGAATTGCCGGCGGGCAGCGAGTTGCAGATCGGAATCTGGACCGGGAATCCGCTGAGCCGCGTTACGGCGTTCACCACCCCGGCGCTGCCCGATGGCGGTGAGCTGTTCGTGATCGCGATCGGCACGCTGGAGGCGTTGCCCCGTGAGACGGAGGGCTTCTCGCTTCTGGCGGCCGCCCCCACGGGTTCGGTGGGCCAGATTCGGCAGAACCCGCTGGTTTACGCGCTCCACGCCGGACCGGACGCGCCCGCGGTCGACATCTTCGTTGGTGATCTGGAGATCGTTGACGATATCTCGTTCTCCGAGCTGAGCGATGGGATCCGTGTGGCGCCGGGCAGCTACAGGCTCGACTTCTTCCCGCACAGTGCAGGGTCGATGCGACCCGGCGGCGCGCCGGCCGGCAGCTTCGACACGCCGAGCCTGGCAGGTGGTCAGCAGTACCTGGCGATTGCCACGGGCTTCCTGAGCCCGGAGGCCGGAGAGCAGCCGTTCACGCTCGCGGCGTTCGTCGATGATCTAACGATCAGCGAGACGATGGCTCAGATCGCTGCGATCCACGCGTCGCCAGACGCTCCCGCGGTGGACATCGGGACGGTGACGAGCGGCACCACCGTGGATCAGGTCGTGTTCGAGGCGCTCGAGTACCCAGAGAGCAAGCCGTCGGGCGGTGAGATGATCCCCGCTACGAGCCTCACACTCGGCGTGGCTCCGACGGGTGACCCGAATGCGATTGCGACGTTTGACGTGGAGACCGTCGACGGGCTTCGTGCCTTCGCCGTGGCGGCCGGCGCGCTCAATCCCGACGCTGGCGAGCAGGCGTTCCGGCTCCTGGTCGTGAATACCACCACGATGCCTTGGACGGCGGCCACCATTAACCCCAACTGACTGTTCCCCCCGGAGCCTGGGCGAGTGTGACGATTGACTTGCTATGGGGCTGTTGCACTCGCCCGGCTCCATTCCCCCCGCTTAGATGTCGCTTCCTTTGCCGGAATCGGCGACGCTCATCAGCTCTTCGGGGAAAGGATCGAACAGCGTTTGCGTTTCCAGGTAGGGTTCCTCGAATCGCGTGATCCAGCTCCGGAGTATCGCGCTCACCGCCGCGGCGGGAACGCGACGCGCTCGATAACGGTCCAGTGACTCACCCAAGAACGCTTTCTCGCGCTTCGATACACGGTCCGAGAAGTACCCCGCCGCGTGCTGGAAGGAGTTGATCACCGACGTGTATCTGGGAGCCCGCGCCAGGGCCGCCGAAAAATGCTCCTCGTAGTCCGCGATCAGTTCCTCGAAGCGGCGCCCCTCCGCGTTGGCAACAATCCTCCCCTGGACCCGCAGCTCCTTTTGGTTGTAAGCCATCAGCAGGAACTTGTTCTCGGCTTGGAATTGCACCAGCTCCTTCATCGCCCCTGACTCTCTCACCTTCCGCAACCGGGCGAGCGCGAACAGCTTGGTCAGGAAGTGCTCGCGAATCACGAAATTGCGCAGCCGTCCCTCGTCTTCGATCGCTTTCCCAGGGTACAGTTCGAGGACCCGCCCACCGAAGAACCCGTTCCCACGGGTCGACGAAGCCGATTTCTCGGTACCCTGGAAGATCTTCACGTCAGCAATGCCGCAGGAGGGCGAGCGGTTCTTCAAAAGGAACCCGTCCACCGCCGCGAGCGAGCCCAGAAACGCCTCACCGAAGCTCGTCATCTCTCGCGTCAGGTCGCGGCCGCTGTCCGGCTGAACCAGCCGCGCCTCTCCCTCGATCGATACGATCCGAATCGGGTCCCGCGGCACCCCGAGTCCGATCTCCAGCTCGGGGCAGACCGGCACATACTCCACCCACGGCTCCAGCTCCCGCACGAAATCGTACGGGATGACCTGGCCGTTGTAGCGCACCGGCTCCAGTTCCAGACAGCGGCTGAGGACGACTACTGGCTTCACCCGGTCACTCATGTCGGAGACCCCCTCGAGGGGTGGCGCCCATCTGTCCATTAATTGTCTAGTAAATGGCCGCCTCATACCTTGACAAATTATTGACACGCAGCTAGCTTTAGCCGGTGATCGATTCGGGTTCGCGAACCTCGAGCAGAGTATTTAAGACGATGGTAGGGAAAGCGATAGAGAAGCGTTGGGAGGCCCTTACCTTGCTGACGGGGGCGACCGGCTATGTCGGGG
>JBDHAL010000149.1:0-8342 GCA_039588075.1 Gemmatimonadota bacterium | reverse complement strand
CCACCTGACGACCCAGCCTCTGCTTCCAGTTGTAGGTTTGCGCCGAAACCCATCCCTCTGTTCCGGCGTGCTCGACGATGTTCTGGCAGACCTCCGAGAGGATCACGCTGAAATCGAGAACCGCGCGTGGCGGATAATTCAGCCGGCTGCCAAGTATGACGGCCGCGCGATCCTTCACCCGGTCCACTACATCGTGCACGTCCTGGTGGGAGCGGATCGCCGTGACCTCCAGCAGCTTCTCGGACTCCGCAGCCGCTCGCCGTGTCACGTGCCCCTCGAAGTCGAATACGTCGTGCGCCGCCTCGTAGAACTGCACTCGGGCCAGATAGCTCGCTACGTCTCTGTTCTCCGGCGGTTGAAGCAGCGGCCGCTCGCCCCAGCGTTCCTGCCACGCGGCTCCGGCGGCCAACAAGCCGAGGATGCCGTAAGGGCTGACCCAGCGCACGTGGCGCGCGTCGAGCAGCAGGCGGCCGCCCTCGGCGCCGGCCCAACCGTTGACCAACGTCTCGAACCCACGATCGTCCAGCGTCTCCGGCGCGGAGAGTAGAAAGGTCACCGGTTTGTTTCCTTGCGGATGGGTCCCTCAAGCACGCTCGATCCCACCTCCGAGAAGGTAACGGTTGAGGCCGCTCGCTCCGCTGTGCGACACATTGCGGCGCGCCGCCGAATTCGCCCGGCGCACGGCCTCCTCTACGTCCGCTCCACCCAACAACGCGCCGTAGGCCGTGACTCCCCAAACGTCACCACAGCCCGTGGGGTCGCCGCCCTCCACCGGCTCGACCTCCAGGCGACCGCTGCGGAGTGGCGAAACCGCATCCTGCCAACCGCGCCGCGCCTCGAGCGGCATCGCGTCCGGCGCCACGACGTAGGCCGCTCCGCCGGATCCCAGCGTGACAAAGATCATACCCGTCTCGCGGCCCACGACCTCCCTGGCGAACGTCCACGGGTCGTCCCGTGGAGAACCGAGCGCCGCCAGTTCGTCCTCGTTGAGCTGGACGGCGTCAAAACAGCTCAGCCATTCCGACCAACGGGTCAGACGACGCGGATGCCGCTCGCCTGTGGGTCCAATCGACATCATCAGGTAGTGGATATCGACGTAGATGGGGCCCTCGAAATTCCTGCGCAACTCGAGGGCGACGGGTAGGTCAAACTCCATGCCGGTGATGAAGTTGACATAGAGCGCGTCGCACCCATCGACCAGCGGTGCCAGCTCCTGCCACGTCCACGGCGGAACGCCAGCGACGATCTGCTCGCAGCGCCGCGACTCGCCCGTGTAGCGCAACTCGACCCGCGGGTTCAGTTCGTCCACGACGCTGATTCCATCGTAGCTTTCGATGACCGACAGTTCTTTGAGGAAGTCAAACCCGCGCTCCGCCAGGTCACGGCCCAGCTTGACGATAGGCCTGACTTTGTAGTCGAACGGGTTGATGGCGTCGGCTGCGGCAAGCGAATAACTGATTCCACCCCACTCCTCCACCGGCGACCCGACGCCCGACTCGCGCCAGATCGCGTCCCAGACCATCGTTCCTATGACTCCGAGGACGCACATTCGGCCAGTATTGATCCCCGAGTCACGATCCCTAATCAAGAACCGGGCTGCTTTCTACTCAGCGCCGGCCCGGTTGCGCGAAAAAACACATGATGCAACGAGCGGAGGGAGGGTACCGCCACCAAGCTAATGACTTCCCTGCCTAAACGCGAGGCCACGGATCACCCGCACGCCCATCAGACCGTGCCGTACGTCTCCCGCTTGAAGCAGGCCACGGCTCCCACCACGCCAGCGGTGCCGCCCAGCCCCGACGGCACGATTCGGCATGCCTGCTCCGCCACCTTGAAGGCGCGGCGGCGCACTTCCGCCCGAAGCGGCTCGAACAGGTGGTCGCCGGCCCGCGTAACACCGCCCGAGATCACCAGTACCTCGGGATTGAGGATGTTGATGATGTTGGCGAGCCCCACGCCGAGGAACTTGGCCGTGTCGTGCATCACCTCGGTGGCATAAGGGTCGCCCTGCACGACCGCCTCGAACACCGTTTCCGCCGTCGTATTGTTGACATCGCCGGCCAGCTCCAGTAGCAATGACGGCACCCCCGCCTCCAGCCCCTCGATGGCGCGGGCGGCGATCGCCGGGCCCGAGGCGTACGCCTCGAGGCAACCGTAGTTGCCGCATTTACACTTCCGGCCCGTGGAATCGATGGTCATGTGGCCGATCTCCGCCGCGGCGTCCGCGGCGCCGTGGTAGAGCTCGCCGTTCAGTACGATACCTCCACCGATGCCCGTTCCCAGCGTCACGCCCACGATGGTGTCCACGTTGCGGCCCGCGCCCAACCACCATTCCCCATACGTCGCCGCGTTGGCGTCGTTGTCCAACGTCGCAGGCAGGCCGATCGCATTCTGGATCAGGTCCCGTAACGGGAAATTGCGCCAGCCCAGGTTCGGCGTGCTGATCACTGTTCCCGTCTTGCGGTCCAGCGGGCCCGGCGAGCCGATTCCGACGCCCGCGATCGTCTCCTTCCCGCATCCTTCCTGCTCCATCACCTCCTGGATCGCTTCCCTGATCATCTTCACCACGCGGTCGACGATGAACTTCGCACCTCGATGCGTGTCAGTCGGCTGCGAGCGAAGGGCGACGGGCATACCGCCGTCGAATGGAACGACCCCCACGTTCAGGTTCGTTCCGCCGATATCGACTCCAACGATCCAATCCGCTTTCTTTGCCTCAGACATCGCTCGACGTCCTCGCTCCTTCGAGCTGTTCACGGGCGGCCTGCGAAACCGCCTCCACCGTTATCAGGTGCAAGCACTCGTCGTGGGCCTCCGGCAGATACGTGCCGCTCCCTTCGCGCCGGCAGGTATCGCGACCGCACGGCGCACATTCCAAACGCGAACTCCATAGGGCGCGTGCCCGCTCGCTCAACGGCCCCGTTTGCTTCGGGCTCCGCGCGCCGAAAATCCCGACCACCGGAGCGCCTACCGCCGCCGCCAGATGCATCGCACCGCTGTCGCTGGCCACTACCACATCGCAGGCGCTGAGCCCGGCAGCGAACACCGCCAGGCTGGTCCGCCCACCCAGGTCCACGCCCCGGTCAGCCGCCCCGGCGGCAATACGGGCGGCCAGAACCTCGTCGCCCGGCCCACCGAACACCAGGACCGTCCCGGCCTCCCCAGCCAGGATTCCGGCCAACGCGGTGAACCGGCCCTCGGGCCAGCGGCGCGCCGTGACACTGGCACCCGGACAAATCCCTACCACAGGGCCCTCGATTCGGTCGTGCATCAACTGGCGGAACTGCTCGCGGGCACGAGCCGGGACCGTGAGCCGCGGAACCGGCGGCGGTCCACCCGGCCACCCGGGGTCGGCCAGTTCCATGTAGGCGCTCACCCGATGGGGCGGCGCGCCGTTCCCACCGCCCAGAAGAACCCGGCGTCGCGTGCCCATAGCGACCTTTCGGTATTTGCGAATGCCGGCCAGCCGGGCGACCGCGCTGGCGACGAAACCGGGGTCGAAGAGGTAGGCCGCGCTGTACCCCGGGGCCCGGATCCAAGCCGCGGTCTTCCATATCGCGCGGCGGCGGCGGAAAGGGATCACAGCCACGGGCAGTTCCGCCATTTCCAGGACCGGAACCCAACGGAAATGGCACCACACATCCACTTCCGCGTTCGGGTGCCGCTCGGCAAGCCGGCGAATCGCCGGTATCGCCATCACGACATCGCCCAGAGAGTCGGGCGCCCGCACATAGATCCGCCGCGCCTTTGACTCACTCAATCGGAACCGACCTGTAGGATCGCTAGAAACGCCTCACGAGGAACCTCCACCCGGCCCACTCTCTTCATCCTCTTCTTGCCTTCCTTTTGCTTCTCGAGCAGCTTCCGTTTCCGCGTCACGTCCCCACCGTAGCACTTCGCGGTCACGTTCTTTCTCAGCGGACGTACCGTCTCGCGCGAGATCACCCGGCTGCCCACCGCCGCCTGGATCGCCACCGCGTACAGTTGCCTCGGGATCAGCTCCTTCAGCTTCTCCACCAAGGCGCGACCGGTGTAGTAGGCCTTGTCCCGGTGAACGATCATGCTCAATGCGTCGACCGACTCACCGTTCAGAAGAATGTCGAGGCGCGACAGCTTGCTCTTACGGTAGCCGATCAAGTCGTAGTCCAGAGCACCTGTGCCTCGCGACAGCGACTTCAGTTTCTCGTAGAAATCCAGCACCATCTCGGCCAGCGGCAGATCGTACGTCACCTCCACGCGCTGACTGTCGAGGTAGTGCATGTGCCCGAACTCGCCTCGCCGCTCGTGACACAGCTTCTGTACTCCTCCGATGTAGTCCGACGGGCAGAGTATCCGCACACGGACGTAAGGCTCCTCGATCTCGGCCAGCTTCCCCGCCGCCGGCATCCGAGCCGGGTTCTCCACCACAACCTCGGATCCGTCGTTCAGCCGCACTCGGTACTCTACGTTCGGCACCGTGCTCACCAGGTCGAGATCGAACTCGCGCTCCAATCGCTCCCGCACTATCTCCATGTGCAGCAGTCCCAAGAACCCGCATCTGAACCCAAAACCCAAAGCCCCGCTGGTCTCGAACTCGTACTGGATCGACGCATCGTTCAGCTTCAGCTTCTCCAACGCGCCTCTCAGCCGCTCGTATTCGTCTGAGTCGCCCGGATAGAGCCCGGCGAATACCATCGGCTTCACGTCCCGATAGCCCGGCAGCAACTCGCCCGCCCGACGATCCGACACCAGTACCGTGTCGCCGACCTTCGTATCGGTGATCGACTTTATCTGCGCCGTCAGGTATCCGACCTCGCCCGCCGTCAACTCCGCCGTCGCAACCGCTCCCAACTGCAGGTACCCCACCTCGCGCACCTCGTACTCCGAGCCGTTCGAACCAAACGTGATCCTCGTGCCCGGTTCCAGTCGCCCATCTACCACCCTGACCAGCGGCACCGCGCCCTGGTAGTTGTCGTATTGCGAGTCGAAGATCAGCGCCCGGAACGGTGCCTCCACGTCTCCGCTCGGTGCCGGCAGCCGGCTCACCACCGCCTCCATTACCGCCTCCACGCCGATCCCCTCCTTCGCGCTCACCAGCAATACCTCTTCTTCGTCGCAGCCCAGTAGGTCCGCCAGCTCCTCTCGCCGCCGCTCCGGCTCCGCCGCCGGCAGGTCGATCTTGTTGATCACCGGGATAACCCTGAGTCCCGCCTCCAGCGCCAAAAACAGATTCGACAGCGTTTGTGCCTCCACACCCTGGCTCGCGTCCACCACCAGGATCGCTCCCTCGCACGCCGCAAGACTTCGGCTCACCTCATACGTGAAATCCACGTGCCCCGGCGTGTCGATCAGGTTTAGCTCGTAGTCCCCTCCGTCCGATGCCCGGTAGGTCAAGCGGACCGCGTGCGCTTTGATCGTTATCCCTCGCTCGCGCTCCAGGTCCATCGAATCGAGCACCTGCTCCTTCATCTGCCGCGGCTCGACGGCGCCCGTCAGCTCCAGCATCCGGTCGGCCAGCGTCGATTTTCCGTGATCTATGTGGGCAATAATACAGAAATTGCGGATCCGCGCCGTTTGCACCCGTTCAACCCTTCTCCTGTGAGACTTGCTTCCGAAAGGATGAATATAGATGGAGGGGCGGGTTGTTGGGAGGCGCGAGGGCCCGAAACATATTGGTGGATGCGGTGTAGGCTAAGTCCGGCGGGACATCCCAGCCCGCCGAGGGCCTTGGACCCAAGCCGTGCTCCGGCGCCGAGGGCGAGGACCGAACCCGCCATGAGCTTCGGCTCGGTGTGCCCCTCCCCCAGAGAACTGTGTTAACGGAGGATTATCCCGTGGTTTCCACGAAGGAAATGGTCAGGGCAGGCATGTGCCGTGCTCTGGCGTTGAGTGTCGGCATCGGGTTGATGGCGCTGGCCGGATGCAAGGTGCCCGAGGCACCGGAGTGGGACGTGGCTGTAGTGGTCCCGTTCGCCTCGGATCCGATCGGGATCACCGATCTTCTGCCCAGCCAGGTGCAGGTAGTAGACGTCGGCGGTCAGAACACATTCACGGTCGCCCCGGAGCAGTCCGCGGTGACATACTCGCTGGGTCAGATGTGCAGCTCATGCGGGATCTTGCAGGGTATGGTGGCGGCGGTACCGACCTTCGACTACGTCGACTCGCTGGACGTGCCATTCGACCCGGAACTCGTCTCGATCGAGCTGCTGTCAGCCCACGTGGGCCTGCGGATCGACAACAACCTGAACTTCGACCCGTTGCGGCCGGGAGCGGGCGGCTACTTGGCGATCGCGATCCGCGACCTGTACAGCGGAGCCACGCTGGACAGCATCTTCATCGACGGCGACGCGTCATCCTTGCCGGCCGGCACGAGCATGACGATCGATGCCAACTTGGCGGGCACGATGACGGACGGGATCCGCGCGGTCTTCTACATCCACTCGCCAAATGACGGCCAGACGGTCTCGATCGACAACGGCCTCGGCGCGGGGTTCGACGCGGTCCTGGACCAGATCCAGGTGACGGCAGTCACCGTTGTCGTGGATGCGCTGACGATGGACGAGCAATTCGATATCGGTTTCAGCGACGACCTCCAGGACGATATCACCGATCGCGTCCAGAGCGGCGAGTACGAGCTTCAGCTCAACCACACCGCCGAGCTGGACGGGACGATGGGGGTCTCCATCGCCGGATCGCCGACTAATCTCTTTTCGTCCAACCCGGCGCTGGCGGTGAACCTCAACTCGTTGACCTTCACGTCCGGAGCAAAGCAGACGGGTGTTCTGACAGCGTCGGAGATTGATCTGATCACCGGTTTCGCGACCGCATATTTGGGCTACCGAGGCGTCGCGTCGGGGACACGGACTGACTTTGGGCGAACGGAACTCAGCCGCTTCACTCCAGATGCGGCCATACAGGCGAATTTCAAGCTGACGATCACCATGAGAGTCGGCCAATAGCGGGAGAGTGACGATGAAACGGCAAAGAGTTGCAACGATCGTTTTCGCGCTGCTCGCCTGCTACACGAGTACGACCAGCGCACAGTTGGCGACGCCGAGCGCTCGCAGCATCGGACTCGCCGATTCCTACATGGCACGAGCGCGCGGCTATGAATCTCCGTTTTGGAACCCGGCGAACCTGGGGCTCTCGGATCGGCCGAGCTGGTCGATCGGTGTAGCGGGCGTCAACGCGTTCCTGGACAACAACGCGCTGAGCTACGGCCAGATCGAGGGTCTTTACGGCGAATACCTGGACGACGCCGAGAAGTCCGAGCTGTTGGCGGAGATCGAAGGGGCGAGCGATGGAATGCTGAAGCTCAGCGCCGACGCGAACGCCAACGTGCTGGGCGTCAGCATCTGGCGGTTCGCCTTCGGGCTGGGCGGCACAGGTGCGGGCAACGTCCAAGTGTCGTCCGACGCGGCCGAGCTCCTGCTGTTCGGTAATGTCGGCGCGGACGGAACGGGCAAGGACTTTAGTCTCGACGGATCGAGCGGAAACGGCTGGGCGCTGAGCGGCGGCTACCTGGCTTACGCTCACCCGTTCACGATCCCGGCCTTGGACTATCTCGGAATGAAGTTTTCCGCAGGCGCCACCGTGAAGTATGCCGTGGCCAATGGTCTGGCGCGCCTGGCCGATGCCGGGACCATGCTGACCTACGATCCGCTGGAACTCAGTGTGGACGTCGAGGTCCTGTACTCGGGCGACGCCGATGCAGGGCGTATGTGGGGGGCCGATCTCGGTGCGGCGATGGAGTGGGGTTCGCTGGTCGCGGGCATCTCGGTCGCCAACCTGTTCTCCAATATCACGTGGAGCCCGGAGGACTTCGAGCTCATCCAGTATAGCGTGTATGCCGATTTCGACGGCGACACGGTCACCGACACAACGCTCGCGTTCGACGAACTGAGCGCCGAGGACCAACAGGCCATCATCGACTATCTGGAGTCCGCGGATGTCCCGAAGAAGCTCCGCCTCGGCGCGGTCTGGGACATGAGCCCCATGCTGAGCCTGTCGGGTGACTTCAAGCAGTTGATCGGCGGTACGCTCAGGTCTCGCTGGAAGACACAGCTCTCCGTCGGCGCGGAACTGAGGCCGATCACCGTGCTACCGCTTCGGGCGGGCCTCGCGACAGACTTCGGCAGCCTGGCGATCGCCGGCGGCATCGGCATCTACGCCGGCCCGGTCCACATCGACTTCGCCGCCGGCCGCTGGGGCATAGGGGCCGGGGACGGAGTCTCGGCTTCGCTGTCGGTCAGCGTTTGGCCGGGAGCGGGGTCTGTTGACTCCAACGAGGAAGACGAAGGAAGGGCAAAAAACAGGAGGATCGAGATCGTCCTCATTCCACTTGACACAGAACAGATCACAAC
>JBDHAL010000148.1:0-11896 GCA_039588075.1 Gemmatimonadota bacterium | reverse complement strand
GGGCGAGACGTCGAGAGAGATCCAGGAGCCCTCGCTCGTAGTGAACGAGATCGTCCGGTCCGGCTCCAGTGGAAGCGGCTTCTCTTTTTGCTCGGCCGTGTCGGCGGCAACCGTGTCCTGCACCGCAGGGGCCGCATCGGCCGATGAGACCGAGATCAACAGGACGAGCGCCGCAGTTGCCGGACGAGCGGGTCGCATGATCATGCCTCCTGGGATGAATGAGTGGAGCTTCGGTCTCCTAGGGTACGACTCGGCCAAATATGACGTGACGCAGTTGGCGATGCCAGCGATCGGAATTCTGAGTCCCGGCTTCGAAAGCTGGTCGATTCCGGCCGGCGCCGGTGGCTGACTCGGTTCCTCTCGGCTGCGGCAACTCACTCGGGCACAACGTCATACACGAGAAGATGCGCCGCGGCGGCCGGCGGGCACGCGGCTTGCCCTGGGGGCCGGTGTGCGGCCCGACAATCCTGGGATCCAGAGCAGCGATGGAAGGAGGATCGAGATGCGTCGATTCGTTCGGGTGTGTTGGCTCGCGCCGCTGATGCTGCCGCTGCTGGTGCCGACCGGCATCCAGGCCCAGCTCGTCCAACTCAAGACCGTGCCCATCGCCACCGGAGATCAGTTCGCTATTTTCCCGTCTCAGAATCTCGGAATGGGCAGCGTCTCCATCGCCGTCGACGATCCGTTCCTCGATCCGTTCGTCAATCCGGCCAAGGGCAGCCGGATACGGGGAGCGCAGCTCTTCGCCACCCCGACGCTATACGACGTCTCGGGTGACGCCGGCGCCGGGCGCGCGCTGCCGATATCGATCCTGCTGGGCGGCGAACGAGCGTTTGGCGGCGTTCTCCTGTCGCTGCAGCAGATCGAGACGGCACCCCGATTCCCGGAATGGATCTTCTTCGGCCCTCAAGGAGCCGAGCTGTTGAGCGAGCAGTCGTTGAACAACCTTTACGTCTTCGGGATGCTGGGGACGCGGCTCCCGGGCCTTAACGCCTCACTGGGCGGCAGCGTGTTCTGGGCCGGCCTCGACGCGCTGCAGGGCGTGGACCTGCTCTATGCCGGCAGCCAGTCGATCGACCAGTCTGGGGACATGCTGGACGTGCGGCTCGGGCTGTCCGGCGAGCTGAGGGGCGAGCGGACCTATGAGCTGCTGGTCCTGCACAATCGCGTCGACATGACCCACGACGTCACCTACTTCGACTGGTTGTTCGTCGAGCCGCCTCCCGGAGACACGCTCGGTCCGATCGGGCCGGTCCCGGTGACCCGCGTGGAGACGAACCTCGATCGCACCCACACCTGGGGACTCCATCTCGGCTACGTCCAGCCGCTCGCCGCCTCGGGCTGGCGCATCGGTGGGATTCTGACAGGGAACTGGAAGACACACCCGAAGATCCCGAACTACGACATCATGAACATCCCCCGGGATCCCGGCGACTCGTTCGGCATGAACCTGGGCCTTGGGCTCTCGCGCTCGCTGGACGAAACGACGTTCGGGATCGATCTCGTTCTCGAGCCCATCTGGTCCGACACGTGGGCCGAGGCGGCCGAGCCCGACACGACCGTCAGCGGCGGCATCATTCCGAAGGGCGGAAGGACGGTGGAAAACGAGTTCACTTTCACCAACGCGCTCATCCGCACCGGCTTCGGCTACGCCCACGACGTCTTCGGTTTCCAGCTCGGCCTCCAGCTGCGCTCGATCGATTACGAGCTGCAGCAGGTCGATCACATACAGGAGACAAAGCGCCGGCAGAGCGAGAGCTGGATCGAGTGGACGCCGACCTGGGGACTGAGCGTGACGTTCTCCGAGGTCGAAGTCCGCTATCAGGGCCGCATCACCACCGGCACGGGCCGAGTCGGCACGGCGTGGACGCCGGTGGCTGTGGAGCGACTCCAGGGGGGATCGGATTTCATCGTGGCGCCGTCCGGGCCGCTGACGCTGCAGGAGGCGAGCGTGGGCGCGCACCAGTTCTCGGTGAGCATTCCAATTCAGTGATGGGGAATCGGGGAGGCGGGATTTGAACCCGCGGCCTCTGCGACCCGAACGCAGCGCTCTTCCGGGCTGAGCTACTCCCCGATGGAACATTCAGAGGCCCGGAGAGTTTACGCCTTCCCAACCGACCCGAAGGTCCGCCGAGAGACTTCCTCCTCCCCGGGCATCGCTGGGACCTACAGAGCGGGCGACCGGGCTCGAACCGGCGACCTCAACCTTGGCAAGGTTGCGCTCTACCAACTGAGCTACGCCCGCAGAGGACTGGATCCCAACCCTGAGAGCCACCGGTCGGAGTCGAACCGACAACCCCGTCATTACGAATGACGTGCTCTACCATTGAGCTACGGTGGCGCCGGAAACGGCAATTTATCTGGGCTCCAAACGGGGGTCAACCCGAGAACGCGGGCTTAACGCTTGGATGAGCCGGGCTCGGTGCTCTCGTCTTCGCCGCCCATCCCCAGATGCTGGCCGTAAGGCAATTCGCTTGGGAAACCGCTATCTCGAGCGCGCATGAACGCCTCGATGACGTCGGGGTCGAACTGGCTCCCGGAACAGCGCTCCAGCTCTTCGATGGCGTAACGCTCCTCCCGGGCCGGCCGGTAGGGCCGGTCGCTGAGCATGGCATCGAAGGCGTCGGCCACGGCCAAGATACGGCCTTCGATGGAGATGTCTTCGCCCTCCAGGCCCGACGGATAGCCTGCGCCATCCCAGCGTTCCTGGTGGTGAAGGATGGCGTGTGCCGCCGCCTTG
This sequence comes from Gemmatimonadota bacterium, assembly GCA_039588075.1. Classification (GTDB taxonomy): domain Bacteria; phylum Gemmatimonadota; class Gemmatimonadetes; order Palauibacterales; family KS3-K002; genus JBDHAL01. The sequence goes on along the minus strand of JBDHAL010000148.1, from coordinate 9,156 downwards.
AGGAACGAAATCTCCTTGATGATCTTCACCCCCAACTCGGGGTGCCTCTTCATCTCCTCGTACTCTTCCTCGGTGAGCGGGCCCGGCTTGTTGAGGATGGAATCGGGGATCGCCAGCTTCCCCACGTCGTGGAACAGCGAGCCCAGCCAGAGGCTCCACATCTGATCCGTGGTCAGGCCTACCTCCTTCCCCGTCGCCAGCGCGTAGCGCGTGACACGGTCAAGGTGGCCGCCGGTGTACAGATCCCTGGCTTCGATGGCCGCCGCCAGCGCCTTCAGCCCATCGAGGAACAGCCGCTCGATCTCGCCGGCCTGCTCCTGTACCCGGTCTTCCAGCTCTTCCCGGTACGCCCGGTTCTCCTGCAGCAGCATCCGGTGCTCCAGCGCCCGGTTCACCGAGTGGGTCAGCTGTTCCAGCTCGAACGGCTTGATGAGGTAGTCGTCGACGCTGCTGCGGATCGCCTCCACGGCGAAATCGACGTCGGGGTGCCCGGTGATCACAACCACCTGCACCTCAGGGTCCCGCTGCTTCACTATTCTCAGTAGGTCGATGCCCGACATCTGCGGCATCGTGATGTCGGTGACGACGACGTCGTAGCTGTTGTCGTTGAGAAACTCGACCGCCTCCTCGGCGGAAGCGGCGACGTCGCAGATGCGCCCGTCCCGGCTCATCTGCTTCTCGACTACGGCTCTGATGGACGCCTCGTCGTCGGCTGCCACGATGCAGAATCCTCCCGCTAAGCGGCTGTCTGGGTGGGGGGGGCGGACGCCCCGGACGGTAGGTCCCATACCACACCGCCTCCCCGAGGCGTCTTATAAGATGGCATAATAGATGTAGCCTGGCAAACCCCGGCGGCCTAAGTTTCCGCCGACCGCTATGGACAGGCTATTCTTCGCACTCGGCTCGGTTTCCGCCCTGATCGGCGTGGCGGCGTGGCGTTTCTGGCAGGCTGGGCCTGCCTCGTCTGGACGGCTTACCGTGGGTAGGCGAACGCGATGACCGACGGCGGCGGGACCGGGCGAACGCCGGCGAGGATGCGGAACGCCATCCGCCATCTCATCGAACGCGACGTGGGAGGCGGCCTGGGTCTGCTGGCCATCGCGGCGGCCATCGGCGCTGCTACCGGGTACGCCGTTTTTCTCTTCTACGGCGCCGTCGACGGTATCTACTCCATCATCTACAGCCCCCGCCCGGACGGCGGCTCGCGCGTACTGGGCTGGATCTATACCACCGCAGCCGTGACGCTGGGGCTGTACATCGTCCAGGGTGTGGTGCGCCGCCTGGCGCCGGGCCCGGCGCTGCAGCCGCTGCCGGAAGTGATTCTGGCGGCGGCGAAGCGCGGCGGCGACCTGAAGCAGCGGAGCATATGGGCACGGACGCTGGGGGCTGCGATCACCCTGGGGTTCGGCGGCTCCACCGGCAGCGAGGGGCCGGTGGTGGCGGCGGGCGCGGCGCTCGGCTCTGCGTCCGGTCGCTCCCTCGGAATGCGCCCGCGGCGCCTGCGGGTGATGCTGGCGTGTGGCGCCGCGGCGGGGATCTCGGCGGCGTTCAATGCACCCATCGCCGGCGTGATGTTCGCTCTGGAGGAGGTGCTGGGCACTTTCTCCGTCGCCGCCTTCAGCCCGGTGGTGGTGGCGAGCGTGATGGCGGCGGTGGTCGCTCGCACTTACTTGGGTGATCACCCGGCGTTCGATATCCCTTCCGAGTTCACCCTGGTCCAGCCCGGTGAGATCGTTCTCTACGTGGGCCTGGCGCTGGCGGCGGCGGCGTTCGGTGTCGCCTACACCCGCGGCATCTACGCGTGCGAGGATGTGCTGAAGCGCGTTCCTCGCTGGGCCAGGCCGGCGGCCGCTGGCCTCGCGATCGGCGCGCTAGCGATCGTGTTTCCGCAGGTGCTGGGCCCCGGCCGCCAAGAGATCCAGCAGGTCCTCTTCGGCGAATTGGTCGGCTACTCGCTGGCGCTTTTGGCGCTGGCCAAAATCCTGGCCACCGGTGCGACGCTGGGGGGCGGTGGCTCCGGCGGTTTCTTCACTCCGGCGCTTTACGTCGGCGCGATGATGGGTCACGCCTACGGCACCGTGGCGAACCGCTTCTTCCCCGGATTCGTCTCGGAAGTAAACGCCTTCGCTCTGGTCGGGATGGGCGGCGTGCTGGCAGCGGCGACGCACGCGCCCATCAGCGCCATGATCATCATATTCGAGATGACCGGCGACTACGGGTTGATCCTGCCCCTGATGCTCACCTGCGTGATCTCTTACCTGCTGGCGCGCCGCATCTACCCGGAATCGGTCTACACCGAGTCGCTGTCGCGCGCCGGCGAACGGATCGCCCACGGCGTGGACACGGCGCTGCTCGAGCGCATCCGCGTACGCGAATGCTACGATTCCGAGCCGCTCGCCGTGGGCGAAGCCGCTCCTATTATAGAGGTCCTCGACAAGGTCACCTCGGGCCGCCAGATCGACCTGCCCGTCGTCGACGACGAAGGGAACGTCACCGGTGTGCTGGCCTACCAGGACATCCTGCGGGTGGCACGCGAGCCCGGCGCGCACCACATGCTCATGGCCATCGACATAGCGGTCCCCGACGTGACGCCGGTCCGTCTCGAGGATCCGGTCATACTTGCGATGCGCCGGATGAACGAGCGTGGCCTCGAGTTCCTCCCTGTCGTGGACTGGACCGGCGAGAAGCTGGTCGGAGTGATCAGTCGAACCGGGATCTGGCAGGCGTACGACGCCGAGTTGCTACGTAGCCCATAGAGGGCTCCGCTGATCTTGACGGATCGCGGGGCGAACCGCGACGTCGCGAAATTCTACTTCGGAACTCCCCGAAAGAAATCGTCCATCGGCTCTGGACTAGAGGATGGACGCGACCACGATCCGGAAGCCGGGGACCACATCCTCTCCGTTCAGGGCTTCGTCTTCAGACACGACGGTCTCGCTGCCGTCGGCTCGGTAGACGCGAACGCGCCGGGCATTTGGATCGACGACCCATGCAATGCGGGCGCCGGCATTCAGCCAATCGCCGACCTTGGCGAGCACCTCACCCGGACGATCGTTTGGAGACAGCACTTCCACCACCAGGTCGGGCGCCAGCTCCGCATATCCGAGAGGCTCGGGCTGGGGAACCCGATCCCGGTGAACGAAAGCGGTGTCTGGCGCTCGAACCGTATCGGGATCGCTCTTGATCTTGAAGCCGGTTTCGGACGCCAGGATCTGCCCCAGATCATGTTCTTCTACGTACCGCATCAACTCGAAGGCCAAATCGGCGGCCACTCGACCGTGCTTGTAGCCGGGCGGCTCTCGCACGACCAACCGGCCCTCCACAAGCTCGATCCGCTTCCCGGGCAAGCGCAGTCGCTGCAGGTCTTCCGCCGTCACCGAAGGCATCATGGTTGCAAAGTAAGGGTGCTCGCCGTCCACGGCGAGCACGTTAGGGGGCGGGCGTCAACAGATTCTCAAGAAGGCTCGCCGAGTTTTGTTGCCTGTAGGCGGCGGTACACATATCTTTGGACGCGCATTTCAGCACAGATCGGGAGAGGGTTGAGGACCTGGAGCAGAAGCCCCCTGCAACGAGGTCTTCGACGTGGCATTCAGCACTCATCGAGCTACCCGCCAAGCTGGCCAGCATTCTAATCCAGCCCTTCGCACTACAGCGTCGTTTCCCCGAAAACCCGGCGTATCTATTCCTGGAGGTTGCAGGGCTGGCAACCGCCATGGTCAAAAACAATGGAGGTGTGCCATGCGACTATTCCGCATATTGACAGTGGCTCTTCTGGCAGGCAGGCTGCTCACAGCCTGCGGCGACGATGGCACGGGGCCAGGCTCAATCTTCGGCACCTACACCCTCATTACTATCAACGGTGAGGAGCTACCGGTCGAGATAGCACCCGGGTTTGAGATCACCGCGGGGTCGGTCCGACTCAACAGTGATAACACGTACGTCTTATCGTTCACCCTCAGGTTAGACGGTACGACCGACACGGTCGATGATCCTGGGACATTTACGGTAGTTGACGGATCGATCATTCAATTCACTGGAGGCGAAGCCGGGAACTTCAGCGGCACCGTCAGCGGGAACACTCTCACCATCGTTGAGGAAGGTGACACGTTAGTGTTTCGAAAGTAGCTGGTCACCCACGGGATCGTCGTGCAGTTCGTTTCAATCGGAGGGTCGCCGGAAGCTGGTCGGAGTGATTCCAGTCGTATTAAAGGATCGACGCGACCGGGATCCGGAAGCCGGGAACCACATCCTCTCCATTCAGAGCTTCTTCTTCCGACACAACCGTCTCGCTGCCGTCGGCGCGGTAGACGCGGACGCGCCGGGGTCCTGGATCCACGACCCAGACCATGCGGGTGCCAGCGTTCAGCCAATCACCAACCTTGGCCAGAACTTCCCCCGGCCGATCGTTGGGCGACACTACTTCGACAACGAGGTCGGGCGCGAGTTGTGCGTAGCCCTCAGGGGGTGGATCGGGCAGCTTTTCGCTTCGGATGAAAGCCACATCGGGGGCACGAACGGTGTCCGGCTCACGTTCCAGCTTGAAGCCGGGCTCGGCCGTGCACACGCGACCCAGGCTTCGCTGCTTGACGTACTGTCCGAGGGTGAGCGCGATTTCGCCGGCGATGAGGCCGTGCCGAAGGCCGGCCGGCTCGCGCACGACTAGCCGGCCCCTTACGAGTTCGGTTCGCTTCCCGGGCAAGCGTAGCCGCTGCAGTTCCTCCGCGGTCACCGAAGGCATCATGGTTGCAAAGTAAGGGTGCTCGCCGTCCACGGCGAGCATATTGGGGGGCGGGCGTCAACAGATTCTCAAGAAGGGATTAACGAAACGTTCGATGTTGAACACGAACGTTCAAGGCGGACACTCGACACTCGACGCTCAACTCTCAAGTGAAAAAGGCGAGCTATGCTCGCCTTTTTCTTATGGAGCCGAGGGGACTTGAACCCCTGACCTCCTGAGTGCGATTCAGGCGCTCTCCCAACTGAGCTACGGCCCCGATTCAATAGTCGATAGTCGATAGTCAGTGGTCAGTGGCCAGCGGCCCACTGACTACCGAAATGGGGGCGACAGGACTTGAACCTGTGACCTCCACGATGTCAACGTGGCGCTCTAGCCAGCTGAGCTACGCCCCCTGCGGCGGGCTGGAATCTATCCCGGGTCTCGGATGTGGTCAACTAATGCCAGTTGGCCGGCGGGAGATTCAACACCCGACACTCGACATCCGACATCCGGCGCCCAAGTTCTCACTTCACTTGAGCGCCGGGTGTCGGATGTCGAGTGTCGGGTGTCGAAAAAGCGCCTCAACCGGGCCCGGCGACCAGATCGGCCTCGCGTTTCAGAATGAGCTCCGCGATATAGCTCGCAATCGTGTATACGATCGGCGACGCGTCCCGCCGAACGTAGTAGCCAACCTCCCCGCGATCCAAAAACAGCAGCTCCACCAGCCGGCCGCCGTCCAGCCCATACACGCGCACCGCGCCAGTCGGGCTCTCCCAATCGAGGGTGTCGGCGGCCGCGTCCTCTGCGAAGCCGAGGGCCTGCATGCGGGCGATCTCGCCCACCAGGCCCGACATCGTGGAGTTGTCCACCGTCGCGCCTGACGGCTCCACGTGCCAGGCCGCCGTGTCCCAGACCAGCGCGAACGACTCGTCGGGGTAGTCGTACTCGATGCGCCGGACTTCGCCCCGGGCCGCCATGAAGATCTGCTTGTCCCGCCAGTCCGCGGCCTCGCGGTTCGCCAGGTTCACCAGCGAGCCCTTGAGCGTGTAGACCTCATCCGAGCCGGGGGCCCGCACGTAGGCCTGGTCGAAGACCTGGGCGCGGCCACCGAGGATCAGCGCCACGGGTTCGTCTCCTTCGCCGTACAGGGTGAGGCGGCGCCCACCCGCGCCGACGCCCAGACGCTCGTGGTTCTCGGGATTGCGGCTGACCAAGCCACCGAAGCGCGCCTCCTCGATCGCCCGGGCCAGCAAATCGCTGCTCTCGGCGAGCGCTTCGCGGCCGTTCACCATCCACGGCTCTCCGGCACGCAGCCTCACCTCGCCTTCGGCGTGCTGCACCACCATGCTGTCCAGTCCGCCATCGGCCAGCGAGGACAGGTCGAACGGCGCGGCGCTCTCCGAGCCGCCGCCTGCGGAAAACAGACGCGCGGCTCCCCAGGCGATGACGAGGATTGCAAGTGCGCCGACGAGAATCTTCAGCAGACGATCGCTCATTCCTCGCCGGCCTCCTGCGTTCCTGCGGCGAAGGCATAGGTCTGGCGCGTCATCCGCCGGCGTCTAAACAGGCGCAGCGCGCCGAAGAGAACGAACGCCAGTGGCACCCCGATCAGGTTGATGTATTTCCATGCACGCTGTTCGAAGCTCGATTCGAATCTCAGCGGCCGCGGTGACGACTGCTTCGAGCGGATGCCGAGCAGCGCCTCGCTCTGGGTTAGCCAGTCGATGGCGTTGAGGGCGAAGACCAAGTTCTCCTGGGCGGACCGGGCGAACTGGTCGATCAGGAAGTCGGAATCGCCGACGACGACTACCCGGCCCACCGCCGGACCCGCGGACACGTTCCTCTCCAATAGCTGCGGCTCGGCAGCGGAGTCGCCGGGCTCGGAGCTGACCGGCAGCGGAACGGTGGGCGCGGCGCCGACGGCGCCCTGCACCGCCACGGCCAGCAGTCGCGGCTGCAGTTCGTCCGTGTTGAAGGGGATGTCGGCATCGGGCCGGATCTGGAACGCGCCCATCTGCCGACCGGCATACGGGCTTGTGGTGATGAGCGGCGTGAAGACGCGATCGCTGCGCGTGACCAGGGTGTCGAGGGAACTGGCCCACGGCAGGAAGAAGCTGTTCAGACCCCGGGTGATGGCATGCTCGCCGGCTGGAAGCGCCCGCAGCCAGAACGGATACGGCACGATGTAGTTGTACACCTCGCCGGGGACCTGCATCGATTCGTTCGAGCGCATGTCGAACACAAGGTCGCCGTTCACGCGCACGCCGAACTGTTCGCTGAAGTCGCGACTGCTGTCGGAGACGGCGCTGGCAAACAGGTACTGCAGGTTGACGTCCGCGCCTTCGCCCAGATAGAAGGCGCGACCGTCGTTCTGCAGATATTCACGAATCAGCTGGCGGGGACGCGCGTCCAGAGGATCTCTCGGGCCGGCGATGATGACGGCGTCGATACCGGGATCGATGGCGGCATCCTCCGCCGATAGATCGATGGTGGTGACCTCGTAGGTCTCACCCAGCAGACGCGCGAGCAGCGAGTAATCGGTCCGCGATCTCTCGCCGTGCCCAATGATGAAGGCGACTGTTGCCGTGTCGGTCCGCGTCAACCGCCAGGCGTTCGACGCCAGCTGGTACTCCAGGTTCGCGGCGTTGCCGACGAACGGGATGACCTCCGATGCGCCGGCGTACTGCATCGCCAGCCCCATCCATCCTTGCTTGACCTGCAGCTCTTCCTGGCCGATGACGTTGAATTGAACGGGGGCGATACCCAGCTGCTGCGCTTCCTGCCGCGCTTCTTCGCTGGCGTCCGGATGCACCCGGACCACCTGAACGTTTCCGCGGCCGAAGCGCTCGAAGTCCCGGAGCACGTCGTTCACATCGCGCTCCATCAGGCGGAATTGAGCCGGAAGCTCACTCGACGTGAAGAAGGTGATCGTCACCAGATCGTTCAGGCCACCCAAGATCTGACGCGTGCCGTCGGACAGGGTGTAGAGCCGGTTGGAAGTGAGATCGACGCGGCCGGGAATGTGGCGGCCGAACAAGTTCGCGAAGACGGCGATGGCGACGATGGTCGCCGTGCCGATGCGCAGGTTGCGGTACAGCCGCGAGCCGTGGCTCAACCGGTCGCGCAGCAGCAGCCAGTAGGCCAGGGCGAGGAAGGCGGCTGCCAGCGACGCGAAATACACGAGATCGCGCAGGTCGATCACGCCCCGGGCCACGTTGGCAAAGCGCGGCAATATGCCCAGCTGGCCCAGCGGCCCCACCAGCCAGGACGGCATGCCGATCTGCACCACCTCGGTCCCCACCATCATCAAGATGAACATGACGGCGGTGCCGACGATGAAGGCCGTGATCTGGTTGCGGGTCAGAGCCGAGGCGAAGAGCCCGACTGCCACCATCCCTGCGACGAGCAGCAGACTGCCGATGTACTGGGCGACGACGACACCGCCGTCGGGGTCGCCGCCCACCGCCAACATCATCGGGAGCAACAGCGTTCCCGTCAGCGCGATGGCGACGAAGGTGACATTCCCGACGTACTTGCCCAGCAGGAACTCGTGCTCGCGGATGGGATGGCTGAGAGTGACCTCGAGAGTGCCGTGCCGTTTCTCCTCGGCCAGCGCGCCCATCGTCACCGCCGGCACGAAGAAGAGAAGGATCCAGGACAGCAGGTCGAACAGCGGCCGCAGCGACGCCTCGCCGATCAGAAAGGCGCTTCTGAAATAGAAGAAGAAGTTGATACCGAGAAATACGACCAGCAGGATGTACGCCGTGGGATGGTCGAAGTATCCGCGCAGCTCTTTGCGAGCGATCGTCCAGACGTTGCTCATCGTCGTCCTGGCTCCCACTTGGTCTAGCTCCATCATAGACTTGACGGGTCTCCGCCGGAGAGTTGCGAGTCGTGAATTTCGCCCGAATTTCTGACATCGCTACTCTTCATACACAGGACTCCTCATACACAGGGCCCTAACTAGCGTGTCAACTCAGCAAACAGGTCCTGCAGGTTGGCCGTCTCTTCGTGCAGCTCCCACAGCACCCAGTCCCGTTCCTTCGCCAACCTGAAGATCTCGGGCCGCGGATCGTCTCCCGACGACGCCGCCAGTGTCAGCCGCGTGCGCCCGTCGCGCTCCTCGCGCCCGCTCACGCCCTCGACTCCGGGCAGGTCGGCCAGGGCCGCCTCGACTCCGGCCCCTTCGATCTCCACGACGATCGTGCGGCGCGTCCCCAAATCGCGCGCCTGGCCCATCAGCTCTTCCGTCGAGCCGTCGGCGACGATCTTACCCTCATGTATGACGATGATGCGACGGCAGGTCTCCTCCACCTCCGGCAGCACGTGCGTGCTGAGGATCACCGTGTGCTCCCGGCCGACCTCGCGGATCAGCTTGCGGATCTCCTGCCGCTGGTTCGGGTCCAGACCTTCCGTAGGCTCGTCCAGGATGAGGAAGT
>JBDHAL010000147.1:0-8481 GCA_039588075.1 Gemmatimonadota bacterium | reverse complement strand
GGCGGCACCAACGCCTACTTCCTGTTCCCCGATCGCCAACTCCCGTTCGCCGGCCTCCGCACGATGCAGCGATTCGGCCGCCACCTTCAGAGCGTCCAGCTGGGAGCACAGTACCAGCTGCACTCGATACTGGTTGGGCGTATTCGCTGGAACGCAGGTACAACACTCGAGACCTGGACCGTGGACACCGATCTCCTGACTTACGGTTTCGACTTCACCCTCGCCGCCTTGACCCGGTTCGGGAACGCGGCGGTCTCTGTCGCCGCCCTCGATTTCAGTTCCCTGCCGCGACTCGTCATCGACGTTGGGTTCCCGTTTTGATTTCGCCGCTCCAATCAATCCGCTCCCGATCCGCGCAACACGCCCTTGCTCTCGGCGCCGCGCTCGCCGGCGTACTCCTGGCTTTCTACGCCACGGCCGAGGGTATCGGCGTGACGCCGGACTCCGTCACCTACATGGGGGCAGCCTATAACCTGTTGCATGGCAACGGGTTACGCGCCCTGTCCTGGGCAGGAGCCCTCGAAGCGCTGGCGGTATACCCGCCACTATTCTCTACCTCTCTCGCGGTTCTTGCCCTGCCGGGCATCGAGTTCACGACGGTTGCGCGGTTGCTGAACGCTACCCTCTACGCAGCGAACATCCTGCTGGTCGTGCATCTCATGCGGCGGGTCTCCGGTGATTCCGCTGCGACGCTGCTCGGCGCGATGCTGTTCTTGACATCGACCACGATGCTCCGGGTTCACTCGATGGCCTGGAGCGAACCGCTGTTCCTGCTCACCAGCTTTTCGGGGCTGTACTGTCTTGCCATCTACTTCGGAAACGCTAAGGCGAAGTACCTGATAGCCTCAGGCGTCCTGGTAGCAGGGGCATTCCTGACGCGCTACGTGGGAGCCTCCGTGGTGGCGGCGGGCGTGGCGGCGATCGTGATGAGGCGGAACGAGGCGTGGGGAGCGCGGTTGAAAGAGGCGGCGCTGTTCTCAGCGATATCCGCCGGCCCGGTTCTGGTGTGGGTAGCGCGAAACCTCGCGCTCGCCGACACCGCTACGAGCATGCGATTCGCCTATCATCCGGTAACGGCTGATCGACTGGCGTCGGGGCTCGAAGTTCTGTCGCTCTGGATCCTGCCGTCGCTTCTCCCGGCGAGTCCTCGAGTCGTCCTGTTGTTGATCGTTATCGTGGGAATCACCGTTGCGGCGCTCATGCTGCGGGGCCGGCCGGAGGAGGGAGCCAATACCGACCTGGGCCGCATCCTGACACTCTTCGCCCTCGCCTACGGCGGCCTGCTGATCCTGGCGATCTCGTTCTACAACGCCGACACACCACTCGACGACAGGCTGCTCGCACCGCTGTTCGCTCCGGCCCTGTTGGCCGGGCTTGCGCTGATAACGATCGCCGGCGCCAGAAACCGAACGGCGCTCAAGCGATTGATGATCGTGGCCTGTTTGGCGCTGACCCTGCTCTACGCGAGACGGGCCACTGTTTGGGTTCGGGCCGCTCACACCCAAGGCCAAGGTTACAACAGCCTCGCTTGGAAGGGCTCTGAAACGATGTCTTTCGTGCGGGCCGTGCCGTCAGGGACCGCGATCTACTCAAACGGACCCCGGGCGGTGCAGTTCCTGGCCGCACGCGCTGCGACACTAACGCCGCCGCAGGTCGACCTCGTGACCGGCAAGACCAACGCTGACTACCCTGCGCAGCTGGACGAGATGGCGCGGCGCCTTCAGGAGGGGAGCGCCGTCCTGGTCATCTTCGAGGCGCTCTCCAACCGATGGTGGCTGGCGTCTGAGGCGGACCTGATCCGAGAGCTGGGGCTCGAGCCGCAGCGAATTGCCGCGGACGGCCGGATCTATGGCCGGCAGTAGAACGGCCGGCCACGACCTCTAGTTACCGCGCCAGCCGGGTCCGCGGACGACGCGGCCTGGGGTAGCGCCGGTGTGCTCGCCGTCCTTCAGGACCTGCGCCCCGTTCACGAAGACGTGGACGACCCCGGTCGAATACTGGTGCGGCTCGGCGAACGTCGCGTGGTCGGTGATCGCGTTGGGGTCGAAGACCACGACGTCGGCGAAGAAGCCTGGCATGAGGGAGCCGCGCCGCTGGATGTTCAGGTTGGACGCGGGCAGCGCCGTGAGGCGCCGAACTGCCTCCTCCAACGAGATGACGCCCTCCTGGCGAACGTACTTCCCGAGCAATCGGGCGAACGTGCCGTAGGCGCGGGGATGGGGGTTCGACCTCAGGAACACGCCCTCCGGAGCGATCGACCCGGCGTCCGACCCGAAGCTCACCCACGGCTGTGCCACCTTCTTGGCGACGTTTTCTTCCGACATGGTGAAGTAGACGCAACCGACCCGGCTGTCATCCTCGATGACCAGGTCCATCGCCGTTTCTTCTGGACCGGTCCCTCGCATCGCCGCGACCTCGGCGAGCGTCTTTCCGGTGAGCGGTTTGAGAGCCTCGTTCTTGAAGCTGACCAGCAGGATGTTGTCCGGCGAGCCGGCCGCCAGGTACCCATTCGACCAGTCGTCCGACGGCGTGTTCATCTCGCGCTTCACTCGCTCGCGGATCGCGGGATCCTTGAGCCGCTCGGCCCAAGCGTCGTAGCCGCCTTCCTGGACCCAGGGCGGCATCGCGGCATCGAGGCCCGTGGAGCTGGCCGGGTAGGTGTACATGTCGGCGGTGATTCGCAGCCCCTCCCCCCGCGCCTCTTCGACTCGCGCGAACACGGCATCCAGCTTGTGCCAGTTCGCCTGGCCCGACGCCTTGAGGTGGTAGATCTCGGCCGGGATGTCCGCCTCGCGAGCGATCGTGATGAGCTCCTCGAGTGCCTCCAACACCGAGTTGCCCTCGTTCCGCATGTGCGAGATGTAGACGCCGCCGTATTCTGACGCGACTTTCGCCAGCTCGATCAGTTCCTCGGTTTCGGCGTAGAACGCCGGCGCGTAGATCAGCGACGTCCCGAGCCCCAGAGCGCCTTCCTCCATCGCCTGTCTGACCAGCCCACGCATCTCTTCCAGCTCCTCCGGCGTCGGCGGCCGGTCCTCATACCCGAGCACGTAGATCCGAGCGGTCGTCGCACCGACGAACGAGGCCACGTTCGGGCTGATTCCCCGATCGACCAGGTAGTCGAGGTACTCCGCCAAGGTTGTCCAGACGATCTCGTACTTGATGTCGCCCTGATCCTCGGTCTCCTCCTGGACCATCCGCTCGCTGAGCGGCCCCTCGGACCAGCCCTCCCCGAACACCTCAAGGGTGACGCCCTGGCGAATGTCGCCCTGGGACCGGCCGTCTTGGATCAGCGACTCGGTGGCCCAGCTCAGCATGTTGATGAAACCGGGAGCCACAGCGAGGCCTTCCGCGTCGATCTCGATCCGCCCCGTGGCGTCGGGCAGCGAACCGATGGCCGCGATCGTGTCGCCGGCGATGGCAAGATCGGCGACGACCGGCGCGTCGCCGCTGCCGTCGTAAATCGTGCCGCCGCGAACCAGTACGTCGTAGTCGGGTTGCGCCGCGCACGCGGCCGAGAAGAGCGCCAAACTGAGGATGCCAGCTCGTCGCATGGTCAGTCGCATGGTCATCGGTCCCTCCTGCCGATATTGCTTCCAGCGATGAGTGCGATGTGTGGGCTTGAGACACCCTATCGTACGGTCCCGGCGGAGAGAACGAAAGGCAGGTCGAGAGATGCAATTTCGAACACCGCACACCGAACACCGCCTTTCGAAGGGCGCACGGCAACCCTCAATCACTAATCACAGATAGCCAATCCTTGAGACTCAAATGGATTTGGCCTTCGGGTTTAGTGATCAGGTCTTGCAGTGCCACTTTCGAAAGGCGGTGTTCGGTGTGCGGTGTTCGAAATTGCAGTTATCCGACTACTTCCCGACACAGAACTCAGCGAACACCCGCGCCAGCAGATCATCCGGCGCGATGATGCCGAGCATTTCTTCCAGCGCCTGAGCGGCGGCCCGCAGATGAGTCGCCGCGACCTCGCTCGCTACCTTCGAACTCCGCGCTTCTAAGAACGCGTCGACTTCAGCTCTCGCGCGTCGCAGGTCGCGGGCGTGGCGCTCCCGGGTGATGAGTGGAGCTTCGGAATCGAGGGCGCGTGCGCCGGAGAAGACGGAATCCACCAGGCGGTCGCGCAGCGCACCGAGCCCCTCGCCCGAAACGGTCGAGACCGCAACCTGAGCTGGATCTGTGGCGTGAGGAGCCGGCTCGGCGAGATCAGCCTTCGTGCGGACGACGAAGACGGCCGGGGCCTCGAGGCCGGCGAGGAAGTCGGTCTCGTCTTCCGACAACTGTCGGCCGGCCTCAGCGCAGAATAGGACGACGTCCGCTCCGGCCAGGTAGCGACGCGCTACTTCGATGCCGATCCGCTCGACCTCCCCCGATGCATCGCGCAGGCCGGCGGTATCAACCAGGCGGAAAGGGTAACCGCCCAGCGACACGACGGCCTCGACCGCGTCGCGCGTGGTCCCCGGCTCGTCGGTGACGATCACGCGCTCGACGCCGCAGAGCGCGTTGAACAGGCTCGACTTCCCCGCGTTGGGGCGGCCGGCGATCACGGTGAGCGCTCCCTCGCGTAACAGCTCGCCTTCGGAAGCGGTCTCGAGCAACCGATCGATACGCGCCGCTACCTCTCGGGCCGCCGCGTCGATCTCTTCCGGCGCGACGGGCGCCTCGTCTTCCTCGGGGAAGTCGATCTCGTACACCAGCAGCGCTTCGCAACGTACGATCGCATCGCGCAACTCCTCGATTCGATTCGAGAGGCCGCGGTCGAGCTGGTGCACGGCGGCGCGGTGGCCTGCCGCCGATCGGCCATCGACGATGTCGAGGATCGCCTCAGCCTGAAGCAGGTCCAGCTTTCCGTTCAGGTACGCCCTGCGCGTGAACTCGCCGGCCTCGGCCGGCCGGGCGCCCCCGGCGAAAAGCGCAGACAACACGAGTTGCGGGGCGAGCGATCCGCCATGACTGCTCAGCTCCAGCATCGCTTCACCGGTGTAACTGCCGGGAGCGGGGAAGTAAGTGGCGAGCACCCGGTCCAGCCACTCGCCGGTCTCGGGGCTGCGCAGCCAGCGCAGGGAAGGGCGGCGTTCCGGCAGCTCGCCGTCGAGGGTGCGCGCGATCAACTCTCGAACGTCTGGCCCCGATGCCCGGATCACCGCGACGGCCGCCCGGCCCGGCGCCGTGGAGATCGCCGCGATCGTGTCACCTAACATGTCGAATCCTCGCCATCAGCACTCCCGTCCTACTCTTACTCGTGATCGAGTAAGAGTACGAGTAAGAGTGAGAGTTGGACAGCTAGGTTTTGGCCCGGGCTGGTTTCACGGGCGGCGCGTTCGCGGTAGCGGCGCGGCGCTCCTTCGCCAGGAAGAGCTGCTGGGGCAACGAGGCCAGGTTCATGGTCGCGTAGTAGAGGTTGAGGCCGGAAGCGAAGTTGGCGAAGAGCACGACGAACATCACCGGCATCACGTACATCATCATCTTCATCTGCGGGTTCGGCGGCATGGAGCGCTGGCCGATCCACTGGAGCAGGAAGAGCGATGCCCCCATCAGCAACGGGATGATGTAGAGCGGGTCGGCGCGCGACAGGTCGGGCAGCCAAAGGAACGGCACGCCGCGGAACGCGATCGTATCGCGGAAGACGAAGAAGAGGGCGATCAAGATCGGGAAGGGCAGCAGCATGGGAAGGCAGCCGCCCAACGGGTTTACCTTGTGCTCCTTGTAGAGCTTCAACATCTCCTGCTGTAGCTTCTGCGGATCGTTCTTGTGTTTCTCCTGGATCTCCTTCATGAGCGGCTGTACGCGCATGGTGGCCATCTGCGAGCGCATGCTCTTCTGGTAGAGCGGGAAGAGCACGACGCGAATCCCGACGCCGAAGATGATCAGGATCCAGCCGTAGCCGAGGCCCAAGAAGTTGTGCATCCAGGTGAGCAGCGAGGTGATGGCGCCGGCCAGTGGCCGGAGGACCGGCTGCAGCCACTTGTAGCCATACGGGGCGACCTGATCGAGGTCGTGGTGCACGGCCTTCAGAAGACCGTAGTCCTGCGGGCCGATGTAGATCGTGTAAGCGAACCGGCCGTCCCGCTCGATGACGAAGCTCGCCTTGCCCTGGGCCCGGAACTGTTCGGGCAGCCCGGTGATCATCAGGCCGCCGAATCGGCGATCTTCGCTCGCGCCGTCCGGCAACACGACGGCGGAGACGAAGTACTTGGTGCGGATGGCCACCCAATCGAAGGGCCCGTTGAGCGTCAAACGCTGGCCGGTCTCGATGTCTTCCAGCTTCTCGGACTGGGCGCCGTTGTTACCCTTGGCCGCGAAGGCGAGGTTCGACTTGTAGTCCGCTTCCGGATCCCACTCGTTGCTCAGAAGGCCCGGGCCGAGGCCCAGCGCCCACCAGCCGGTGGCCGGCACGCCAAGCAGTTGGCCCTCGAAATCGATGGAGTAGAGGTCCGGATAGAACCGGTAACTGATCACGACCCGAAACGGCGTGGTCGGGTGCTGGTAAGTCAGAGTGAGAACCTGCGGCTCGCCACCCGACGCCAACGACAGCCCTTGCGGCGGGCTGATGTCGAATGGGAGCCGGGTCAGGTCGAGGGTGTCATCGCCGACGAGCCACTGGTGCGAGAAGAAGCCATCGGAGCCCGGAGGAACCAGCTCGACCGGTTGGCCCTTGGTCTCCTCGGCGAGCGATTCGAACTGGAGCATCTCGGCCGAGACGAGGCGGGCGCCGCGCTGGGCGAACGCGAGACGGTAAAGGGGGCCGCTGACGAAGACCGTATCCTCGGCCGGTACCTGCTCGGCCGGCGCAAAGCCGGGCAAAGTCGGCACCTCTGCCCCCGGCAGCGGAACGGCTTCCGCCGGAGCATCCGCGACGCCAGAAGTCTCTGCAGCGGGCGACGTCGTCATCTCCTGCTGCGCGACGGCCGAATCGGGTAGGCTCGGTACCTCCGGCGGCGGAGGCGGTGGGAACATGACGTTGACTATGAACACGACCGCCATCATCAGGACGACGGCCAATATGAGACGCTTTTCCATTCCCAATCCTACGGCACCGGGTCGTACCCGCCAGGGCGGAACGGGTGGCAGCGGCACACGCGTCGTGCCGCCAGCCAGCTTCCCTTAAGGGCCCCATGACGGCGCAGCGCTTCGACCGCGTACTGCGAGCAGCTCGGCGTGTACCTACACGACGGCGGCAACAGCGGCGAAATGGCGACTTGGTAGCCGCGCACTAACATCACGAGGAACCTTGCGAGCATAGCTGTTCCGCAAGTTCTTTGATTTCGTCCATCAACTCCTCGAACTCGGCCTCGTACGCTTCGGGCCGAGCCCGGATCAGGATATCGAGCTCGGCGCCGCGATCCCTGCAAAGCGGCATCAGCTCGTGCCGCGCGCTCTCCCTGAGCCTCCGCTTCAGCCGGTTCCGCTCGACGATCTTGCGACCGTGCTTCGGGACCACGAGGGCGAGGCGTGTACGTAAAGCGGGGGAACCGGTGACGAACACGTCGAGGTGACCGGTCCGTCTCCGCTTCCCCCTGCGGAAAAGCGCTCGTATCTCGGACGCGCGTCGGATCCGCGCGGCTCGTGGGAACCGGTAGCGTCTACCCGCGGTGCGTCCTACTTGTGGGGAACGGTCCCCGCCAGACGCTTCCGCCCCTTGCGGCGCCGCCGGTTGATCACGCGACGGCCCGCCTTCGTGCTCATGCGAGCCCGAAAGCCGTGCTTGCGCAGACGCTTGCGGTTCCGAGGACGATATGTCGGTTTCATGGGGTCGCACCCCGAATCTCATTGCTAGCCAATGACTTCTCACGCGAAAATTTGGGAGCCCAAAGATATGCTGACCGGGCTCGCCGATCAACCCAAAGCCGCCCATCCTCACAGCCCCGCCACGGCCCGCAGCAGCGAACGGATCCCCAGCAGCGCCGCCACCAATACCATCGCCCCACCCAGCAGGTTGCTGGCCGGCCCGTTGGCCCGGCCCCCAAGCAGGCTGCGGTCGTTCGCCATGTAGAGGAGAAAGCCAGCGACGATGGGCAACAAGAGGCCGTTCGCGGCCTGTGCGAATATGATCGCCGGAATCGGTCTCAGCGCCAGCGCCGAAAACACGACACCGGCCAGCAGCACCGGGCCCCAGACCCATCTCGCGCTTCTCGACCGCAGGTCCGCGTCCCAACCCATCACACCGCAGGTCGCGTAGGCCGCGGCGAGCGGCGCGGTGACGGCCGACGAGAGCCCCGCGGCCAGCAGGCCGCAGCCGAAGAACGCGCCGGCCCAGCGACCCAGCAAGGGCTCCAGGGCCTGCGCCATGTCGCCGGCGCTGGCCACCCGGAGGGCAGCCGGCATCGCCGCGGCGGTGATCAGCACGGCGATGGAGATGACTCCGCCGAATGAGACCGAGACCACAGTATCTGCCCGAGCGGCTGCCAGGTCGGCCGCGCCGCCCCAGCGCTCGCGAACGACCGACGCGTGGAGGAACAGGTTGTAGGG
>JBDHAL010000146.1:0-8526 GCA_039588075.1 Gemmatimonadota bacterium | reverse complement strand
CTCGAAAAGGAGTACGAGTACGATTACGAGTAGGAGTAAGAGCAGGAGTTGAGGGAGGAGGGGCAACGATGCGTGTCAGCCGGTTGGCCACGGCGGTGATGGTTGGGGCGCTCATGGCGGCCTCGGGAGCGGAAGCCCAGCGGCTGGAGGACCCTTGGTACGTGGAGGGTTTTGGGAACTACGTACTGGGGACCGGCGCCTTCGCCAGCGCGGTCGAGAACGGCTGGTCGGCCGGCGGCCTGCTCGGTTACCGTCTCAGCGCCGCCTGGCTGGTCATGGCGGGGGCAAGCTACGCCTGGTGGAGCGGCGAGCGGGGCCAGGTCGACTGGAACACGACCAGCTACTTCGGCCAGGTCGGCTACGACGCCGCGCGGGCGGCCGGAAGTACACGGGTGATCCTGATCGCCGGCGCGGGCGCCACGAGTTTCGCGCCCGAATCCGAGATCGTCGGCTCAGAGACTTACCTCGCCCTGAACGGAGGGCTCAAAGTAGTGCAGATGTTCGGTCGGCGGTTCGGCGCTACGCTCAACATGATCGCAACGGTGGCGTTTGCCGACGAGCAAGCCAGCCAGTTCGACTCGGCGACCTGGTCGTTTCCCTTCGGCGTAGGCCTTTCCATTCGGTTCTAGCTGACGCCTGCCGCTTCTCAGAACGCGGCCTGCACCACCGCCGCCGAGATCTTGAACAGCTGCGCGGCTCCTCCCGTCGTGACGCCCCTCGACAGCCGGTGGTGCACCGGCGCCTCTCGCTTCTCGTTTCTCGCTGTCGTTGTCGTTATCGTTGTCCTGTCGTTGTCGTCGCCGACACAGACTGCAGTGGTACAGAAGAACTGACTGGAATCGGGCTTCGAAAAGACATGAGCGAACTGGAGCGGTACTGGAAACGGTTGTACGAGCTACCGGGGATAGTGAAGCGTCCGGAGGCAGCTAAGCTGGGCGCTCTGCGGGAGGCCGGCGCCCGCGCACTGGTCGAGGAACAGACTGAGTTTCAGCGAATCTTGTTGCTGGAGACGCCGAAGAAAGAGCTGATGTTGCTGTTGGACGGTGAGATCCAGTTCTACAGCGGCGACGAGCACCGTTTTCACGAGTCGCTGTCGATAGTCCCCGCTCTGTTCCATCGAGGGCCGCTGCGGCGCGTGGGGGTGATGGGCGGAGGTGACGGGCTGGTGGCGCGAGAGCTGTTGCGGCACTTCGGGGATGAGATCGAGCTGATTCGTATCATAGACATCGATCCGGCGATAACCGAGCTGGCGCGAACGGTCCCGCAGCTGGTCGACCTGAACCGTGGCAGCATGCTGGACGAACGAGTGGAGGTTGTGAACGCCGATGCGCTGGCGTACCGGACGGACGAGCCGTTCGATCTGATCCTGGGAGATCTTCCGGATCCGACGAGTCCGATGCTCGGGCGGCTCTACAGTCGCGAGTTCTACGAGCGACTGCGCGGACAGCTGACGCCGGAGCACGGTCTTCTGGCGGTTCAGATCATCTACGTGCCGCCGCTGTTCGATGGTGTGCTCTCGACGCTGCGCGCTGCCTTCCCCGAGGTGAGAGAATACGCTACGTGGATGTACAGCTTCGTACGTGCCGGTTTTGCGTTGTGCGGGCAGAAGCCGCTCGAACACCGACGCCAGCTACCCGAGGGCACACGTCATCTGACGCCGGAAGCGCTGGGACAGATGTTCTATTTCGCGCCCGACGAGCCGCGGGTGGATGTGACTGATGTGAACACGAACGAGAACGACAAGATTCTGGAGTGGTTCGAGGCGTACCTTCGCGAATACTTCGAGGAGCGCATACTGTACTACTGAGCGCCGTCCGGCTCAGATGTCGCTTCCGGCGAGCGGGAACGCAGGGGCGCCGCATCGCTGGGCGCTCCTGCTCCCGCAATACCCTAGTCCGTGCTGCTCAACTCCCCGACCCACAGGTTTTCCAAATGGCCCCTGGACACGAGCCGGTTGTCGACGCGGTCCGGGCTGAGGCAACCGACCACGAAATCGGCCGCGCGCTGGGCTCGTTCGGCCAGGGCACAGCTGACGATATCGACTGAAGCGTACCCATGTTCCGGGTAAGTGTGGATCGCAAAATGGGATTCGCGGATCGGCAGGAAAACCGTGAGCCCCTGACCGGGATAGCGGTAGACTGCCGGTTCGGCCAGCGGGTGCATGTTAGCCGCCGCCGCGGCACCGGTCAGGGCTTGACCGATCTGATTGGGGTCGTCGAGCGTCTTCGAGTTCACGCCGTACATGTCCAGCATAACGTGGGTCAGCACGGCGCGCTCCGTCGCCACCTCCTGTGGAGCCAGCTTGTGCATTTTCACCCCCCTCGCGGTCTGAAGTGAGTAGCCGGTCTCATGGTGGCTGTGAATGTCCCTATAAGAAGGTAGGGGGCGCCGTTTCGCAATAGGTATAAGGCGCCCACGGAATCGCTCGCTGCAGTGGCGACTAACTCTTCTTGCGGAAGGTCCCGATCACGAGGCATTTCTCACGGGTGCCGTCACCGTCCATGTCGAACAGGTAATGAAACTTGAGAGTGAGGAGCCTGTCGCTGTCGGAGCGAAAGTACTGGGCCGTAACGGTTTGCTGAACGTCCTGGCCGCTTATCGCGAGTGTCAGTGTGGCGTCGGTGACATCAGTGACGGAGAACTGATCCTGGTTCGGCTCGTCTGCGGATCCGGCTTCCGGGATCGCGTGGATCTCCAGGCGGCCGGTGCGGTCGGAGGCGAATTGGAGAGTAACCTCCAGCGCGTTTTTCCGGTGGCCATTCGACCGGGTCAGGTCGGCGGCGTCGCGACCGGGAGAGAGCTCGTTCGAAACGACGAACGAGGTGGCGGTCCAGGTGCCGACGAGCGCATCATAGTCCGATTCCAGTTCGGTGCTACCGGCGGCGGCGTAGTCGCACGCCGCAACCAGGAAGGCCAGCATAAACACACGTTTCCGAAACATTCGCATAGCCGGTTCGGTCGATCAAGATCGTTTGGAGCTAATTGGTGAAGGGCGAAATTCTAATCGGGCGGAGCGCTGATGACAAGTGCTGATGCGAAGCGCGTGCTGGTCGCGCCCACGGCGTTCAAGGGCACATTGGGTCCCTGCGCCGCCGCACGGGCGATGGGCGCCGGCGTAGTGGCGGCCTGGCCCGGCGCCGAGGTCATCGAGCGCCCGCTCTCCGACGGGGGGAACGGCCTGCTCGAGGCTGTGGCGGCGCTGGGAGGGGGGTCAATCGAGGAGCATGAGGTCACGGGGCCCACCGGTCGGCTCGTCGGCGCCCGGCTGCTACGGGTGACGACAGGGACCGTGATCGAGTCGGCTGAGGCCTGCGGCCTGCACCTGATACCGGCCGGGCAGCGGAATCCGCTGCGTGCGACCACCCGTGGCGTTGGCGAGCTCATCCGGGCCGCGATAGGCGGCGGAGGGGAGAGCATCACCCTGGGCCTGGGTGGCAGCGGGACGGTAGACGCGGGCACGGGGTTGGCGCGGGCGCTCGGCTGGCGCTTTCTGGACGCGGCGGGCCGGCCACTCGCTGAAGGGGGCGGGGCGCTGGCCGACCTCCACCGCATCGAGGGACCGGCCCATCAGCTCGACGCGCGTGTGGTAGCCCTGTGCGATGTGGAAAACCCACTGCTCGGGCCGCGCGGCGCCGCCGCCGTCTACGGGCCGCAGAAGGGCGCCGGCCCGCCGGACGTCGAGCGCTTGGAGGCGGGGCTGGCCCGACTGGCTCAGGTGCTCGAGGACCAGTCGGGGCTCGAACTGGGCGACCTTCCCGGCGCCGGCGCCGCCGGCGGGATGGGAGCCGGCGCGCTGGCCTTTCTCGGGGCCGAGTTGGTGGGCGGGGCCGAGTGGATGATCGAGCGCGCCCGTATTCGAGAATTGCTGGGCGACGTTGCGCTGGTCGTCACCGGCGAGGGACGCTACGACGCCCAGAGCGGGATGGGCAAGCTGACGGGGGGCGTGTTGGACGCGGCGCGCTCGGCGGGCGTTCCGGTCGTGCTGGTATGCGGAAGCGTTGAGGGACCTCTACCCGAAGGGGTCGATGCGGTCGACGGCGGCGGCCGTACCGTCGGCGAGGAGGATGTGACACGGCTGACCCTCACCGCTTGCCGTGCCCTCGCGGGAGGGGATACACTTGGAGGCTCCGGCAATCCTGCGAAATACTGACTTGCAGAGGTAGAGATAGATGGCGAACAACGATCTCATGGAAAAGCTCGTGTCGCTGTGCAAGCGGCGCGGCTTCGTGTTTCAGTCGTCTGAAGTGTACGGCGGCCTGGGTTCCGTCTGGGACTACGGCCCGCTCGGCGTAGAGCTCAAGCGCAACGTCAAGGATCGCTGGTGGCGGGACATGGTCACGTCACGACCCGACATCGAAGGTCTCGATGCCGGCATCCTGATGCACCCCGAGGTTTGGGTGGCCAGCGGGCACGTGGAGGGCTTCACTGACCCGCTCGTCGAGTGCAAGAACTGCCACCGCCGATTCCGGGCCGACGAGGTCGAGAATCAGTGTCCGAGTTGCGGAATGAAGGACCAATTCACGCCGCCCCGGATGTTCAATCTCATGTTCAAGACGTTCATGGGGCCGGTGGAGGACGAGGCGGCTCAGGTGTACCTGCGGCCCGAGACGGCGCAGGGGATCTATGTCAATTTCCTCAACGTTCATAACTCGGCCCGCCAGAAAATCCCCTTCGGGATCGCGCAAGTCGGCAAGGCGTTCCGGAACGAGATCACACCCGGAAACTTCATCTTCCGAACGCGCGAGTTCGAGCAGATGGAGATGCAGTTCTTCGTGAAGCCCGGTACCGACAAAGAGTGGTTCGACTACTGGAAAGCCGAACGATTGGAGTGGGTCAAGTCGCTTGGTATCCGGCCCGAGAAGTTGCGCCTCCACCAGCACACGCGTGAAGAACTCGCCCACTACGCCTATGACGCGTACGACATCCAGTACGAGTTCCCGTTCGACTGGCAGGAGTTCGAGGGGATTCACAACCGCACGGATTACGATCTCGGAGCACACCAGAAACGCTCCGGCAAGAAACTCGAGTACTTCGACCAGGCGTCCAACGAGAGGTTCCTCCCCTACATCATAGAGACGTCCGGAGGTGTCGATCGCTTGATGTTGGTGCTGCTCGCCGACGCCTACCGCGAGGAAGAGGTCGAGGGCGAGACCCGTGTACTGCTCAGCCTGCAGCCACGACTCGCCCCCATCAAGGCGGCGGTGTTCCCGCTCGTCAAGAAAGACGGCATGCCCGAAGTGGCGGAAAAGATTGCCGGCGACCTGCGAGGCCGGTTCCCGGTCTTCTACGACGCGACCGGATCCATCGGTCGCCGTTACCGCCGTCAGGACGAGGCCGGCACTCCGTTCTGCATCACCATCGACGGCCAGACGCTGGAGGACGACACCGTAACGGTGCGCGACCGGGATACGCTGAAGCAGAAGCGTGTCGCGACCGGGAAGCTCGCCGAATACCTGGTAACGGCGATTGGCTAAGAGGGCCTCTTGAGGAGACACCCGGTTTGCTGAGGCGCCTGGTCTCGCTCGGCATCGGCGCTCTGGCGGGCGGCTACATGGTCAACCGCTGGCGACGCAATATCGTCAGCGAGCCACGGTCACTGAGGAGCTCTCGGGGCCGCTCGCTGGAACCGGCCCTCGTCGAGCTGGCTGGCGGCGAGTGCGTTCCGGTGGTCGAGGCGGGAGAAGGACCGGCCCTGGTTCTGGTTCCCGGCCTGACGGGTGACAGCCAGGTCTTCCGCTACCAGATAGAAGAACTCTCGTCGCGCTACCGGGTGATCGCGCCCAACCTGCGCGCCGACTTCGACGGGGTGGAGCCTCGCTTCGATCAGTTCGCCCACGACGTCGCGGCGGTGCTCGACGCGTTCGGCGAGTCGTCGGCCTGCCTTTTGGGCTTGTCGTTCGGCGGCCCGATCGCCATGCGCTTCGCCACGCTCTATCCGGAGCGTGTTTGGGGACTGGTTTTGACCAACACGCTGGCGCGGCTCGACCTTTCGCACGTCGGCCTGAACCGAACTTTGCTGATCCCCGTCGCGCGCATGACTTCCCGCTACCTGCCGGAACCGTTGATGCGCCGGATGGCGGACGTATGGGGTCGCTTCGGCATTTGGGTCTTCGATCCCTCTCCGGGTAATGACCGGATCGTCGACTACGAGCTCGAAACGCCGGTGCGCATTCCGATGTCCGTGGGTAGCATCCGGATGGAGACCTTCAAGGACTGCGACCTGCGGCCCGATCTGCCGAGTATCCTGCAGCCGGCACTCGTGCTCGCCGGAGCATCAGACTCTTACACGCCAAACGTCTGGCAGCGCGAGATTGCTAAGCTGCTTCCCAATTCGACGTACGTGGAGATTCCGTACGGCGGGCACCTGACGCTGATATCCCACGCCGAGGCCTTCAACGAGGTGGTGCTGGATTGGCTGGGTGATGTGCGCGATGAGCGACACGCTCCACAGCAGCCGCCCGCCGAAACCGCCTGAGGTTCGATCGCCGTGAGTTCTCGTTCTGAAGTCTTCGCTTCCCGTTGGGGAATGATGCTCGCCATGCTCGGCATGGCGGTCGGCACGGGCAACATCTGGCGCTTCCCGCGTATCGTCGCTTCAAATGGTGGCGGCAGCTTCCTGATCGCCTGGGTGGCCTTTCTTCTTCTTTGGTCGGTTCCGCTGATCCTGGTGGAGTTTGCCATGGGGAAGGCGACCCGGTCGGGCACGGTGGGCGCGTTCGGAAAGCTGATCGGCGGCAAGTTCGCCTGGATGGGCGCCTGGGTGGGTTGGTGCTCCGCGGCGATCATGTTCTACTACAGCGTCGTGATGGGTTGGTGCATTCGTCATTTCGTGGCGGCCATCAGCGGCGCGATACCCGGAGCCACACCGAGCGCGTTCTGGGACGGCTTCGCCGGTTCACCGGGTGCTCTGATCACTCACGGCGTGGCGATGGCGCTGGGCGTCCTCGTCATAACGCGCGGCGTGCGTGGCATAGAGAAGGTCGCCAGCGTCTTGATACCCAGCCTGGTGATCCTGGTGGTGGTGCTCGCCGTTCGGGCCGTTACGCTGCCGGGCGCGGTGCGCGGCCTCAACTTCCTGTTCACTCCGAATTGGGCGGAGTTGGCCAACTACAGGGTCTGGCTGGAGGCGCTGACCCAGAACGCCTGGGACACCGGCGCCGGCTGGGGCCTGATCCTTACTTATGCCGTATATATGCGCCGTAGAGAGGACACGACGCTGAATGCCTTTACGCTGGGCTTCGGAAACAACGCCATGTCGCTCCTGGCCGGGATCATGGTGCTGTGCACCGCGTTCGCGCTCGAGCCGAATGCCCGGGAGCTCATCGTCGGCCAGTACAACAGCAACGAGGGCCTGACCTTCATCTGGGTGCCTCAGCTGTTTGCGACGATGCCTGGCGGCCGCTTCTTCATGTCGCTGTTCTTCCTTGCACTCTGTTTCGCCGCCTGGACCAGTCTGATCTCGATGATCGAGTTGGCGACGCGGGTGATCGTTGATGCGGGCCTTCCGCGGAGCAAGGCGATCTGGTGGGTCGGCGGCGTTGGATTCCTCGCCGGCGTCCCCAGCGCGCTGTCGATGGATTTCTTCAGTAACCAGGACTTCGTTTGGAGCGTTGGCCTGATGGTCTCCGGCTTCTTCTTCGCCTTCGCGGTGATGAAGTTCGGCGCCCGCAGGTTCCGCGAACGACTGGTCAATCAGCCGGGCGCCGACATCAAGATCGGACGCTGGTGGGAGTGGGCCATCGTCTTTTGCCTCGTCGAGGCCGTCGTGTTGGTCGCCTGGTGGTTCTACCAGGCAGGAAGCCAAGGATGGCGAGCCGCCCTCGATCCGATCAGCTCGTTCAGTATCGGAACGGTTCTGGTCCAGTTCGCGCTGGTTTTGGCGGCCTTTCTGTTGATGAATCGCTGGTTGGCAAGACGGTCGGGTGCCCCGGATGACGGAGTGCCGATCGACGCGTTGGAGTCGTCCTGAGGAGCGCCGGCCGAATCACGCCGTTTGAAATCGTGTTCGGCATGAACCAGTTGGCCGAGCTAGAGTTTCCGGCCATCGCGGAGGAAGCTGAGCGCAGCGCGCTCGACGCGGCGCTGCGCGATCAGTTCGCGCGCCTCACGCGGGTGGGGGCACTACTTCAGCAGCTGGTTCCCGAGGACCTCGACCCCGCATCGTTCGATAACTATCTGGACATCGTATTTCACTGCTTTCACTTCTGGAGCGCCGGTACGCCGACGTATGTGGTGGAGGCGGACGTGCTGCGGAGCTTGATAGAGACGCCTCCGGACCTCGGAAGTTGGCGGCTTCGGGCAGAGCACCCGTCCTTCTACATCGAGCTCCCAAGGAACTTGTTTTGGGCGGCGATTGCGGACGAAACGCCGCCGGAACCGGTGGAGGGACTGTTCGCCCGGCCGGCCGCGGGCCAAGCGGCCGAATTCCTCGCCGTGATGGGGGTGCGTCCCGACCGCCCCGGGTTTAGCGTGGCAGGGCTCAGCATCCCTCTGGAGTTCGAGCGCGGTCCCGAGGACGAAAGCGCT
>JBDHAL010000145.1:0-11714 GCA_039588075.1 Gemmatimonadota bacterium | reverse complement strand
AAGCGCCTTACTCGGCACGCAACCCGTCCAGAGGCACTCGCCGCCGAAGCGGTCCTTCTCGATCAACGCCGCCCGCGCGCCGAGATACGCGGCGCCCGATGCGGTGACTAGGCCGGCGGCACCGGCGCCGATTACGGTTACGTCGTATTGCTCGGTTCGTTTCTTAGCCATCTGGCGGAAGGTGATCGGTAATCGGTAATCGGTAATCGGTAACTTCGAACTGCCGCCTGCCGACCAGTCACTAGCGTCCGGATAGCACTAACACGTGTAGGCAAGTATTGGTTTCCCGCAGTTACCGATTACCGATTACCGATCACCGGTTACTGTCAGTCAGGGTACTCCGCACTCGATGCGCTCGGACACCGTAGCGATCCCGAGGGCCGACGAGGCGTTACCGCCGATGAGGAGCTCGCACTTCTCGGGCGTGCGCTCGATCTCGGTGTAGGCGGCCCAGCTGGTGGGGTCGGCCATCGTGATGGTGATCTGGCTCTTGGCGCTGGGGCTGATCACCACCTGGTTGACGTCGGCGGCGTAGGTGAGGTGCTGCCGGTAGTAGATCTCCTGAGCCGTGGCGAGGTTTCGCAGGTCGGAGACCATGGTGGCGCGGAGCGCCTTTTCGAAGGACTTGTTGAACTTTCCCCATGCGATGACGACCAGCACCGCCAGCAGGGCCAGTGCGGTCATGATCTCGACGAAGGTGAAACCGTGTTTACCTGTTCGCTTCATGGGCTGGCGAGTACCCACCTCCAACGGACCGGTTCGGGGAATGTGCGGGGTGTGGGCAAAGTGAGCTATCCTTGCCGACCGAGCCCTAAGCGGGTAAAATCGGGCGTAGCTCACCCGACAGGGTTAATGCCAATTTAGCAGGGCCGGACACCCGTCTCAAGCTCCCGGGGAGGGAGAATGCACATATTGGACAAGTGCCGCAACTTCACGCGGGCGCGTGAGATTATGGCATTAGGTCATTACCCCTATTTTGTGCCGATCGAGGCCTCGAACGACACCGAGGCGTTTGTCAAAGGCGAGCGGAAGATAATGATCGGCTCGAACAACTACCTCGGTCTCACGCACCATCCCTGCATACAGGAAGCGGCCACCGCAGCGATCAAGAAGCACGGGAGCGGCTGCACGGGAAGCCGGTTCCTGAACGGAAACACGGTCCTGCACGAGGAATTGGAAGAGCGGCTGGCCGAATTCATCGGGACGGAAGCGGGGTTGGTGTTCAGCACAGGCTACCAGACGAATCTGGGCGTGATCGGGACGCTGGTTGCGCGGAACGACAAGTGCTACCTGGACAAGCTGGATCACGCGAGCATCGTGGACGGCAGCCGGCTGGCCTACGGGACGGTGTCGCGGTACAACCACGGCGATCTGGCGGGCCTGCGACGGCAGTTCGAGGCCGACAGCGGGAACGACGTCGGACGCATGGTGGTGGTGGACGGGGTGTTCAGCATGGAGGGCGACATCGCCGATCTCCCCAACCTCGTGGAGCTTTGCGAGGAGTTCGACGCTTTGCTGACGGTGGACGACGCCCACGCGATCGGATACCTGGGCCCGACCGGCGCGGGCTCGGCCGAGCACTTCGGGCTGACGGACAGGGTGCCGCTGACGATTGGCACGTTCAGCAAGTCGTTCGCTTCGATCGGTGGCTTCGTAGCCGGCCCGGAGCCGGTGATCCACTACCTGAAACACCACGCCCGCAGCCTGATCTTCAGCGCCAGCATGCCGCCGGCCGCGGTGGCGACGGTACTGGCGGCCCTCGACATCGTGAAGAAGGAGCCCGAGCGACGCGAGCGCCTTTGGCAGATCACGCATCGCATGATGGACGGTTTCCGCAGCCTCGGCTTCGAGATCGGCCCGACCGAAACACCGATCATCCCGATCATGATCGGCCCGATGGAGAAAACCTTCGCCTTCTGGAGAGCGGTGTACGACGCCGGGGTCTTCACCAACCCGGTCATGCCACCGGCGGTGCCCGAAAACAGCTGCCGCCTGCGGACGAGCTACATCGCGACGCACACCGACGACCAGCTCGACTTCGTGCTGGAGACGTTCGAGAAGGTGGGCAAGCAGTTGGCCGTCATTTAGCCGGATACTCTCCGGCGCGATCACCCAGCGAAGAGTCAGCCAGTGAGCGTAGAAGTCAGACCCGTAGAGACGCGGGCGGAGCGGCGAGCGTTTGTGCGCTTCCCGTGGCGGATCTATCCGGGCCGTTATGCGGCCTGGGTGCCGCCGCTGCTGATGGAGGAGCACAAGCGGATCGACCGTGAGAAGAACCCGTTCTTCGGACACGGCGAGGTCCAGCTGTACATGGCGTTCGACAAGGGGCAGCCGGTCGGCCGGATCGCGGCGATCGAGAACCGGCTGCACAACGAGTTCCACGAGGAGAACGTCGGCTTCTTCGGGATGTTCGAGAGTGTTGACGACGCCGCTGTCGCCAACGCGCTGTTGGACCGCGCCGCTGAGTGGGTCGCGGAGCGAGGGCTGGAGGCCGTCCGGGGTCCGACGAATTTCTCGACCAACGAGGAATGCGGCCTTCTGCTGAACAACTTCGAGTCGCCGCCCTTCGTGATGATGACCTACAACCCGCCTTACTACGCCGGCCTGTTGGAGGGCTGGGGGCTGTCCAAGGCCAAAGACCTGCTGGCCTACTTCGTCGAGTACGAGCAGTTCGATCAGAAGCGCTTCGAGAGGCTGGAGCGCCTGATCGAGCGATCCGGCCAGGACATCCGGGTCCGGTCGCTCAACATGAAACGCTTCGAGGACGAAGTGTCCCTGGTCCGCGACCTGTACAACGCCGCCTGGGAGCGCAACTGGGGTTTCGTGCCGATGACGGACGCCGAGGTCGACCACATGGCGGAGCAGCTGAAGCCGGTGATCGATCCGGACCTGGCGATGATCGGCGAGTTCGATGGCGAGCCGGTGGGCTTCGCTCTCGGCCTGCCGGACGTCAACCAGGCGATCCGCCACGCCAACGGCCGGCTGCTGCCCCTGGGGATCTTCAAGCTCCTCTGGTACATGCGCCGCGTGCAGGGCATCCGGATCATCACGCTGGGAGTCAAAGCGGAATTTCGGAAATCGCTGCTGGCGCCGCTCTTCTATATCGAGATGTTCAGGCGCGGCACCGGCAAGGGCCACATGTGCGCCGAGAGCTCCTGGATCCTCGAGGACAACGATGCGATGATCGCCGGCGTGGCTAAGATGGGGTTTGGGGCGTATAAGACGTATCGGCTTTATGAGAAGGCTTTGTAGGGCAGGCGATGGAGAACATTACGGGCGGCGTGTGATCGGTAACCGGTAACCGGTGACCGGTAATTTGGAATTGAGGTCGCCTTACAGCAGTTACCGGTGACCGGTAACCGGTCACCGGTTACCTAAGTGAGAATGACGCGGACGATACTAGTCACCGGCAGCACCGGCTTCGTCGGCAGCCACGTGGCCGATGCTCTTCTGGCTGCGGGGTACGGCGTGCGCTGCAGCGTGCGCGCGACGAGCGACCTGCGCTGGCTGAAGGGTAAAGCGGTGGAGTTGGTGGAGGCGGATTTGCGGAGCGGCGATCTGGCGGGCGTGGTGGAGGGCGTGGACGCGGTGATCCATTGTGCGGGACTGACGAGAGGCTCTCGGGAGGCGCTGTTCGCGGCCAACCGGGACGGGACGAAGGCGTTGTTGAGCGCGTGTGCGAAGGGAGAGAGACCTATTCGATTCGTCTATTGCAGCAGCCAGGCCGCCGCCGGGCCCGGAACGCTGGAGCGGCCGCGGGAGGAGAGCGATCCGCCGGAGCCGACCAGCGACTACGGGCGCAGCAAGCTGGCGGGTGAGGAGGAGGTATTGAGGTACGGGGACCGGCTGGAGGTCTCGATCCTGCGTCCCGTCGCCGTGTACGGTCCACGGGACGAGGACACGCTACCCTATTTTCAGATGGCGTCGCGCGGTCTGGTGGTCACGCCCGGGGTACGCCGGCGCGAGGTCCAGTTGGTGCACGCGCGAGACGTGGCCGGCGCGTTGCGCCTGGCTGTGGAGCGGCAGGAGGCCGTGGGCAAGACGTATTTTCTCGGCCATCCCGAGATCATCACCTGGACCGAGCTCGCCGCCGCCATCGGCCGCGCGGTCGGCCGGCGTACCGTGACCCTGCGGCTGCCGTCGGCCGTGATGCGGGCCGCGGGATTCGGCGCGGAACTGGTCGGCGCCAACAAGAGACCGGGGCAGCTCGACCGGCGACGCGCCGCGGACATGTCGGAGCGCGCCTGGACCTGCCGGGTGAACCGCCTGATCGACGAGCTGGGATGGTCGCCCGACTATGACGGCGAAAGCGGACTGCGGCAAACCGCCGAGTGGTACCGGGAAGAAGGTTGGCTGTGAGCTGGGTGAAGCGGCGACTCGAAGCCGCGCAGCCCGCCGACATCGTCTTCCTCGTCTACGTCGCCTTCAGCGGCGTCGTCATGGCGGCGTTCGGATGGAAGCTCGGCCCGAGGATCTGGATCGGCATCACGCTGGTCCACGTCGCTCTGCTGCTCGTCAGCCTCTGGTTCGCCGGCCAGCCGCTGCGCGACCGGTCGGTACTCGGCTTCCTGCGCGACGCCTACCCCATCGTCTTCATCTCGTACCTGTACTTCGAGCTGCGGTACTACGCGCTGCTGTTCGCCAGCGACTATCACGACCCGCTGATCCTCCGCATCGAAGAAACCCTGTTCGGCTCGCAACTCGCCATGACGTTCAGCCAGAGTCTTCCATACATGTGGCTGAGCGAGATCATGCACTTCTTCTACGCCACCTATTGGATCATGCTGCCCGCGGCCCTGGCCCTGCTCTACGCGCGAGGCCGGTTCGACGGGTTCCGGAAGCTCATATACGCCGAACTGGTGGTCTTTTTCGGCTGCTATTTTGTCTTCATCTTCTTCCCGGTGGCCGGGCCCCACTACCAGTTCCCGTATATATCGGGGGATCTGGCGGACGGGTTCTTCTACAAGGCGGTCCACGCCGTGCTCGAGGATGGCGGCAGCAAGGGGGCGGCCTTCCCCAGCTCCCACGTGGCCGTGGCCATCGCTATTGTTCTGGTCACCTGGCGCTTCGACCGCCTGGCGTTCTGGGCCTTTCTTCCATTTGTGGCTGGCCTTACAATCAGTACGGTCTACGGCCGGTTCCACTACGCGACGGACGCGGCGAGTGGCGTGATAGCAGCGTTCTTGCTGGTGGCGCTGGCGGGCTGGCTGGAGCCAAAGCTGAGGCGGGAAAGGGCGCCGGGAGTGGGCAACTCCGGGATGGGGTCACCCGTCTAAGTAACGGTAGTAGGGAGGGAACGTATTGGTCGAGCTAACAGAAGCCGTCCTGGTCCGTCGGGCGTGTGAAGGTGAGCTCGAGGCGATGCGGCAGCTCTACGAGCGGCATTCGTCTAGGGTATATACCGTGGTGCGCCGATTAGCCGGAGACGACGACCTGGCTGCCGACCTGGCGCAGGACGCCTGGGCCAACGCGTTCCAGAAGATCCGGGCGTTCCGAGGCGATGCGGCGTTTGGGACGTGGGTGCACCGGATAGCGGTGAACACGGCGCTGACGCGATTGAGGCAGCAGGCGCGGCGGCGCGATCTGGAGCAGAGCTTCGATGGGAGCGGGACTCTAGGGAACCCGGACCGCTGGCCGGCGTCGGGGGCGGCGGATAGAGTGATGGTTCAGCGGGCACTGGACAAGTTGCCGGAAGGATACAGGGCGGTGTTGTGGTTGCACGATGTAGAAGGCTACACGCACGAAGAGATAGGAGCACAACTGGGGATCGCGGTTGGGACGTCGAAGTCGCAATTATCGAAGGCCAGGGCAAAAATGCGATCCCTGATGGAGCAGTCAAAATCAGCTGAGGTAGTAGATCATGGTGCATCTAACTGAAGAGACTTTCTCCGAGCTGCTGGACGGAGGCCGAGTCGCCGGTGCTGAGGATCACCTGGCGGATTGCCCGGTCTGCCACGGCGAGCTGGAGGGGCTGAGGCGTTTGCGCTCCGAGCTTCGTGAGTTGCCGGAGCTGGAAGCGCCGCCGCAGCAGTGGGAGGAGATCGCGGCGCGGCTGCCGTATGGCAGACGGCCGTGGTTGCGTGGCCAGCTCCGGGTGGCGGCGCAGGTAGCGGCGATGGCGGCGGTGTTCGTGATCGGGCTTGGCCTGGGCAGCATGTTCCGATCGAGCGAACCGGCCGGCGAAGCGTCGCTTCCGCAGGTGGTGGCAGACCAGCCGCCGGCGTCGTCGCTGCCCGATGCGATGGCCGATGTTCAGCGTCTGAGCGCGCAGTACAACGCGGCGCTGGCGAACCTCGAGCGGCTCGCCCAGCAGGACGGGACTCCGGTCCCGTCGTTGGCGGAGCATCGGCTGGCCTCTCTGAACGCGCTGGTGGAGGCGTCGCGGACGGCGTTGTCGGCGGAGCCGGCGGACCCGGTTCTGAACGCCTATTTGTTTGCCGCGCTCGAGCAGCGAGAGGAGGTTCTGCGGCAGATGGGTGCGCAACCGGGCACGAGGAGGCCGGGTGTGATGTGGCGGTAGAGACGTCGAGGCTCCCGCCATTAATTGTGGTACGATTCAACGAGGTAGTATAGATGAGCAGTCGTAGGGTCAAGTTTGGTGCTGTATCGCTGTTGATGGCGATGACCGCGCTGTTGGGATCGAGCTCGCTTGTCGAAGCGCAGGAGCGAGGCTGGATCGGAATCAACATCGTGTGCGAGTTGTGCGTCGTTGATGAGAAGGACGGCGGCCCGGTCATCTGGAAGTTCTCGGAGTCGCCGGAAATCGACTGGGTCGTCGAGGACGGACCGGCCTGGCAAGGCGGCCTGCGGGCCGGCGATGTTCTGCTGACGATCGAAGGTGTGGACCTGCTGACGGACGAAGGCGGCCGGATGTTCGGCTCGATGGAGGCAGGGGTGCCAGTAAGCTTCCGCGTGCTGCGCGACGGAGGCGAGTTCGACGCGACGGTAACGCCGGGCGGCTCCTACGAGGATGTGTTCGGCAAGCAGGGATATTCCGCGGTGACGCCGAGGCTCGACTCGGTGCAGGTGCAGTTGAAGGCGCTGTACGAGGGGCAGCTTCGCCTGCGGGTTGCGCTGCAGCAGGCGGAGAACGCGCTGGTACGCACGGAGTTGGAGTTGCGGCAAGATCCGAGCGAAGAGCGACAGATCGAGGCCGCTGAGTTGCGGGTGAAGATCGATTCGATAACCTTCGCGCTGGTGCAGTCATACAAGATCGTCCGCCTCTACGCCGATTCGCTGGCGGCGCGGACGCTGTACGTCATGCCGGAGATCGTGGAGATGCCGCAGGTCGACATCGTCATCCCGTCCGACGAGCGAACCGTATTGGTCTACAGCAACGCCGTCGCCGGCGCGCGCTTTCAGGAGCTGGACGAAGACAGCCCCCTGGTCTCCGATTTCGAGGGAGTCGACGGGGGCCTTCTCATAGTGAGGGTGGTGGAAGACACGCCCGCCTACTCTGCGGGTCTTCGGCAGGGCGATGTGGTGCTGGCCGTCGACGGGGATCCGGTGCGCACGGTGGCGGAGCTTCGGCGCCGGATGAGAGGTGAGGTGGAACTGACGTATGTGCGTAGAGGGAAGAAGAGTACGTGTAAGATTGGGTCGAACTGATTGGGTGACCGCTAGATGAAGAGAGCCAGTCCTTTGGGGCTGGCTTTTTTTTAACTGATTCGACATCGGACAGCGGTCAGCCGTATATACGGATTCGACATCGGACAGCGGTCAGCGGTCGCTCGACTTCCGAGTTGGACTCGTCGCTCGATGTTCGACGTTCGACTTCCGGGAACGATGTTCGTCGGGTCCCCTGATCGTTGACCGTCGGACGGTGGACGTCGAGCGACGAGTCCAACTCGATCGTCGAGCGACGGCTGACCGCTGTCCGATGTCGAATCAGTTTATACCGACCGTAAAACGGTCTCGACCCGCGCGAGCGCCTCCAACAATTCGGGTCGCGGGATTCCGAATCCGATCCGAACGAAACTATCCATGTTGAAGTGATCGCCGGGCACGATGAGCACGCTCTGCTCGTCCTTGAGGCGCAGCGCCAGCTCGCTGGAGTTTATACCCAGGTCATAGTGGGTGTAGCAGATGGCGCCGGCGCGCGGTTCGAGGAAGCGGAAAATGTCGGAGCGGGCGGTCAGCCACTCGGTGAGCGTGGCGAAGTTCTCGTTGAGGATGCCGCGGGTGCGCTCGTAGATGCGGGCCCGGTTCTCCGGGGTCAGCGCGATGCGGGCGCAAAGGTCGCTGAGTGTGTTCGGCGCTATGGACGTGTAGTCCTTGTAGGACCAGAGATCGGCGATGAAGTCGGCGGGGCCGATCGCCCAGCCGACCCTGAGGCCGGGCAGGCCGTAGGCCTTGGACAGCCCGGCGGTGACGATGACCTTATCGTAGCGGCCCCAGAAGCTGGGCGACCATTGGCCGTCCAGCTCGGCGCCGGCGTAGATCTCGTCGGAGATGATCCAGGCGCCGGCGCGGTCGGCGATGGAGACGATGGAATCCACCTCCGCCTCGCTGAGGATCGCGCCCGTCGGGCGTCGGGTTGTTCGGGTTGGTGACGATGATGAGCTTGACGCTATCGTCGACGCGGTCGCTGAGCTGGTCGAGGTCGGGAGCCCAACCGCGGTCCTCCAGTAGGTTGAAGCTTCGCACTTCGTCGGCGAACGCCTGGGCCGTCCCCCACATCTGCATGTAGTTGGGCGCCTGCATGACGACGGCGTCGCCGGGCTCGAGCAGTTTCCAGGTCGAGACGTAGTTGGCTTCCGAGCCGCCGTTGGCGACCAGGACGTTCTCGAAAGTCGCGCCGGGGTAGATCGCGGCGACGCGCTCGCGCAACTCATCGGTACCGTTCGACTGGTTGTAGATGAGCCGCTGGTTGATGAGTTGCTGCGCATCGGCCTCGGCCAGCTGGAACAACTCGCCCGGCGTCATCGGGTGAACGCCGCTCTCCGATAGGTTGAAGCTGACGCGGTTTTCCCAGGTCGACTGCCAGCGCTCCATCTGGAAAGGATTGATCTTCATGTCTGTATACGTCCGTCAGCGTCTGCGGGTTGATCTCGATCGGTCAGGCTGTGTACGAGGGTACAATACCACGAGTGCTACGGCGAAGGCCACCTCGATGGTGAGGTCGACCCACAATGCGCTGCCGGCCCCGGTACGTGGCAGCCAGACGAGGCTGACCAGGGCGACGGCGCCGGCCACGGCGATGCCGAGGGCGGTGGGATAGGCGCCGGGCGGCTCCTTGCGTGAGGCCTCGGCGAGCGTCGCGCCGACGACGGCGATGACGGCGCCGAAGGACTGTGCTTGGAAGGCGTTGATCTGGAGGCCGACGGCGCCGGCGAAACTGGGGAAGTGGGCCAGCGGCCAGATGCCGGTGAGCAGGTAGTAGATGCCCTGCGCTGCGATGACCCGGCGGCGCCAGCGATCGCGTCGCTCCTGCGACTCGGCCTCGGGGCCGCGTTGGCGGATCCTAGCCACGGCCGGTCTGCCGGGTGATGCCCAGCATGGTGAGCAGCGACGATATGTGATCGAGCCAGTAATCGGGCCGCCCCTCGCCGAGGTGCGCGCGTCCGAATGGCCCCCAAAGCGCCGCGGCGGTGGTCACGCCGGCGGCGCGGCCGGCCTGCAGGTCGTACAGGCTGTCGCCGACGAACAACGCGTCGCCGGCGTCGAGGTCCAGGCGCTCGAGCGCCAGGGTGACGGGCTCGGGGTCCGGCTTGGGGCGCGTCACGTCATCGGCGCTGACCAGGGTCTCGAAGTAGCTGTCGATTCCGCAGGTCCGCAGCTCGCGTTGCGCGTGCTCGCCGATCTTGCTGGTGACGACGCCCAGCCGGTAGCCGGCGCCGTGCAGCGTGGCGATCGCTTCGAGCATGAGAGGGAAGGGCCGGATCAGCCGGTCGTGGTTGGAATGGTTGTGGGCGATATAGGTCTCGAACATGGCCTCGAGCTGTTCCGGCGACGAGGCGAACTCACCCAGTTGCACGCGGAGCGGCCGGCCCATGGTTCGGAGCCATTCGTCATCCGGGGGCGTCCCACCCAGGTGCTCCTGCATCGTGTGATGATACGAGGCGAGGATGAGATCCAACGAGTCGACGAGCGTGCCGTCGAGATCGAAGAGGATACCGCTGTAGTTCACGGTCGTGCACCTCGTGGGTTGCGTGGTTTGACCGGGCGCACGGCGATGACTTCGCCGGCCCGTCTCACGTCGTCCAGTCGCTCGAACAGCACCTGCCCGTCGGCGATCACCAGGTAGATATCGGCGGCCGCCACGATGTCGGCCAGCGGGTCACCGCCCACGGCGACGATGTCGGCCCACTTGCCCGGCGCGATCGTGCCGAGCTTCTCGGACAGGCCGAGGTAGTCCGCCGCGACGGAGGTCGCCGCGGCGATCGCTTCGCCCGGTGTCAAACCCACCTCGACCAGGTTGCGAAGCTCCTCGTGGAACGTCAGGCCAAATGTCGTGCCCGGGCTCGGCGCGTCGCTCCCCGCGACAAGCGGCACCCCGGCGTCGTGGAGCCGCCGCACGTTCTGACGGGCGCGCCGCGCCGCCGCCGTGTCGCCGTGCAGTTCGCCGTATTGTCGCTCTACGGCCTGGAGGGTCGGGTCGACGAAGAGACCGCGACCTCGCAGATCTTCCAGCTTTATCGGATCGATGGGGCGGTCGACGGGGATGTGCTCGATCCCGTCGACGCCCACGCGCATCGCCTCGTCCAGCCCGGCCAGCGTGCTCACATGCACCAGCACCGGCAGGCCGCGGTCGTGGGCGGTCGTCGTGATCGTCCGCAGCAGCCCGGCCGATAGCTTGGGCAGGTTCGTATCGCCACCGGTCTCCAGAACCGCGGTTATGAAATCGACGCGCAGCGATATTTGCTTCACCGCGCTGCCCGCCTCCGCCGGTCCGACGAGTTGCCGCGTCACCTGCGCGATGAACGACGTGTCGCCCTGGCCGGCCTGGCGGAATCGGGCCACCGGGTGGCCGCCCGGCGCCGTGAGCATCGGTCCCGCCGCGAAGATCCGCGGGCCCGCCAGCTCGTGCCGCTCGATCCGGTCCGCCATCCTCACGATCCACGGATACGGATCGCCCAGGCTCTTCACCGTCGTCACACCCGACTCGATCAGCGCCCGGCGCCGATCGGGAAACCGGCCGAGGAACTTCCACAGGTAGCCGGTCCAGCCTAGCTCGCGCGACCCGTCCGATACCCGAGAGCGAATCCCGCTCAGGTGCACGTGGCTGTCGATGTAGCCGGGTAAAAGCGTCAGCCCGTTCACGTAGAGGATCCGCGCCGCGTCGGGGACCGGCGCGAAAGCATCCACGCTCACGATCTCCCGCCCCTCGATGACCACCGTCGCACCCTCGATCACCGAGTCACCCAGCGGATCGTACACCCGACCCCCGACCAGCGCGATCGGCGGACCGCCCAGCGCCTCGCCCGGATACCGAACCCGTGCGTAGCCGTAGATCAGCCCGGCTCCCGCCAACAGCGTGAGACCGATCAGCGACCATTTCAGGATGGACAGGATCTTCATTAACTCCTCGGGAGCGTCGGGTGGGCAAAGGTACCGCAGGCTGGATCGAATGGGAAGCATCCTTCTTACTACTACTGCAATTTCGAACACCGCACACCGAACACCGCCTTTCGAAGGTGGCACTTCAAGGCTGAATCATTGAGCCCGAAGACAGAATGCATCTAGGTGTTAAGGATTGGCGATTTGTCATCGAG
>JBDHAL010000144.1:0-8574 GCA_039588075.1 Gemmatimonadota bacterium | reverse complement strand
CGGAACTGCCGCTCGCACTCTTCGATCGCTTCCCAACGCTCGTCCAGCGGCGAGAGGTTCCAGCGCCGGCAACGCTCGCAGATCACCCAGAGCCGCCCACGCTCCTGGTCGAAGGCGAGCCGGCGGCCGACCTGGAAGTTCTCCACGGCCTGGTTCGCGCCGAAGCGGCGCTGGCAGTATATGCAGGTCTTGAACATACGGCTCTCATCCAGAGGCGGGTACGGGCCCAGCCGCCCCTCTGATTGATAGGACGTATTCGGTGCGGCAAGTGTTTCCGGAGCGCGCTTGCGTCGCAGAGCGTTGTCGCAGAGGTTCAACGCGAATCTCATAGCGGAGGACGAATGAGGCCCGATCGGTGCCTGAAGACACTGGTAGTCGGTTGCACGTTCGTGGCGGGCGGAAGCGCACTTGCCCAGAAGCCGGAATACGCGCCGAGAGCGGAAATACCGGCGGAGGCCAGCAACAACGCGATGCTGCAGATGGAGATACGTTCCGTGAGGGCGGCGCAAGTGCCGAAGCTGGAGGAGGTCGAGGCACCGCCCTACCCCGGCGCGGTGATCCTGCGAACGATCGCAGCCCGCACAAGCATAAAGGGCGGTGACGAGTTCGTCGACGAGCTCCCCATCATCGTTCTGCTGACACCCGACGAGCCGTTCCGCGTCGTCAACTACTACGAAAGAAACCTGCCAGGGTGGAGCCGCAAGCAATTCCTCTCGTCGCCGTATTTCTGGATGGGTGAAGGAGAATTCCACCCGCTGGAGCGCTCGGGCTGGCTTACGCCGTCGATCGAGGTCCGGCAGGCGCCGCTAAGCCGGTTAGTTCCGAATGCGAAGACGGAGATCCGGGTGCGTTACCAACCGGACGCCTATCGAATAGTAGGCGAATGATTGCACATTGCATCAGTGCACGTTGCACATTACACAGCTCGAATGTGCAATGAGCAACGTGCAATGTGCAATGATGCAATCGGGTCAGGTGCCCATCATCGCGTCGCGCTTCGCCTTGAACTCCGTGCCTTCCTTCCACTTCGGGAAAGTCGACTCGTTGGCGATCATGTAGCCGACCATGAAGAAGAGGCGGACGTCGTCGACGGCCCCTCTCAGATCCCAGTCCTCGCTGTATTCGTCTGAAGGCTTGTGGTAGTTTTGGGCGGTATACTCGTCCTTCTTCTGGCGAGTGTACTCGGCGCCGAACTCCAGGTGCTCGTCACCGGTATCCGTGTAGAGCGCGGGGATCCCACCCTTGGCCAGCGGGAAGTGATCCGAGCGATAGAAGTAGCCCTTCTCCGCCTCGGGATCGGGAACGAGATAGCGATCCTGCGTCTCGGCGGCGACCGCCAGATAGTCGTCGAGCTCCGAGTTGCCGTAGCCGACGACGACGATGTCCTTCATCGGACCGTAGATGTTGAGCCCGTCGATGTTGATGGCGGCGGCGGTCTTCTCCGGAGCGTAGATCGGGTTGGAAGCGTAGGCGGCCGAGCCCAGCAGACCCTGTTCCTCGGCCGTCGTCGCCATGATCAGGATGGAGCGGCTGGGCCGGGTCTCGAGTGAGGCGTAGGCCTCGGCCAGCTCGATGAGCCCCGCGGTTCCGGTCGCGTTGTCGAGGGCGCCGTTGTAGATCCCATCGCCTTCGAGGCCGGGGTCGTACCCGAGGTGATCCCAGTGTCCCATGTACATCACGTACTCATCGGCGCGATCGGTGCCGGGGAGCAACGCGACGAAGTTGTGAGACGTCGAGCGCTCGATGGTGTTGTCGATGCTCATGCTGGCGCGGACGCCCATCGGCAGCGGCTCGAAGCCGGGGCGAGCCGCCTGAGCCTTCAGCTCATCGTAGTCCAGCCCGGCCATGCCGAAGATCTCGCGGGCCACGTCGACGGTGACCCAACCCTCCACCTCGACGCGCGACATGTTGTCATCCTCGGACACCATGTCGAGCTGCGGGCCGGACCAGCTGCCGCGCACCACATCCCAGCCGTAGGCCGCGGGCTCGGTCTCGTGCACGACGATGGCGGCTGCGGCGCCCTGCCGGGCCGCTTCCTCGTACTTGTAAGTCCAACGGCCGTAGTAGGTCATCGAAAGGCCGTTGAACAGCTCGGGGTCTTCGGTGGCAAAGCCGGGATCGTTCACTAAGATGACCACGGTCTTCCCGGCGTACTCGAGGTCGCCGTAATCGTCCCAGCCGTACTCGGGGGCGACGGACCCGTAGCCGACGAAGACCAGCTCGGAGTTCATCACGCCCACGCCGTCTACGACCCGCTTCGTCCAGGCCATGACGTCGTCGCCGTACACATAGGTCTCAGAGGCCCCTTCGCCGCTCACCGTCATCGACATCGCCGGATCGGCGGTGATCGATACGAGCGACACCTCCTGGAGCCAGCTGTCCCCGTTTCCGGGTTCCCAACCCAGCTTCTGGAACTGCTCCTGCAGGTAGGCCAGGGTCTTCTCTTCGCCGGCTGTGCCGGGGAAGCGGCCCTCGAACTCGTCCGACGATAGCACCTTGACATGCTCCGTCAGCTGGTCGGCGCTGATCGTCTCCAATGCCGCCTGCAGCTGCGCGTCGCCGGCCAGATCCTGGCCCGGCGCACAGGCCCCGACGCCCACCATAGCCGCCACCGCTGCCAAAAGGAGCTTCCGGGACACGCTTCGGTTCATTGTCCACCTCTGCCCGTTAGAAGTTCAGCGATCCGAGCCGCTCCAGGCGGTACCGCTGGAACAGTCGAAGGGTTGGGGGCTCTTTGATTGGTCAGGGAGGAACGTAGCAACGGTGGGTATGGACGCAAGGCGAGGAATCGGACACGGCAATGATGAATCGGTAATCGACACTCGACACTCGACACTCGACATCCGACGCCCGACATCCAAGTTCACTTGTGCGTCGGGTTCCGGGTGTCGAGTCGATTGTTGAATCAAGCCCCCCGATGCGTCGGCTCTGAGGGGCCACTAGATTGGGGGATGGTCGCGACTCGGAACCGGGGGATATCATGAAGCGGTTTGGCCTCGTCCTCGCCGTACTCTGCCCACAGGTCGGCCTCGCCCAGCAGCTGCCGGAGTCCTTTCGTGGGCTGTCGACCCTGGATCTGCGCGGCGGCTATCTCCACTACAACGAGGCGTTGACCCAGGTCATCATGGAGAAGGCTGATGACTACTGGGAATCGACTCGCGCCGTTCGGACGAAGATTCACGCCGACGACGCCCTGGAGTACACCGTCGATTTCAATCTCGGAGGCAGCGGCGATCCTACGTTCGTGATCTACAAGAATACGGGCAACGAGCTCGTGCGCATCGCTGAGATTATGGCCGACGAACTGATCGTGCCGGCGAACGGATTCCTGTATTCAGCAGGACGGATGAACGAGGAATACAACCGCAAACGCAAGTTCCGGATCGACGGCGATGATCTGGTCGAGATTCGGCAACCCTACTACTTCGTAGGCCTCGAATCGCACACTAATCACCCCGTCACGCTCTACGCTGATACCATGCTCACCGGCGTGGTCGGTGGACTGCCGGCTGACGCTGAAGTAACAGTGGTGCTGAACACGGGCCGCTTCTTCTTGCTGAAGACGTCGTTTGGACTGGTCGGCTGGACTAAGATCCGGTCGATCGCCTGCAACATGGCCAACCCTCCCGGTTCTGAAAGACCTCGGACCATCATAGAAGGGCTGTGCTTCGAGGGCGACTGAGCTGCGCCGGTGGGCCTTGTCAGAGGAACAGGCTCGCGGCCAAGACCAGGTTTGTCAGCAGGTTCCAGCCGACGTTGGCGCCGAGGGCCGGGTGCGGGACGGGCCCCCGCGGGTCGGTGAACGCCCAGCGGAATGGCGCTATCAGAAAGAGGCTGGGCAGGATGGCCGCCAGCGACATCACCGGCAGATTGTCGAGGCCGACGGAAGCGGCGATGGAGACCGGGACCATGAGCGCGAACAGGACATAAAGCCGCGCCGCCTTCACGCGGCCGAGCAGGATCACCAGGTTTCGGCGACCCCCTTCTCGGTCCGCGGACTCGTCCGGGAATTCGTTCAGAAGCAGCAGGTTGAAGGTCATGAGGAAGGCGGGGAGCGATGCGGCTATCGAAACAGCCTCGTAGCCGCCGGTCTGCACCAGCGTCGTGGCGACGACGGGGAGCGACCCGAGCCCCAGCCCTGCGAAGAGCTCGCCGACGTAGTGGCGTGCCAGAAAGTCGGAATACGCGAAAACCGCCAGGGCGCCGATGGCGAGCACCGGCAGGAGCTTCCAGCCGAGGATGGTCAGGAAGTAGACCCCGACGGCTACGCCCACCGCTCCGCCGATCAGTCCCACGGCGACGGCTTTTCGATGACTGAGTAGGCCGGCAGGAAGCGTCCCGCTCCCCCCGGAGAAGGGGGTACGCTGGGTCTCGAGGTCGATGCCCGACTTGTAGTCGCTGGCCTCGTTGAGGGCGTTCACCGCGATATGAACGCCCAGCAGACCAAGGAGCGCCAGGCCCGCCCGGGCCCAGTCGTGTGCCTCCAGGTAGGCGGCGGCGCCGGTCCCGACGGCGACGAGCGTGACCGGCAACAACAGGAAGGGAGCGCGGGCGACGCCGGCGTAGGCGGCAACGCTCATCGGGAACGCCTCCACTATTTCTTTATGTATAGGCTGGGGTGCGGCAGCATAGGCGGCGCCGGCACTGGACGCAAGGTGAATAATGAATGAGAATTATCAAGGCGAACATCCGACACTCGACACTCAACGCTCAGGTTTCTTGTTATGGAACGACCCGATCCATCCGAATACTTCGAGTACTATGGACGCTACGTCGATCTCGTACCCGACGGGGATATCATGGCGATCCTCGAGGACGAGGTCGGGAAGACGCTCGACGTGCTGAGCCGCGTACCGGCGGATCGTGAAGACTACGCGTACGCGGAGGGCAAGTGGAGCATCAAGGAGGTGATGGGCCACGTCATCGATACGGAGAGGTGCTTCGGCTACCGGGCCATGCATTTCTCCCGGAACGACCCGTCGCCGCTACCCTCGTTCGAACAGGATGACATCGCACGGGAGTCGAACGCCGCGGAACGGCGCTTGAAGGACCTGGCCGACGAGTTCGAGCGGGTGAGACGCTCGCATATCGCGCTGTTCAAGAGCTTCGACGAAGAGATGTCGATGCGGCGCGGAGTGGCGAGCGGATGCGAGTTCACGGTGCGCTGTATACCGTACATTATTGCAGGACACGAGATTCACCACAGGGGTGTACTGGTTGAGCGTTACCTCTAGTCGGCGTGGGAGTTGACGCTTCGCGACTATCTCGATAAGGACAACGATAGCGAGAAGCGAGAAAACTGTAGAGCGGTGGATTAGATCTACCGATCTACCGTCTACTTCCCGACGCGGGCTTGTTGAGAGAGCTGTTTAGGTAGACAGGTCGGTCCCTTCTCGCTTCTCGCTATCGTTGTCCTTGCCGAAATGGACGCGAAGCGTCAACTAAAATCGCGCCTAACCTGCTCCGCCTGCCACAGGTGACGGAGCTGATGACCGGCCAGACCCTGGAGCCAGAGGCCGAGGCTGAGGCGAAGGAGTCGTGTGACAGGTGACGTGACTTTGATGCGGGCCAGATCGAGGCCGTCGGCGCTCTTGATGATGGAGGTGAACTTCTCCTGGAGGTTGCTGAACTCCTCAACGGCAGTCGGGATCTTCCAGTCGGGGCGGCGCTCGGGCACATAGAGGCGCGGCGCCCTGTACTTTCCGCGCGGCGGCAGCTCAACCGCTCCCATCTGCCTGGCGAACCAGCAGCCGAATCGACCGTACGTGAACGGGCCTTCGGAGGTTCGCCCTTTGCCCCGGCCCTCGATCATGGCGGTATCGATACGGGGAGCCGTTTGCCAACCCACGGTTATCAGATGGTCGACGCACTCGGCCATCGACCAGCGCCGCTCGTCGATACGCTGGTTGAAGCGAACGTCGTCGACTCCGCTGACCAGTTCGTGGATCTTGTGCCTGGCCGCTTCGATCTCTTCCAACCGCTGTTGCAGTTCAGGTATCATCGCTCTGAGTCAGGTTCCTGAGCCGCCGCGCTTCTTCACCTCCAGCTCTTCGCGGTGCGTCCGAATCCACTCCTCCACGTCTTCCGGCAGCAGCAGCCGGTCCGCGATGGCGGCGATCTCTTCCGCCTCGCGCCACGCCTCCTCCAGCTCCTTCAGCTCGCCTTCGAACGCGCGACGCTCGGTCTCTTCGTGCGCGGCCATCTCCAACGCGAGACGTTGCTCCGGGCGCATCGTTTTGATCAGACTGCTATCAGCATCGAAGCCGAACGTCGTCGACACGTAACCTTCTGTATCAGCCGCCGACTTGAAGA
The DNA here is from genome assembly GCA_039588075.1 of Gemmatimonadota bacterium. GTDB lineage: Bacteria > Gemmatimonadota > Gemmatimonadetes > Palauibacterales > KS3-K002 > JBDHAL01. Next base: position 2,262 of record JBDHAL010000144.1, on the reverse strand, counting down.
TGCGCTCGGGGTCCCGGACTACTTCGATCAGCTGCACAGCGTCCCGCACCTGCCGTTCTCTTCCTCCGTACGGATTGAGCTTCGGCATGATCTTGCCCGCCGCTCGCACCGCCGCCGGCCCGGCCAGCTCGGTGATCTCGTAGTCCCAACCGGCCCACTCGGTCCACCAGCGCCTGATGGCCTTCCCCGCCCTGTGCGGAATCTTGAGCACCCAACCCCAGCGGTTGTCAGCTTTGAGCAGTCGGACGCCCTTCAGGTCCTCGCGGGTTAGGGGTAGACGCACACCGTCGCCCGTGCGGACGCGAGTCACGACGCGTTGCTTGTCGCCGCCAGAGAAGAAAGCGACGAAGGCGTCGTAGACGGCGACGAAGGCGTCGTAGGCCACCGAGATCTCAACCGCAACGCGGCGCTGCAGGAACTCGCGGCCGTAGCGCCAGGCAGCGAACTCCGGGCGCAGCGGCTTTCCGACGCGAACCAGATCGAGTCCTTCGCGGTTCTTCGCCAGGCCGATGTTGTCCGTCGAGAAACGCACCGTGGTGTCGCGGAACTGCCGCTCGCATTCCTCTATCGCCTCCCAACGCTCTTCCAGCGGCGAGAGGTTCCAGCGGCGGCACTGGTCGCAGATGACCCAGAGCCGGCCCTTGGCCTCGTCGAAGGCCAGACGGCGGCCGACGGGAAAGTTCTCGACGGTCTCGTTGTCGCCGAGGTTGCGGTTGCAATAGATGCAGGTCTTGTACATAGAGCGCTGTCGAGGGGCGTGGCGAGGACCGTCCTATATATGCTGTACGAAAGGGTGCGAGGCCAGGTTTTGAGCTGGCGAGGTCCGTGCCGCCGAGGATTAGTTGATCCGTTTCCCCACGAGCCCTATGTTTCGTGCTTCAAATCCCCGATCAGGACTGCTCGCGGCGGGTCGGCTCGGTCTACCTCGCCCTGGGAGATACGGCGGCGGCGCTTCAGCATCTCGCTGCGTTCGCCGAGCTGTGGAACGATGCCGACGAGGACTTACAACCGCGCGTGGAGGCGGCGCGGAGACTCATCGATCAGCTCGCCGGCGGGCGGTAGTCGGTGGACAGCCCTTCCAACCCATCGGCCCGGCGCGGTATCTATCCCTGAAACGAAACAGATGACCCGAGAACGAGGCCCCAGCCATGTTCGCTGCACGTAGTCTGCTGACGCTCTTCGCGTTCGCATTGTGTTGTCCTTCCCTCGCTCTCAGCCAAGAAATCGGACAGCTGGAATTGAAAGACACTACCGTCACCACCCGCGAGGGACCCGAGCAGTCGGTGGAGGCGGAAAGAGGGTTCCTGTGGGTGCCGGAGCGCTGGGAGGATGGCAGCGGGGGGATGATCCGACTGCACTTCTTGCGCTACGCGAGCACGGCCGAGAACCCGGGGCCGCCCATCGTCTACCTGGCCGGGGGACCGGGTGGGTCGGGATCCTGGAGCTCGTTGGGCGATCGCTTCCCCGTCTTCCAGGCGTTTCGCGAGATCGGCGATGTCATCGCCTGGGATCAGCGGGGCACTTACTTCGCCGAGCCGTATCTGATCTGCCCGGGCAGCTACTCCTATCCTCTCGAAGAGCCCGGCGATCCAGAGATCATGCTCCCGATTCTGAAGGAGTTCGCCCAGAAATGCGCCGAGCACTGGGAAGAACAGGGCGTCGACCTGACGGCGTATCATACCAACGCCAGCGCCGACGACCTGGAAGGGCTGCGCGTCGCCCTGGGCGCCGAGAAGCTGACGCTGTGGGGAATCAGCTACGGCACGCACCTGGGGCTGGCATACATCCGCCGTTACCCGGAGCGTGTGCATCGGGCGATACTCGCCGGCGTCGAGGGCCCCGACCACTCCCTCAAGCTGCCGTCCAACCTCGATAAGATCCTGGCGCGGGTGGACAGCCTGGTGAAACTGGATCCCGAAGCGCGCGAGATCGCCCCGGATTTGACGGGCGCCGTGCGAAGGATCATCGACCGTTTGGCAAGCGAGCCGGTGTACGTCGAAATGGGAGACGTCACGGTGGGGATCAGCAAGTTCGACGCACAAGACGGTTTCTCGAACCTGCTGGGGGATGATAGAGACATCGCGCTCGTTCCGGTGGGAGCGCGCGCTCTGGAGAACGGGTTCTTCCTACCGCTGGCGCAGGCCGAAGCGCGGGGGCGGCGCGAGCGGCGCGGCACGGCCATGTCGGTGGCCATGGACTGCGCATCGGGCGCCTCGGAAGAGCGGCGTGCCCTCATCGCCCGCGAGGCCCCGGAGAGCATCC
>JBDHAL010000143.1:0-8956 GCA_039588075.1 Gemmatimonadota bacterium | reverse complement strand
TGGGCCATCGCCGCCGTCGCCATAGGCAGGCATAGAGCGAAAGCCAGCAGGAGCGCTAGTCGTCTAGTCATCTCCCCTCCAGGTGTGGATACGTTTGACTGTGTGGGGCCGGGGAGCAAGGTAAGGCGGTTGCGTGGGTAGGGAAACCGGTTCGTGAGGGAATTCTCGAATGTTGATTCCGGGAGTACGGAATAGGGGAGTTTGGAAGTTTGAAGCTGGCCGGGCTACTTCCGAGCCACATTCCGACTTCCAAACTCCCCCATTCCCGTGTTCCCGGAATCAACATTCGAGAATTCCCTCACTGTTCCACCAGGATGACGCCCGTCTCGTGCTCGTGAAGGTCTCGCCCGGGCCGACCAACGGTGATCTCCACGTGCCATCGTTCCCGGCGATCGTATGAACGACGGGGTCGCGGTTGACCCAGCGGATCGATGCTCCGCTGCTGACCAGGACCTGAGCGTCATCGAAGCGCATTCGCTTCATCTCGATCTCGGCCAGGCGCGGAGGCGGCCCGTCCGGTCCCTCTGCGGTCTGAACTGAGTCGAACAGGCGGCTCCAGCGGGCGAAGCCGCTGAACGGGACCGTGAACTCGAAGCCCCAGACCAGGTCGCTCCCGCGGGTCTCGGCGCTATTGTACGATGCCTCCTGCGGCATCGTGTTGAGTGCGTTGCTCACCTGAAACGAAACGGTGTGCGGCGTGAAGGGGATGCCGAAGTTGATCCCGAGGCTCCAGGCGAGCCCCGGGTCCGTTGCCCCGGTCGCTGTCTGTATGCTGTCGGGCCCAGCGACAAAACCGGCGACGTCTGCGGCCAGCACGATGTACTCCGTTATCCTGAAGACCAGGCCTCCCGCCAGGGCGAGGCCGGCTTCGCCCGAGTGCAACGCGTCGCTGAAAGCCCTCACCTCACCCAGCAGGCCGAAACGGTTGACCCAGATGTCGCCCGCCAGCACGCCGTCGGCGCTCTCCGCCTGCGAGTTGTAGCCTCCCAGCAAGGAGACGGACGCGCCATCGCTTCGCCAGGGCGCCCACTTCAGGTAGGGGAACCACTCATTGTTCTTTGTGCCGTTTATGATCGCCGGCTCGGATGAATACATCACCCCCGTCATGAAAGGCGCCCAGAGCCCCAAAGCGAGATTGAACGTCGGCGAGTTCTTCAGGAACGCTTCACCGAAGATGTCCGTGATATCCTCGTCGCCAATTATTCGGAACCTGTGGTTGAACGCGAAGTTCAGATTCCACGGCGATGTGACCCACGTACCCTGGATGTTCGGCGAGCGGCGCGTCAGCGGCTGCGCCTGTGCGCTGCCGACTCCTACGATGATGAACGACAGGGCGACCGTGAGGTGAGCTCGTTTGACATTCATCACACCGTCCCCGGGGTTGGAAGAAGCGTTATGGAAACACGGGCCTTCGCAGCGTGAACATTTTGGGCGCAGGCGCGGTTCCGGTGGCGCAGGTCGGTAAACCGATGGACGGAACCAGCGGTCGCCGGCAAGTGTTGCGGAAGACGATGACTATCAACGCGCGCTCCGCTACTATCGCGCTGATCACGCTTCTGGCGTTTGGCTGCAGCGATGACGGTGAAGTACAGGCTCCGCTGCAGGACATCACGTTGGACGTCCGGGTGCACCTGCTTCGGTCGGCCGGGTCGGGCCCGCTCAACGCCACGCTCGACGAAGTCCAGATCGCGACCCTGCTAGAGGGCGTGAACGCGATTTGGGAGCCGGCGGGAATAACGTGGCGCGTGGAATCGGTGATCGACGAACCGGCCGAGAACACCGCGGACTACGAGCGGGCGTTGCGGGGGGAGACCCCGCTGACGATCGAGATCATCTCGGCCGTGATCCCCCGCAACATGCTGAGCGGTGGGTGGGATGTGTTCGTGATCAATGACCTGGGAAACATAGCGGCCGGTATCTACCTGGGGTTCATACCCGCGGTGCTGTTCGCGGAGAACGGGCAGATCGGCGCTCAGGCGCCGGACGGGATCGGACCCAGGGTCCTCGCCCACGAGTTGGGCCACTCGCTGAGCCTGCCGCACGTTCCCTGCACCCCCGCGGGTAACCTGATGGCGCCGAGTTGCCCGGCCGAGGACCGCACGCGTTTGACCGTCGGCCAGATCTCGGCTGCCCGCGCCCAGGCCTCTGCCGGCCGCCCGTTTGGTGGCGGGTAGAGGCGTACCACTGCAATTTCGAACACCGCACACCGAACACCGCCTGTCGAAGGTGGCACTGCAAGGCCGTATCATTAAGCCCGAAGACCGAATGCACATAGACCTTCAGGGGTTGGCTATTTGTGATTAGTGATCAAGGATTGCCGTGCCACCTTCGAAAGGCGGTGTTCGGTGTGCGGTGTTCGAAATTGCAGTAGAACACGGGGCACTCCCGACGGCTAGCGTGCTAACTTGCCATCTGGCTTGACTATACAGGGAATGACTGGATATCTTCGCACATCCCTGCTCGTCGTTTCCCCACTGACGTCCCCGGCACGCAACGCTCACCCTAGACCAGGCTGCGGCATAGGTTGGAATCCCGAACGGGCTCAGCGGGACTGATGCGACCAATCCTCTACGTCGTCTTCACGCTGTCGGGGGCGGCGGGATTGATCTACGAGATGATCTGGTCTCGCTACCTGGCCCTGCTGCTCGGTCACAGCGCGTACGCTCAGGTCCTGGTGATCGCCATATTTCTCGGGGGGATGGCGGTGGGTGCGTTGCTGGCTGGCGCGCGCTCTGAGAGACTGCGGGATCCGCTCAAGTGGTATGTCGGTGCGGAGCTGGCGATCTGCGTGGCCGGGTTGCTCTTCCACGAGATATTCCAGGCCGCGACCGGCCTCGCTTACGACTCGGTCTTCCCGGCGCTGGCGGGCGGCATCTTCTTGACGCTGTTCAAGTGGTTGCTGGCGGCGGCGCTAATCCTGCCGCAGTCGATCCTGTTGGGAGCGACGTTTCCGCTGATGGCCGCGGGCGTGATGCGCCGCGACGCCGAATTGCCGGGACGTACGCTCGCCTTCCTCTATTTCACCAACAGCCTCGGAGCGGCCGTCGGCGTGCTGCTCGCCGGTTTCTACTTCGTGTCGATCTCCGGTCTACCGGGGACGCTGATCGTTGCGGCGATGCTCAACCTGGCGGTGGCGCTGATCACCATCGTCGTCGCGGGCCGGTACCCGGCGGACGAGCGGTTGCGTGTCGAGGCGGCAGGCGCGAAGAGCGAGGCCGCCGGGGCGGGCGTTTTTGGGCTCGAGCGCCAGCAACTCGTGCGGCTGCTGCTGGCGGTGAGCTTCGGTACCGCGGTGGCGTCTTTCGCCTACGAGATCGGCTGGCTGCGGATGCTGGCGTTGGTGCTGGGAAGCGCCACGCACTCGTTCGAGTTGATGCTGTCGGCGTTCATACTCGGACTCGCGTTGGGCGCGTTCTGGATGCGAGGGCGAGCGGACCGCTGGGTGAACCCGCTTCGGGCATTGGGCATCGTGCAGTTGGCCATGGGCCTCACGGCGATGGCTACGCTGGCGCTGTACGGCGCTTCGTTCTACTGGATGGCCGATCTCATCAGGACCTTCGCCCGCACCGATGGCGGGTACGCCGGGTTCAACTTGGCCCGCTACGGGATCTGCCTGGCGATCATGTTTCCCGCATCGTTTTGCGCCGGCATGACGCTGCCGTTGATCACCCGAACGCTGCTGGTCGGCGGAGCCGGCGAGCGGGCGATCGGCGCGGTGTACGGCATCAACACCCTCGGCTCCATCGTGGGCGTGGCGATCGCCGGGCTGATTCTCATGCCGTGGATCGGCCTCAAGGGGTTGATCGTGGGCGGCGCCACGCTGGACCTGGCGCTCGGCGCCGCCATCCTGTTCGTGGATGCGGGGCGCAGCAGGTTCGCCCGACGGCTGGCCTATGCCGCCGGCGCCGTGACCCTCGTCGCGGCGATCGCGGGAACGGCTTCCAGGAACTTCGACGAGCGGTTGTTGACCAGTGGTGTGTACCGGGCGGGATTGATCGATGAGCCCGAGCGGGTCAATTCCATCTTCTATGCGGATGGCCGCACGGCCACCGTAGGAGTCTCTCGCACCACGGATACCGGTATCCTCACCATCAGCACGAACGGGAAACCGGATGCCTCGCTGGCCGCCTACTGGTTCGATGCCTGCGGTGACACGAGGCGACCCATCGGCGGCGACGCTTCGACGCAGGCGCTGTCACCGCTGATCACGCTGGCTCACGCCCCCGGCGCCAGGACCGTGGCCGTCGTCGGGCAGGGATCGGGGATGTCGTCGCACTTCCTGCTCGGCGTTCCGGAGCTCGAAAGAGTCGTGACCATCGAGATCGAGCCGCAGATGGTGCAGGGTTCGCGGGAGTTCTATCCGGCGAACCGGCGCGTGTTCGACGATCCGCGCTCGGAGATCGTGATAGAGGATGCGAAGACCTATTTCGCATCGTCCTCTCAGAAGTTCGATGCAATCTTCTCGGAGCCCTCTAACCCCTGGGTAAGTGGCATCGCGAGCCTCTTCACTACGGAGTTCTACGCGCACATCAAACGCTACCTGGCCGAGGGCGGGGTCTTCGGGCAGTGGCTTCAGCTCTACTCGATGGACGACGCGCTGGTGCTGTCGGTTCTCGCAGCGATCCACGAGAATTTCCAGTCGTACGAGGTGTTCACGACCGCGTCTACGGACATGGTCATCGTTGCCGGCGACGGGCCCTTGCCACAACCCGACTGGTCTGTGGTCGAGTCGCCCGGCGTCCGGGACGATCTCTGCCGCTCGGTCCGACCCACGCCGCAGTTCTTGGAGGCTACCCGCGTCACCCACCGCTCGGCGCTCGCGCCCTTGCTGGACGGCTGGGAGGGATCGAATTCCGACTTCTACCCGGTGCTCGATCTGCTGGCCGAACGCTCGCGCTACCGGCGCACGGTCGCCTCGGGCTTCATCGCGATGCCGGTGCAGCCTTTCGACTTGACCGCGCCGTTCTTCGGTCGCCGCGTGCCGCTTGGCGCGGATCCGCAACCGCCATTCCCGGAGATCCCGCGGGTGCGTGCCCTGGCGTTGGGTGCGGCGCTTCGCGAGGCGGACCGGGTCCCCACGAACACGGTAGCCGGCGCGTCGCTCTTGCGCGCGGCGCGCTACCGGAAGCAGTTGTGGGACAACCTGGTGGGGAGCGGCGACCCGCCAGCGGACTGGCTGGAATGGCTCGCCAGTTTCAGGGAGGTCGATCACGACCTGCACGCGGGGAGCGCGGGCTACGTGGCTGAAGAGTTCTACCGGCCGGTCTTCGAGTACATGGACAGGAACGAAGCGCCCGCAGCCGTCCGGGCCGCCGTGAGCTTCCGGCACGGCCTCGCCGGGTGGGATTTCGCGGAAGCGGCGGCGGCGGCGCGGATGCTTCTGGAACAGGGCGCTCATAGAGAGGGTTTCGTCTCGAGTGACGAATTGCTCGATGGCGGCGCAATCGCCATGCTTCGCGTTGGGGACAACGCCGGCGCCATCAGGCTCTTCGACGAGTTGATCGCGCTGAGCCGGCGCAGCCCGGCGGATTTGCGCGTGATGCTCGTGAGGGCTTACGTCGATGTTTTCAGGGCTGAAAGAACCGATGGCTAGGCACGGTTATGGGAGGGCGACGTGCTGAGAACTGTCGTTGCCAGTTGTATGCTTGGGTTTTCGCTGCTAGCGCGGCCGGCCGCCGCCCAGGAGCAAACGGGGCTCTACGTCAGCGCGTTCACCGGCGGCGCCTGGCCGGTCGGCGGCATGAACGTCATCTACGATCCCAGCTTCATGGCCGGTGGCCGTGCCGAGCTTTCGTTGGGCCCGCTGGTCCGTGCCGGTGTACAGCTCAGTTTCGCTTCCTTTGACGCGGAGCGCGGCGCCGACCTCGATAACGAGGGCGTGGTCAACCTGTCGCTGTATGGAAAAGCGTTGGGACGGTGGGGCCCCTATCAGCCATTCGCGCTGCTGGGCGTCGGCGCTTACGTATCGAAGGAGATCGAAACCAGCGGCCGGCGCTGGGATGGTGGGGTTCAGTTCGGCGGTGGATTCGAGCTTCCGGTATCCGAGTACATGTCGGCGACTGTAGGCACGGCAATCCACGCGGTACTGCGGGGAGGAGAGCAGGGCGACTACGTTTGGATCGATGGCTACCTGGGCTTCGTCTTCAAAGCGCCTTGAGGAGGAGAGGTCTAGAACGCGCTCGCCATCCCCAAGAATTGCCTTATCGAACCCGACCGTTCGGCCCTCGGTGCCGAACCGGGGTGGCCGTGCACCTCCGGAACCACGTAGATTTCGGTCTCTGCCTGCTGCGCGGAATAGATCTCCGCGTTGTACCGGTCCTCAGAGTTCAGCAAACCCGAACCGACTATCGCCCCGACGCCGAGCGCCAGAGCCAGCGCTAGAGCTACGACGCTCAACTTGTTCTTCGGCTTCTGACGCCTGCGCGTGTGGCGCCGGCGTGACCGCCTCGCGCGCCCGCGGCGCGGCGCACTCGCCGGAGCGGCGAGCCGGGTCGGCTCGGTCTCTCGCGTGCTCTCTCCAATGACTTCCTCTATAGCGAGCAGCACAGTTTTGCGCGCTGTATCCGCGCCAAACGCGCCTACCGGATCGTACCGGCCCCGCACTTCCCATACCCGGTTCGTAACCATTTTCAGTCTCTCTCCTCCTCCGATGCAGAAAATCTCCGACCCGGACGCCGCGTGTCGTCCGGGCGAAGCCCCTTCAACAAAGTTGTTGCTTGACTTCTAGCCGGCGGACTCCGGATCCATGCCGCCCACCTTGGGGATGCCCCATGCGGTCGCGACTGCCAGCAACACCCATATCACGTCGAAGCCGCCCAAGATCGAGCCGAGACTCTGCACGAAGAACGCCACGACTCCCGCCGACAACATCGACAGCTGGGCTACGGCCTCTGCTCCTTGCTCTTCTCCCACGTACTCCTTCAACGCTTGGAAGAACATGTAGTACTTGCCGATCACGATCCCCAGCGCCGCGGCTCCCACCGCCACAAGTTGGAACGGCAGTCCCTGCTGGCCGCCCGAGAACAGCACGACGCCAAACCCGGCCAGCAGCCCCACGCCCCAGGCCACCCAGCCGATCTCGTACCCCGTGCCCACCGCGATCAGTCCCCACACAACGCCCGCCACCACCGCCGCAACCACCCCTCCGATCATCGCCCAGATCATCGAGAGCATCGTCAGCTGTTCCCCACCCGACGAATGCGTGGCCTCGGCCCAGATGCTCTCCACCACCTCGCTGGCCACCTGCTCCTCGATCCCGTTGGCCATCAGCCGGACCTTGATCGTCTCCTTGTCCGCTCCCGTCTGCATCTGCTGAACCACGAAACCCGCGATCCGATCCAGAGCTTCCTGCGCCTCCTGCTCGACGGTCAGCTGTTCCTCCATCATTGCTTTACTCCCCTGTCTGGCTCGCCCGGGGCGGGGACCGGCAACGTTTTGGTGATAAGGTGAAAAAGGGCGGGGGGGTTGGGAGGTTAGGTTAGCTCCCCTACAATCCTGCCACGGCTCAGGGCCGTTTAGTGGGCCGGTATCAGCAGTTTCGCTATCCGGCCCTCGACGCCGGCGACCCAGACGATGCCGGGACCCATGGCGCCGACCGTGTTGTACCCGACCGTATCGGTGAGGGTCCAGGAAAGGCCGTCGTCGGCGGAAAAGCCGAAGCCGGAGGGTCCTACGGCGATGAGCGTGGGGCGGGCAGCGTCCGGCACGTAGGCGACGCCATAGCGGACGCCGGCGGGCGCGGAACGTCCCGCCACGGTCCAGGTCAAGCCGCCGTCGCTGGAGCGGACGATGTTGAGACTGGAATCGCGGGGTGCCTGGTAGTTACCGCCGACGGCGACGCCGTTGCGCGCATCCCTGAAGGCGACGCCGAAGATGCCGGCGGAGGGCCCGGCGGCGAGCGGCGTTTCGGCGGCGTTCCAGGAGCGCCCCCGGTCGGCGGTTCTGAATATCCGGGCGACGGCGCCGCCTCCGGTGCCGAACCAGGCGTTCAGATCGCCCTGCACGGCTATCGCGGTGCCGCTGGCGGCGAACCCCGCTTCGCCCGCCAGAGGAGGCGCGATGTTCTCCGAGGGCACCTGCGTCCAGCTGGCGCCACCGTCGTCGGTGGTGACGATGAAGAAGCTGCCATCGACCGGGTCGCTGAAGGCGACGCCGTGGTCTGCATCCCAGAATGCCATGCCATCGAAGAAGACGCCGGGCTTTTCGATGCTGTACTGAACCGTCCAGTGGGCGCCGCCGTCGTTGGTCTTGTAGATCCTGGCTTCGCCGCCCTCGAACTGGGTGCCGAGGAGGAACGCATTGTTCTCATCGACCGCGTGGACATCGATGAAGAAGAGCGCTTTGGCGCCGGGCACGGTGTTCGAAGTCCACGTCGAACCGCCGTCGGCCGTGCGGGCGTAAGTGCCACCGCGTCCGGCGGCCCATACGACGGATTGACTCGCGGCGCTGATGCCCCGGAACTCGGCCTGCGTTCCGCTGGACTGGGCGGTCGGCTGCGCGGCGGCCGTGCCGGCCAGGCAGGCCAGCGAGAGTGTGACGATCGGCGTTTTCATTCTCTTCTTGCGGCGCTAGGGAATTCGCGCGCGCCCGATCGTGTTTGCGTCGGTGCCGAACCAGATCTCGCGCGAGGGTCGATGAAAGACCATGTGCCTGACGGAGCCGGCGCCGCTGCCGATCTCGGTGATGCTGAAGAACTCTGAGGTCGCCGGATCGAAGCCGACCATTCGGTTGGGCCGCAGCCCGGTCTCGACGAACCACAGGCGGTCTTTGTCGTCAACGTCCATGGCGTAGGGGCGCGAGTCGCTGCCTCCGGGAGTCGGCCACTCGCGAACCTCTTCGGAGGCCGGGTCGAGTCGCCCCAGCATGCCCACCGCGTGATCGACGTACCAGATGGCGCCGTCGGACGTGATGGCCAGGCGGCGCGGCCGGGCCTCCTGGCGTGGCAGCTCGATCTCCC
>JBDHAL010000142.1:0-8628 GCA_039588075.1 Gemmatimonadota bacterium | reverse complement strand
GCCCCGGCTGACCGCTGACCGATGTTCAATCAGTTTTCCGCTTTTTGCGGATCCACCCAGTAAGCACCGTAAAGAACACCAGCACCGAAGCAGCCAAAAGAAACTGCAGAAAAGCCTCGCGCCGCGCGCCTCCCGTCCCCCGAATCAACGCATCGGCAAAGTAGGTATAGACCAGCGTGCCCGGAATCATCCCGATCAGCGTACCCAGCACGTAGTCGCGCAGCGAGACCTTCGAGAGACCGGCGCCGAAGTTGAGGGCGTTGAAAGGCACCAGCGGGATGAGCCGCAGGTAGAGGATCGCGCCGAACCCGTGCTCGCCGATCTTCTCGTCCAATAGGGCGGCTTTGCCTTTGAGGATCTTGGCCACGAAGTCGCGGCCCAGGTAGCGCGCGACCAGGAAGGCGAACAGCGCGCCCAGGTTGGCGCCGATGGTGTTGAACAGCATCCCGCGGGCGACGCCGAAGATCGCGCCGCCGGCCAGGGTCGGGATCGTCCCCGGCATTCCGAAGGCTACGCCGAACGCGTATAGGGGGATGAAGACCAGTGGCGACCACCACGGGGTGCCGAGGCCGCGGAAGAAGTCGGCGATGATCTGGGGCCGGGCGTAGTCCGCCAGCGGGGTCCAGCGGAACAGCGCGAAGCCGCCGCCGACGATCACGACCAGCAGGAGGAGGCGCAGGCCGATCCTCCGCTTCGCTCCAGGCTCGTCGGTTAGGGTACCGGCGAGCTCCATTGCCTGCGCCACACTTTCCTCCTGCCGAGTTACTTCGCTCATCACTGTTTGATGACGGCTCGCCTGAGCCGTGCCCGCACGGAGTTAACAGGCTTGCTCCTTGGCTGGTTCCCGAGGAACCGCCCGCCATCCTGACACGTTATGGCGCTTTGAGCAAGGTGCGCTGGCGGCGGCCGATATGCCGATGCTATAACGTGATGGTATGAGGTCCTAACGTGCTGGTTTCTTCCAGATAATCATCAGGAGGTTCCACGCCCGATGCTCGGCCCGCTAGTACTCGTGGCCTACGGCCTGACGCTGACGGGCCTCGTCATCTATAGCCTCCATCGCGGCTGGCTGCTCTATACCTATAGGAAGCTGTGCCGGGAGCCGCAGGCGATAGCCGCGTGGGAGGGCTCCTGGCCGCGGGTGACCGTACAGTTGCCACTGTACAACGAACGCTACGTGGTAGAGCGACTCATCGACACCGCCTGCGTTCTCGACTATCCCCCTGAGCTGCTCGAGATCCAAGTGCTCGACGATTCCAGCGACTCGACGACCGAGATCGCCGCGGAGCGCGTGGCGTATCATGCCGGTCGCGGCGTTCACGTCGAGCTCGTTCGCCGCGGTCGGCGCGACGGCTACAAGGCGGGAGCGCTGGCGCACGGTCTCGAGCGGGCGAAGGGTGAATTCGTTCTCATCCTCGACGCCGACTTCTTGCCGCCGCCGGGCTTGCTGAGACGGATGCTGCCGCCGCTGTCGGATCCGGACGTCGGCATGGTGCAGGCGCGCTGGGGTCACCTGAACGAGAACGCCTCCTGGCTCACCCGGACTCAGGCGCTCGTGCTGGACGCGCACTTCTTCATCGAGCACGGCGCACGCTCGGCGGCCGGGCTGTTCTTCAACTTCAACGGCACCGCCGGGCTCTGGCGTGCGAGCTGCCTGCGCGACGCCGGCGGCTGGCAGTCCGACACACTCACCGAGGATCTCGACTTGAGCTACCGCGCACAGATGCGCGGGTGGCGTTTCGTGTTTATCCCCGACGTCGTGGTCCCCGGCGAATTGCCCGAGAACGTTCGCGCCTTCAAGAACCAGCAGGCGCGTTGGGCGCAGGGCTCGATTCAAACCGCGCGCAAGCTGCTGCCGGAATTGCTGCGCGGCGACTGGTCGTGGCGGGTCAAGCTGGAAGCGATCGCGCACCTCACCAGCTACGTGCCCGCGCCTCTCACCCTCGCTCTCGCCGTGCTCGTTTTCCCCGCGGCGGTGGTGCGCTTCAATCACGGCTGGCCGCTGCTATTGTTCGCCGACCTGTTCTTCTTCGCCGCGGCCATCGGACCGCTCGCTTACTTCTACGCCGAGACGCTGCGCGCCGCCGGCCGCCGCGCCTGGCCGGCGATCGTATGGTATGTGCCGATGATTCTGGCGCTGGGAATCGGGATCTCGGTCAACAACACGCGTGCGCTGGTCGCCGGCCTGACGAGTCGCCGCCCGGCCGAGTTCGTTCGCACTCCGAAACGCGGCGCCGCAAGGATTGGTTATCGCGCTCGCTTCAGCTGGTGGGGTGCAGTTGCAGAGACACTGCTCGCGGGTTATGTGGCGGTCGCCGTGGGCTACGCGATTATGAACGGCCTCTTTCCGTCTATCCCGTTCCTGCTGCTCTTCCAGTATGGCTTCATTGCCATCGCCGCCGGATCTCTAACCGACCGCCTATCCTGAGACTAGAGCGGCTCACTTCTCGAGTCCTTTGGCCAGGCCTTGCCCGCGCGGGTCCGCCGCGCCCGTGAAACGCACGGGGTTGCCGGAGTCGTCGTACTCGATGGTCAGGCCGTGGGCGTTACCGAGGGCCGTGCGTACGAACACGTTGTGTCCCATCTCGTTGAGAGCTCGCCGAATATCCTCTGGGATGTCATCTTCAACGGCCAGGCTGTCCGGCTCGATAAAGCTGATTCGACCGGCTGCCAGCGCTTCCGATACGTCCATCTCGAAGTCGATCACGTTCATCAACATCTGGGGAACCGTCTGACCGATGGTATGTCCGCCCGGCGTACCGAGCGCGATCCACGGTCTTCCATCGCGCATCACGATGACCGGAACGTCGCCTGACAACTTGCGGCGGCCCGCGTGCGCGTCCATGGGATTGCCCTTGGGTTCGAACGTGCAGTAGGCGAGGGAGTTGTTGAGCCAGATGCCGGTGCCCGGCGGCATGATCCGGCTGCCGAACAAGTTGCCTAGCGTCTGCGTTGCCGACACCACGTTCCCCCAACGGTCCGCAACGACAAAGTGCGTCGTGTGGCTGTCTTCGCTACTGAAAAATGCCGCGGGTGGCTCGAACGGCCTAGCGATGAGCGGATCGATCAGCGATACCTGCTTGTCCCAGTATTCCTCCGAGAACAGCAGGTCCAGGGGCGGCGGGCTTACCTCCGGATCGCCGGCGTACCTGAGCCGCGTCCAGAACGCGTGCTTCGTTACCTCAGCATAAATGTGCAGGTATGCCGCGGAGTTGTGGCCCAGCGACTCGAGGTCGAAGCGGCTCATCATCCCGAGCCGCACCAGCGCCGGGAATGCGTTGGCCGGCGGCGATGCGGTAAGGACCTCGTAGCCGCGGTAGTCGATAGCGATCGGCTCCCACCACTCGGCACGATCGTCGATCAAGTCCTGCAGCGACAGGAAGCCCCCGGCGCCGGCCATCGCCTCGTCGATCGCCTGTCCCAGCTCACCGCCGTAAACGACGCGCGCCCCCCGCTCGGCGATCAGTCGAAACGACCCGGCGAGGTCGCTCTGTATCAACCGCTCGCCGGCCTGCAACGGTCGGCCATCGATGCCGTAGAACTCCCTGGCGTGACCCGGAAACTCGTCGTAGGCACGTTCGATCATGCCGGCCGTCTCTTCGCTGATCACGAAGCCTTCGCCGGCGAGCGCGATCGCCGTGCCGAACAACCCGCTCCACTCCAGGACGCCGTACTCCCGGTGCATCGCCTGCCAAGCGTTGACGTTGCCCGGCGTCGAGACGGCCATGGCCCCACGGCGATTCTCCTCGTAGTTCGGCGTGGGCGGCCGGTACACGTCCGAGTTCACCGCAATGGGAATCCTGCCGCTGGAGTCCAGGAACCGCGTCCTGTCTTCGGAAGCGTCGTAAACCAGGATGGTGCCGTAGCCCCCGATTCCCGACATCATCGGCTCGACCACGTTGAGCGCCGCCGCGACGGCGACCGCCGCGTCGAACGCGTTGCCATCCGCGGCGAGAATCTCGAGCCCGGCCTTCGTGGCGAGCGGATGGGCGCTGCTGACCATGCCCGCGGTACCCATTGCCGGGGCGACGGGCGCCTGAAGCGCGGCAGCCGAGTCCGGGGATTCGCTCCTGGTACCGGCGCATGAGAGTAAGCCGAACAAGCCGGTCGCCATGACAACGACTGCTGCTACTACGCTTCGGTGCACGAACGCCCTCCTCTCTGACCCGGCGAAATCCAGACACGCCACAGCCACAACTCGTCTTCGAGCGACTACATCATAGCATGGGCGCGGCGGCCATGCATTCGACCCGCTAAACGTCGATCACCAGAGTGTCGTGGGCGAAAGAGATATCGGGGCCATCGTCCGAGACTCGTCTTTCCAAGTTCTTGAGATCATCGAAGCTCAGACCGTCAGGCTCCTCGATGTGGGTGAGCACGACGCGGGCTGCATCGAGCTTCCGGACGATGTCCAGCGTTTGACGGAACGTCGCTTCGTGTTTGAGAACGGAGTGATCCTCGTGAATGAGGCGCTCGCCCGTATCAGGGTCGAATTCGAGGACGCCCATGGGGATGACTGCTAGGTCGAGGCCCCGGAGACTGGGTGGGGGCTCCCAGCCGTGCAGCTCGTCCGGCGCGATGAGGACTGTCGTTTCGTTCTGCTCCAGTAGAAACGCGTAGACGTAATCTTCGGCGAGACGGAAGGGTTGCACGGACGTTTCGCCGAGAGTGATGGCCTCGCCGTCCGGTACTTCGGTGATGCGTACCATGCCGCGCGCCTCCATGAAGGCGAGGTGGTCCCAGGTGCCGAGGGTTTGGTGGAAATCGTCGGCCACTTGCTGCGGTAGATAGATATCTGTGCACTTGTTCTGGGGCGGCCAGCTTCTGAAGTCCTTGTTCATCTCCCAGACCCTGCGGCCCATCACGTGGTCGGGGTGCCAATGGGAATAAGTGCAGGCGGCGATCTCTTTGACGCGCGAGCGGTTCAGCTGGTCCTTGATTTCCTCGGGCGTGTCGATGAGCAGGTTGGGGCCGTGGACGAATATGCTGGGTCCGCTGCGGCTGTAGGGCACGCCTTTCTCGCGCGCTTCGGCGCAGACGCGGCATTCGCATCCCGGTTTGGGAGTCGTGATGGCGCCACCGGTTCCGAGAAACTCGATCTGCATTTGCGTCTCCAACTCAGCTCTTGAAGCGCGCGCTTTCCCACTGCGCCTGCCACCAGGAACCGCGCCAGGAATCTACGGCCAATAGTATGAAAAAGGGGCCGTAGATGGCGAGCTTGATCCACCAGGGCTCGAGCCACAGGCCCTCGGCTCTGTAGGTTGCCAGCCCGTAGTATGCGAGGAATACCGAGCCGCTGAGATAGAGCCAGGCGCGATTCGGCCGGATGGCGACGAGCGGGACCATCCAGAGCAGGTACCAGGGGTGAACGGTGGGGGACAGCATCAGGATGGCGCCGGTCACCCAGAACGCGGCCTTTTCGATGGTCCACTCGTTACGGGCCGATTGAACGACGATGAACAATACGACGGCCGCCGCCACCGCCTTGGCGGCATGGGGCCACGGCGCGATCCAGTTGAGGATATGATAGAGACCGTCGTTGAAGCGCCAGGATCCGGCGTACGTACCCAGGCCTGTGAACAGGCGTCCGCCGGCCGAAGCGTACGGCAGGTAGAGGACGGCGACGGCGACGCTGAAAGCGAATGCGGTTCGGAATGGGCGACCGATGCGTGTCGCGGCGGGGAGCAGTGCGACGGCGAAGTATTTGACGAGCCCCGCGGCGGCGATGGCGGAGCCGAGGGCGATGCTGCGAACGGGCGCTCGTCGGGCCAGCCAGAGGGCTGTGACTAAGGGCAGAACGCCGAGCAGGTCGAGGTGGGCGTTCCAGGCGACCTCGATTACCACGAGGGGGGACCACCAGTATAGAATCAGGGCGTGCAGGCGGCGCTCGTTTGGGACCAGTCTATATATGAGTGCGGCGATTCCGGCGTCGCAGGTCAGCCAGATGAGTTTGAGGCCGAGGTAGCCGGTTGACGTCAGGGCGACCAGGGCGAAGACCATTTGTGCGATGGGCGGGTAGATGGTGGTGACGTTGGGGTGGTTGACCTGGGCGCGGAGCGCGTCGTCGATGCCGGATAGGGCAGGGTCGGCGGGGGCGTAGCGGTAGGGGTTTATGCCTCTAGTTTGGAGCAGGCCGTCCCAGAGGTAGCGGAAGTGGTCGTCGGTTAGGAAGGGGGGGTTGGGGAGGAGGAGGAGGCGGAAGACGATGCCGATGGCGATGACGATGGGGATGGCGATGGGGAGGGAGCGGGAGAGGGGGAGGGAGGCGAGGTAGAGAGTGAAGGCGAGCAGGGCGAGGAGAATGACGAAGGTCGGGCGTGAGTGATAGCCGCTCCATGTCGCGAGAACGAGATAGACGGCGGATTGTGCGAGGCCCAGGGCGGTGAGCGTTGCAAGACGTCTGCGAGCTTCGGCGGTCGGGGGCAAGGAGTTCACGGTTGATTGATGGTCTGTCCGTTGGCGTGGTCATGCCGGCCCTCGACGAGGAGGGGGTGATCGGGGCGACGCTCGATTCTATCCCGGGCGAGCTCGTTGACCAGGTATGGGTTGCGGATAACGGATCTCGGGACGGTACGGTTGCGGAAGCGGAGGCGCACGGTGGCCGGGTCGTGGTGGAGCGGCGGCGCGGCTACGGGGCGGCGTGCCAGGCGGCGCTCCGGGAGATGGGACGGGCCGGACCACCGGATGTCGTCGTGTTCGTCGATGCCGACGGGTCGCAACCAGTAGTAGATGAGCTTTCCCTTTTGTTGAAGCCGATCGCCGAGGGTGAAGCCGACTTCGTCATCGGGTATCGACGCCATGGCGACACGCCTTCCCACGTTTCTGTAGGCAACCGTCTGGCCTGCATGATCTTGGGTTCGCTGGCCGGGCACAAGTTCCGCGATCTGGGACCGTTTCGTGCGATCCGCTTCGACACGTTGCGCAAGCTGGGCTTGAGGGACCTCGACTACGGCTGGAACGTGGAGATGCAGGCGCGGGCGCTGGCGGAAGGGGTTCGGATCGCCGAAATGCCGGTCTCGCATCGGCAGCGAGAAGCTGGTCGCTCGAAGATCTCCGGTTCCGTGGTTGGCACAATCAGAGCGGGGAGTAAGATTATCTGGGTGTCGTGGCGGGAAGGCTGGCGGGCGCGCCGCCAACTTGCCGCCCGGTCGCGAGGTGGGCATGGAGAAAGAACCTAACAAGTACGCCAGCGAGCTCGAGAAGCGACGCAAGCCGCTCAAGGACGTGGATTCCGTCGAGCGGGCGCGTCTCGCAAAGGCATTGGTGTACCTGGTGCCGGTGGGCTTGATCTTCTTCTTTCTCGTGACCACGGCGGCCAGCTCGATCGTCGGCCTGGGGCCGGGCCAGTCGCTGCTGGCCGGTCTCGTCCTCGGCCTTGCCGGTCCCTCCATCGTCTACGGCCTGGTCAATCTCACGGTAGTCAAAGGCACGACCTCTATGATCGACCGCCTGTACGGTGGCGGTGGCGGCGAGGGTGAGCCGCGGCTGGCGAGCACGTGGCGCTCACAGGGCCTCTCCGCCCGCGGCTCGCATTCGGAAGCCCTCGAAGCTCTCGAGGACGAGGCGGCGCTCTACCCGGACGACCCGGGCCCCTGCATGCGCGCCGCCGCGCTGTGCATCGAGGAGCTCGATGACCCCGAGGGCGCCGTCCGTTGGTACCATCGGGCCCGTGACGCTAAAGACACGACTCCCGAGACCGACGCTTTTATCTCGGTGCGCCTGGCCGATCTCTATGAGACGGTGGGCCAACCGGCGCCAGCGATGGTCGAGCTGCGCCGGCTGCTGGAGCTGCACCAGGACTCCCCTTACGCCAAGACCGCCCGCAACCGGCTCGCCGAGCTTAAGGCTGCCCAGGCCGCGAAGCACCTCGCGGACCCGGAGGGCTAAAAGGGACCGATGGTCAAAAAGCCCGGGAAGTACGCCAGCTTGATCGAGAAGCGGCGCAAGCCGCTCAAGGACATCGACGGCATCGCGCGAGCGCGCTTCATCAAGGCGGCCGTGTGGCTCATCCCGATGGGCGTGCTCATGTTCTTGTTCATCACGTTTGCCGCCGTCGAGATCAGCGGTTTGAGCCTCGCCCGGGCGATGATCCTCGGCCTGCTCCTCGGCCTCTGCGGCCCGTTCGCCGTCTACACTTCCATCCAGCTGGCCGTCGTCAGACCGGCGGTCTTCTTCATCAACAAGCTCTACGGCGTCACGGGGGCCACGCAGTTATCGACTTCCTGGCGGGGCCAGGCCCTGGCGGCTCACGGGTCCTTCGAAGAGGCCATGGATGCCTTCGAGGCGGAGGTGGCCCGGTACCCGAACGACCCGGGGCCCTGCCTGCGAGCCGCCGCCGTGTGCATCGAGGAACGCGACGATCCCGAGGCCGCGGTCTCCTGGTTCCACCGGGCGCGAAACGCGCGGGGCCTTACCCCGGAGACCGACGCCTACATCTCGGTGCGCCTGGCCGATCTCTACGAAACGATGGGCGAACACGCGCCGGCGTTGGTCGAGCTGCGCCGACTCCTCCAGATGCACCAGAATTCCCCCTACGCCAAGACCGCCCGCAACCGGCTCGCCGAGCTGAAGGCCGCCCAGATCGCGAAACACCAGGCGGACCAGAACGGTTAATTAGGGTAGCAGCTG
>JBDHAL010000141.1:0-18209 GCA_039588075.1 Gemmatimonadota bacterium | reverse complement strand
ACCGGGAAGGTAATACGCGCTATGCGGCGGTGCTTTGAGAACTTCCCACGAAGCGCGAAATAGAGCGTCGCGGTGACCATCGGGACGATGAGCGCCGCCAGGATCGTGTGCGAAATCAGGATCGTGAAGTAGACCGGCCGGATCCACCCCTGCCCGGTGAAGTAGGTGGTTCCCGCCTGAGCGTGATAGTACAGATACGAAGTCAGGAAGAGGATCGCGACGCCGAGGGCGGAGAGCATCAAGGCCCGGTGCAGGTTGGTGCGGCGCCCGCGGATCGCAATGAAGCCCGCTATCAGCAACACGGCGCTGGTTCCGTTCAGTGAGGCGTTGACCGCGGGAAGGTAGCTGAGGGGAATCATCTCGAGGGACCGCCCGTCCGACTCACTGACCCAAGAAACGCTTCAGATTCTTCAAGTAGAGAACGAGGACGATCGTCGCCAGGCCGTAACCGGAAGCCGAGGCCAGCGCCCAGGTCTCACCCGTGAGCTTGTAGGCGAGGCCGGACCACACGGCAAAGCCCAGAGTGAAGACGATCGCTGCCGAGATCAGGACCTTGTGGAAGTTGACCACGCGCCTACCTCATATCTTGTCGACGACCATCAGGAACAGGAGCACGGGCAAATATAGCACCGAGCCCAGAAACACGCGGCGCGCCTGCGCACCGCTCCGAGTTACTGCCAGGGCCAGCCCCAGGCCCAGGAAGCCGAGCCCCAGAGTCAGGGCGCCGACGAAGTAGATCGCGCCTGTGAGCCCCAACACGCTGGTCAGCAGGCTCACCGCAACCAGCGCCAGCGTGTAACCGATGATCTGCCGTGCCGTTCGCTTCCCCTCGGGATCCACGACCGGAAGCATGGGAAAGCCGGCCTCGGCGTAGTCCTGCCGGTAAAGCCAGGCGATGGCGAAGAAGTGCGGCAACTGCCAGAGGAAGACGATCCCAAACAACACGAGGGCCAGTACGTCCAGCCTTCCCCGGGCGGCGCTCCAGCCCATCATCGCCGGAATGGCTCCCGGCACCGCCCCCACCACCGTGCACCACCAGGTTCGTCGTTTCAACGGCGTGTACACGAAGATGTAGCTCAGCAGAGCCGCCGCGCCCAGCGCCGCCGTCAGCGGGTTCACGAGCAGGGCCAGGATCACCATGCCGGCGGCAGAGATCGCGACGGAGAAAACCAGCGCCGTCGACGCCTCGACCCGCCCCGCCGGCAACGGGCGCCCGCGCGTTCGCTTCATCACGCCGTCAACGCCACGCTCGGCGTACTGGTTCAACGCGTTCGTGCCCGCCGCCAGCAAACCCGTGCCGACAAGCGCGCTGGCCAACAGAACCCAATCCAGCGGCCCCTTCATACCGAGGTAGAAGGTCACGCCCGTCGTGATCATCACCAGCCGGGTGATCCCCGGCTTCGTGAGCTCCCACAATCCGACCAGAACAGCCTTATGCATACTCGAGAAGAACCACCAGTATGAGGATGACCGCCAACGGCAGCGGCGCCGTGGCCAGCACGATCAAGCGCAAACGCTCGAACTTGAGGTGCATATAATACATCGCCACCAGCGTCGCCTTCCAGACCGCCAGCCCGACCAGCACTATGATCAGGACAGCCCGCGGCATCCCGCTGAAGTAAGCCAACGCAACCTCGACCGCCGTCAGCACAGCCAGCACGAGCCAGATGAAATAGTAGTTCGGCTTCTTGCCCTCAGCGCTCTCCATGTCAGTCTCCATCGCCATCAGTCGTCATCCCCATCGCCATCCCCATCGATCAACAAAGTGCCAGTATAAACCGATGACCTCCACGCCGCCGTGATCCTCCTTCGTGTACCCACCACGAAACGCCTTCACCGTAACCCAGATCATGCACAGCACGCCGATCGAAACATGCGCCCCGTGAAACCCCGTCATCGTATAGAACGTCGACCCAAACAGATGACAGTTCGGCACCAGCGCCGCCAAATGCTCTCCGCAGTGCGGCAGAAACCCCTCCCGCACCAGCGCCATGTACTCCACAATCTGGATGCCGACGAACGAAGCTCCCAACAGAACCGTCAGCGACAGAAACAGGCGCAGGTTCTTCTGATCGCCCTGCTGAATCGCCGCGAACGCCTTCACCATCGTCACACTACTACAAATCAACATGAACGTGTTGAAGGCCGTCAGGTTGATGGCGAGCGGCGTACCACCCTCCTCGAGCGGTATGCCGGGCAACGCCCAAGCGTCGGTTCCGAAGCGCAGAATGATGTAAGCGCCGATCAGGCTGGTGAAGAACATGACCTCGGAAGCGAGAAACACCCACATACCGAGCTTCTGGTTGTAGACGCGCATCCCGGGCTCTGCTCGGACGCCGCCCGATAGAATAGTAGCTTCGTTCATCGATCGATTCGGTTCCAAGTTATGTTGACCTTTATATCAGGTTACCGGTCACCGGTTACCTTCCGTCCGCCGCCTCCATTCAACGGTACGTTCTGAGGCAGAAAGTCCTCTTCAACATCAGGTGAACTGAACTCATACGGGCCGCGGTACACGGTTGGCGCAGTCTCGAAGTTGCCGTGCGGTGCCGGCGACGGGACCGTCCACTCGAGGCCGTTGTCACGCCAGGGGTTGTCTGGAGCCTTTTTGCCCTTGAACAGCGACCAGAAGAAGTTGATAAGGAACGGCACCTGGACGGCGAACAGTAAGAAGGCGCTGATCGAGATGAACTTGTTCATCCCCTGGAAGCGCTGAAGAAATTCGTACTCGTTCGGATCGTAGATCCGCCTCATATGGCCGCCCATGCCGAGGATATGCATGGGGAAGAACACCAGGTTGTAGAAGGTGAAAGTCAAAGCGAAGTGGACCTTCCCCCAGGTTTCGTTCATCATGCGCCCGAACATCTTCGGGTACCAAAAGTAGATGGCGGCGAAGATGCCGAAGAGACTGCCACCAAACAGCACGTAATGGATGTGGGCGACGATGAAGTAGGTGTCGTGAATGAATATGTCCACCGTGTTGGACGCCATGAAGATCCCGCTGAGTCCGCCGATGGTGAACAGGGCCACGAAGGCGATTGCGTTGAGCATCGGCGTGTGGAACTGCAGGTTTCCTCGCCAGATGGTGCCCAGCCAGTTGAACACTTTGATCGCCGAGGGGATCGCGATCGCCATCGTCGATACCATGAACGAAGCGCCCAGCAGCGGGTTCATCCCGCTCTGGAACATGTGGTGACCCCAGACGATCCAGCCCAGGAACGCGATCGCGATCAACGCGTAGACCATCGAGCGGTAACCGAAGATCGGCTTTCTCGATCCGTTTGCGAGGATGTCGGACACGATGCCCATCGCCGGCAGGATGAGGATGTAAACCTCCGGGTGGCCGAAGAACCAGAACAGGTGCTGCCAGAGCAGCGGGCGGCCGCCGTTCTCCGGCAGGAAGAAGGTCGTTCCTATGGTCTGGTCGAACAGCAGCATGATGACCGCCCCGGCCAGCACCGGCACGGCCAGCAGGGCAAGGATGGCCGTGATGAACAGCGACCATATCGACAGCGGCATGCGGAAGAGCGTCATCCCCGGCGCTCGCATGTTGACCACGGTCGTTATGTAATTCACCGAGCCCAACAGCGAAGACGCGCCGAAGAGTATGATGCTGATGATCCAGAGCTGCTGACCGGTGGAAACACCGGTGTAATCCGGCACCGCGCTGAGTGGCGCGTAGGCTGTCCAGCCCGCGGCGGCGGCGCCGCCCTCGACGAACAGGCTGACCAGCATGACGACGCCCGACAACACGAATATCCAGAAGGACATCATGTTGAGTCTCGGGAATGCCATGTCCGGCGCGCCGATCTTGAGCGGGATGAGGAAGTTGGCGTAGACGCCGACGAGCAACGGCATGACCGCGAAAAAGATCATGAACGTCGCATGCATCGTCACCAGGGCGTTGTAGAACTCCGGCAACACGATACCGCCCGGCGCCATCGTGTCGGGCATTATGCCGCCACCCGGCATCGGCTGGCCCGGGAAGCCGAGCTGCCAGCGCACCATCATCGCGAGCAAGCCGCCGACCGCAAGGAAGAACAAGCAGGTGAAGAGGAACTGTATGCCAATCACCTTGTGGTCAGTCGAGAAGATGTACTTGCGGATGAAGCTCATCTCCCCGTGATGGTCTTGTGACCGCGGCTGCGCCGCTGCTTCTGTCGTGGCCATAGGACTCCTCTAAGTCCGATCCTGTCGTCTGTTCAGCGGGTCGGGCCGTATCAGCCCTGCTCCGCGACCCAGCGTCCGAACTCGTCTTGCGTATGAACGATCACTCGGGCGCGCATTCGATAGTGACCCAGCCCGCACAACTCGGCGCAGGCAAGCTCGAATTCGCCGGTTTGCGTAGCCTCGAACCAGAGGCGCTGGCCCGAGAGGCCCGGCACGGCGTCCTGTTTGATCCGAAACGCCGGGATGAAGAAAGAGTGAATCACATCGACCGCTTCCAGGCGAACGACGACCGGCTGATCGACCGGCACGTGTAGCTGGTTGCGAAGCGTGAAGTCGTCGCCCGTGCCCAGGACTCCGTCGGCCCCGGGATACGTGAAGTTCCACTCGAATTGTTCGGCCCGCACCGCGAACTCCAGAGCGTCGCTGGGAAAGCGATCGGGATTCTTGACGCTAGGCCAAACGCTGTGGCTGGCGAAGGCGAGCCCGAGGATGAAGATCGCCGGTGTCACGGTCCAGATGACTTCGGCCTTGTTGCTCCCTTCGATGTAGGCGGCCTTGCGACCCTCACGCCCGCGGTACTTGAACAGGAAGAAGAGCAGCGTCGCCTCGACGCCGACGAAAACGACCCCGGTCACCACCAGGATGACGTAAAAGATCTTGTCAATGTCGGCGGCGTAGCTGGACGCCGCTGGAGGAAGCCAATCCATCGCTAGGTTCTCCTCGAGGTAGATCGGAGCTACGCCGCCGGCTCGCCGAACGTGAAGCTGATCTCGATGGTCTCGCCCTCACCCACGGTCACCTGCTGGGTCTGCGCGCCGTAAACCTCATGCCACGCTTCGATCACGTACGTACCCGGAGGCAGCGGCGCCAGCGAGAAACCGCCCTCGGCGCCTGTGGTCGAGTAGTAGGGATGATCCAGCACGCCGACGAAGGCCTGCATCCAGCCGTGAACGTCGCACTCCAGGGGGACCATGACTTCAGCGGCCCGGAAGCTCCTCTTGGTGTCCATCACTACGGGCTGGCTGATGTTGAAGCCGCGGTTGACTGTGGGCTTGGCGTTGATGTTGTGAAGCACGCCATCGCTGTTGCGGATCGATAACTCCTGCCCCACCTGGATGCCGAGGACGCGAGGTATGTACCAGCAACCGTTCTGGTCCAGGACGACGGGTTCCTGCGGCGCCGGGAAGCTCATGCCCTCGAGCCCTTCCTTCACGTAGACGAAGACGTTGGCGAGCGTCCCGTTGTCGTTCACGGCCACCGTTTCTCCGTATCGCTCGCCTTTCTCGGCGCAGACCATTTCCTCGCTCATGTCAATCATCATGGTCTCGGGCGCCATGCCCACGAACATCACGCTGCCCGCCACCGAGCCGGCCGTTGCCGCATCTACGACGGCCACGGCAGCGTCACTCGACGCGCCGGCGGCGGCGCCCGAATCGCTGGCAGCTTGTTCGCCACCGCCTCCGCAGCCTGCGGCTACAAACGCAGCGAGGGCGAACGCCAGAGCGTAGAAGCTTTTCATAGAATGCTTGTTCATACTTCCTCCATCTCGGTTACGAGGATGGTTCATCCTCTTCGCGCCGTTGTGCGCGCCAAACGACTACGAAACCCAGGGCGGCTGTCGCCAGCATGGCGATGACCGGCGACAGGTAGACCGTGGATGGCGTCGGTTGCTCGAGGTAGATCGAGTACCACGAGCTGATCGCCATCTGGGTCCCGCTCTCGCCGTTGGATCCGTCCCAGGCAAAGAACGCAATAGGTACCGCCACGCCTTGACGGAACTGCAACGTGCCGGACGAGTCCGCGGTGGCCAGACTTCGCCGAAACTGCAGCCGCCACTCGCCGCGATCCCAAACCGCTGCCGAGCTGAGCTCACCGCCGGCCAGAGGCTGCTGGGTCCCAAGCCCTGTGGCTCGAGCCTCGGTCGTCCCCTCATCGCCACTGGTCCACTGCCACAGGTAGACGGGTCGGCGCGAGTCTCCCATCAGGAAGTAGGGACGCTCGCGGCCCGTCGGGGTCGAGCTGGGAAACTGGACGGCCAGTCGATCGGGAAGCAGCCGCACGCCGGAGTCGGCACCGTGCACGCTCTGCGCGACCCAGCCCTGCCATTCGAGCCAGGCCGAGTCAGGGCTCTCCGACGGATCGTCCCAGGCGAGGCGGAGGGCCAGCTCCTCGTCGTTGTGCAGCGCCTTCACCCAAAGGACGTCGACCGTGGGCGCGAACCAGCGCGGCTCGATGATGATCTGGCCGACCATAGGGATGTAGAACGCTTCGACATCGTTCCAGGCCGGGTCATCGGGTGATTCCGGCAACGCGCCCTCGACGCGCCCGGCAGCAATCACTTCGCGAACCGGCGGGAGCTCGGGCGGCGCGAGGCTATGGACGTACTGAGCCAGATGCCACAGCTGCTCTTCGGTCATGAACTCGGAATCGAGCAGGTCCGAGAACGACGGCATCGGCGAGCCATCGAGACCCGTGCGCAGCCGTCTATATATGTCCTCCACCGTTCCACCACCGTTGAAGGTCCAGCTCTCGGTGAGATCTGCGGGCCGCGCCGGGAAATCGAGGTCATCCTGCAGGGTCGGCGCGGAAGTTCCGTCGCCCCGGCCCGCGTCGCCGTGACACTTGAAGCATTCGATCTCTTCGTAGAACCTGCGCCCCTCGGCCAGACCCTCCTGTGAAAGGCGGGGCGGCCTGCCGAACTCGAGGGGATCCGGCGCTCCAAGCTGCTCGAAGAATCGTGAGAAGCTCTTGATGTAAGCGACCAGGTCGGCGACCTCGGCGTCGCTGAACTTCGATTGCCAACCCGGCATCGCCGTTCCCGGCATCCCTCTCTCTATGACCCGCGCCAGATCCTCATCGGTGGGTAGCTCGCCGTTCGCCGTCGTGCGGATTTGGTAGGTCCCGAGTGTGAAGTCGCGAGGTCGCGGCATCATATAGGTTGCAGCCGCGCCTTCGCCCGCTCCATCGAACCCGTGGCACTCGGCGCACCACGTGTCATAGAGCTGCCGGCCACGCTCGACTTCTTGTGCCTGCAGCGCCGGCGGCGCGGCGGCCGCCGCGAATGCCAGCAACAGCGTGGTGACGGCGCGCGCTCTACTCATGACCGCCCCCTTCACCCTCTTCCCAGGTGCGCGGCGACCAGCCCGTCTGCTCGTACAGAAAGATCGTTACCGCCCAAACCTCGTTCTCTGTGAGGATCGGTTCCCAAGCGGGCATCGCGGAGTTCCACGGCGCCCCTTCGGCGGGCAGACCGGGGCCGCCCTTCGCGATTCGCCAGAAGACGAAGCTCTCGGTCAGCTGCGGGATGGTGCCGTTGTCGCTGAACGCCAACGGCGCCGGGTTGAACCCATGAGCGTAATGGCCCTTTCCATCCAGCAGGTCGCCGTGGCAGGGCAGGCAGTTCTGGTAGTAGACCCTCTTGCCCTCCTCGTAGTCTTCGCTGATCGAACCATCGGCGCGCAGCGGGTTCTCCAGTCCGGTGAGCTGGATAGTCCGGCCGCGGAACCCGATCGACGTCGGCGGAGCCGGATGGATGGAGCGCAATTGCAGCGGCGCCGCGACGTTCGGCTTCACCTGGCTGTAGGTCATCCAGCCGACGAGCAGCGGAACCATGACCATGAAGGCGACGCGCAGCCATCGCACACCGGGATCAACGAGCAGCGTATTGATCGGTTGCTTGAACTCTTTCCAGCGCTCCTCGTTGTCGCTCACATAGATCAGGACACCCACCAGCGCCGTTAGCATGAACTGGAGTAGCACGCTGTTGGGCACCGGAGCGCTTCGAATGCCGAACAGTGGCGGCAGGTAAGCGATCCCGAAGTCGAACAGCAGGTAGGCAAGCAGCATCAGCAGGATGGCCTGCCAGAAGGGATGGCGCAGGTGCTCTGCGATCGGCTTCATCGATCTCATGGCCTCTGCGCCGCGAGAAACTCGACCAGCGCCTCGAGCTGGG
Source organism: Gemmatimonadota bacterium (assembly GCA_039588075.1). GTDB lineage: Bacteria > Gemmatimonadota > Gemmatimonadetes > Palauibacterales > KS3-K002 > JBDHAL01. The sequence goes on along the minus strand of JBDHAL010000141.1, from coordinate 10,087 downwards.
CGGCGGTCACGCGTTCCCCGAAGTTGGTGGGCATCATCGCGGCGAGCGCCTCGTAACCTTCGCTCACGTCCGCCCCGGGCTGCAGTATCGATTCGCGGATGTAGTCGGCTTCGCCACGCGCTCCCACATCGGTCAGCGCTGGACCGATGGCGTTGCCCTGATCGCCCAGTTGATGACAGACGAAACAGCCGAGCTCGTCCATCAGCTCAACGGGATCGCTGGACACGGCCAGCAACGAGGCCGACGCGGCGCTTCCGGCATCGGCCGGGCTACCTGAATCAGCGTCCCCGATGTCATCACCCGTCACCGTCACCGCGCCGCCCTGTGCCTGCAAGAACGCCACGAGCGCCCAGGTCTGATCGGCGGACAGCGTGCGACGGACGTCGGGCATGATCGCGGCGTATCCCTCAACGACGTAGCGTCCAGGATCCGTCAGTGAACTGTAGAGATATGCCTTGCAGTCCTGATCCTCCTCTCGGTCGGCGCAGCGCGTACCGATGGGGCCCAAGCTGCCTTCCGACCGCAAGAGATTGGGCGCCCGCGTGCCGAGCCCGTGGCAGGCCGTGCAGCCGCCCGCTCCGTTGAACAGCAGCTCGCCGGCAGCGATCAGCTGGCCTTCCGTAACGTCACCCGACAAATCGAGCTCCACGGGTACTTCGGATTCTATCTGCGGGATCATGTTGGCCACCGCCGTGTATGCCGCCAGCGTCAAGATGACCACGACAACTATCTTCAGGTTGGTCATGAACATGTCAGCGCTCTCCGGCCAAGGTTGGCTTCTCGATCAGACCGCCGACCCAAAAGACGAATGACACCAGGCCCAAGAAGATCAGCACGCAGACGCTGATCACGACCCCCGCGTAACCGAGTGCCGGCGTCGCCGCCCACTGACTCGTGTCGCGTATCACTTCCCAAACGTGCCAGTGCTGGCGGATCCCGCTGCGCGCGAATCCCATCAGGCCCATCAGCCAGGTGAACGTCACCGCCAGGATGATCAGCACGTACTGCGCGCGCGCCGGCATCTGCCCCCAGCGAATCGCACCGCGCGATTCAGCGCCACGCAACATGAGGATGTCCAGAGCGACGACCAGTACCATGGCGGCCAGCACGGTGACGACCTGGTAGACGCTGAAGCCGATGCGGACTATGGCCGTGACGAAGTAGCCGTAGATGCCGTAGAAAATCACAACCGCCGCTGCCAACCCCAGCGCCACGGCCTGCACGATCGTCCCCTCTCTCGCCCAACTCACAACCGGCCGCTTGTTAGCGCGCCGGTAAAGCATGAACGACAGGAACGTCGTCAGGATCATCAGGTTGACGGCCGTGTTCTTCGCACTCATCACACCCAGCACTCCTAGGAACGGGTGGTGGGTCCCACCCATCGCTGCCAGCTCCTCGCGACTGGCGATCATCGTGTGCGGCGTCGCCCCGTATAGGGCATGAAGCGCTCGGCGCCGGGTATCCTTCCCATCCCGATCCATAGGTAGTAATTGCCGGCGAGAAATAGAACGCCGATCAAGAACGCCTGGATGATCCACAGCCAACTCATGAAGCCGCCCATCATCGTGATGCCCATCGCCTGGTTGTACTCGTAGATCTCACGGCCCAACCAGTAGCCGGCGAACGGCAGCACGATCAGCGCGCCGATGGCGATGAAGTTCCCGACGTAACCCATCCAGTCGTAGTGCGAGCGCTCCTCATCGCTGCGCGCGGCGAGGAACCGGAACGCGGCGTAGGCCGCGACGATCGCGCCCCCGAATACCACGTTCGCAATCAAGCGATGGATGTTGATCGGCATCCAGGTCGCGTTCGCGAACGCGCTCCACGCCTGCACCTGGGCCGGCGCCGTGTCCGGAGTCACTTCCGCCGGCGGACTCATCATGTAACTGAGCCAGCTGTTCGCGATGAACAGAACCGCGGTGCCCCAGATGTTCAGCAGGATGCCAAGCGACCAGTGGAAGAGCTTGGCCCGGCCCGTCTTCCAGCGCTCCCAACCGTAGTAATAGATGTAGAGCGTTGCCGACTCGAAGAAGAAGAGCCCTACATAGAACCAGATCGATACCTGGAAGATTTCCGTCAGGTAGAGCGTGAAACGCGGGTAGAGCGTGATGAGCAGGAACGTCAGCGTCGCACCCCACAGGGCGGTCGCGCTGTAGGCGACCAGCAACAGGCGCGTGAACTCCTTCGAGAGCCGGTCGTAACGCTCGTCTTTGCCAAAGATCCCGATCGCTTCCGTCACGATCGCGAACATCGGCACGCCCAGAACGAATGCCGCGAACATCAGGTGGACCTGGGCGGTGATCCAGATGGCGGCGCGGCTGCCTATGACCGGGAAGTTGCCGTACTCGCGGATCCTCTCCGTGGCCGCCTGAGCCCAGGCCGCTTCGGCGCCGGTCGCCAGCAGCGCAACGGTCCCGAGAACCGCGATCGCTATCGCCAGCGCTCCTGCCCTGCCAGATCGAGCACCGGGCGAGCGCTCGCCCCTGGAGAAGCGTAGCACCCTCAGGAGTCCAACCCGGGCTCGTCGCCGTTTCCGGTGCCGCCGTCGTTTGTTCCTTCCGCCGCGCGCGCGTCGAGCATCTCCTGCACTTCGCGGATCGGGCACTTCCCGACTCCGGCAGCTTCGATGAATTCGCCGGCGTCGCCCTCCGCCCCCGCCCGTATCTCGCGAGCGCGAAGCTCGCCGAACATCGCCATCATCGTTTCGATGTCGAACGTCTCCGCCTCCATCATCGCCTGCTTATTCTCTTCCATCACCTGTACCGTGACGTGATCGAGATCGCTATCCCCGGCGAAGCGTTCCACCGTCGAGCGCGCCAGCGGCCTCGCCATCAGCGGGACGAGCTCCAGGCGCTCCCAAGCATCGCGCGCCCACGTAACACCGTTACGGGCCCGCTGCCTGACGGCCTCGCGGTCGCTGCCCATCGGGCACATGGGCACCGGCCGGTCGGCCAGTGCCTCCTCGGCCTTCAACTCGGCTCGGGCGATCTCTTCCGCTTGGCCGATACCCATCACCAGCTGCATGTGAGTGGGGAGCAGAGCCTGTATCGCCGTGTCGAGCAATTCGTTGGTGACGACGCTCGAGCCGTGCTCCTCGACCCACTCCTCGACGGCGTTACGCGCGATGCCCTGGGCGAACGGCGGCACGCGCTGGATGCGGACCGCGGCCATCGGATCCCACTCCAGGCCCGCAACGCCGTCCTCCTCGATCCACGGCACATCCTCGGGCCGCACGCCCACCGTGCCAGTGAGAAGGACGTTGCAGGGCGCCATGCGAACCAGGTTCTCCACCTGCGAGCCCATGTCGGTGCCCTCGATTCGGTGCGAGCCGTGGCGGGCGAGCACCAGAAGCGTCGGCTCTATTTCCTCGACGTACTTGAGAACGCACTCGAACGGCTTGCCGACGAGCACCTGGCTGCCGACCGCGACATCGGGATACTCCTCGGCCATCTTCTCCGCCCGCATCAGGTTGGCCTTGCACAGCTTGAGGAGACCCTTGTCGATGATGTTGTTGTGCAGCTCTTCCTGTTCTTCGAATTTGAAAACGCGGCTGGCTTGATAGCTCAGAACGTCCTTGATGTTGTTGAACGCGATGTGATGGAAGTCGAGATCGAACGCACTGCAAAACTGAACGCTCGATTTGAAAGTGCGCGCCAACTCCAACGCGACTTTCACCGAACGGTAGCTGTACGAGCTGCCGTCCACACACACCAGATACGTCCCGCCCGCCAGCGGCGCGTCGGTCCGAGTGATCAGTAGATCCTTCTCCACCCGCCGCATCACGCGCGCCGTCACTCCACCCAGCTGCGAGTGCGGTTGCCGGCCAAGGCCGTGCGCGCCCATCGCGCACAGGTCGTATCCGTTGCCATTCACCTCGCGCGAGATTTCCTCGAAATGGATGCCCTCCAGCAGCTGGCGGCGCATGCCCAGGCCGGCTGCCTCACACTGACTCTCCATCTTGTCGAGAAATGAGTCGCTGATCAGCTGTAGGCCCTTCTCGATCAGCTTGTCGTGGATCTTCCGCTGGCGCTGGATTTCTTCTTTTGGCTGGAAGCGCGCCGGTAGGCCTGTCTCTAGCTGACGGAATCGTACATCGTGCAGCTTCGCTGCATACACGTGGTTGCCCACGATGCCCGACTCGCATTCCCGCGCGAACTCGATCGCTCGCCGGATCGCGTAGTCACTTTCCTGCGAATTGTCACACGGAACGAAGATCTCTCGGTACATTTCTCCCCCGGTGCCTAGGGTTAAGAGATCTGCTCTAAGATGCTAGATCAGTTTCAATGCATATCTGTCTGAATCGACCGCAGAGTCGCGGCCGGAGGCGAAGTAAATAGGTTTTGGCTCGATAGCTTGCGGCTCCCGGTGCCCGCAACCTCCGGGAAGCCTAGTGACCCGTGACGATCTCTATCGATAACGACAATTATTATCCGTTTGGACAATCCTGCGAGTATAGTCGCCGCCTCAGCGACTGTCAAATGAATTTGTTCACCCAGGCTAAATATCCGGGGCGACCTGTATCCCTGCCTCGTCGAACAGCAGAATGGCGGTGACGGGGCAGACATCAGCGGCCCGGCTAAGCATTCCGAGGTCGACGGAGTCGGGTTCGCGAATGCTGGCGAGGTTCTCATCGTTGAGAAAGAACGCCTCCGGCGCCGCCTCCACCCAGTCGCCAAAGCCGACGCAGATGGCGTGGTCCACCTGAACGCGGACCCGGTTCCGCTCCGAAAATGTCTCGCTCCGTTCTTGCACGCTTGCATCACATGCCCTCGATGCCGAGATCCGAGCGGGCTTCGTCCATGACCTGGAGCGTTATCTCGTCGATTCCGCGCTCAGCGGCCCATTCCTTATAGAGCCGGCGGACCATGCCGCGGACGAAACCGGGGACGCGGGCGAGCCGCTGCTCGGCGTCCCGGCTCCAGGCGGGTCCGCCGTCCGCGGTGGCGTCGCGCAGGGCGCCTTCGGCGCCGGATTCCAGGTGCGATCGAACCGACTCGAACGGCTGGGGAGCGGCGGAACGCCCGCCGACGTCGACGCAGAGGCTGTTGACCATCTGAGTTTCCATGCTGTTGGCGAGCATGGCGACGAGGCGATCGCAATTGGGGCAGCGAAAGGTCACCGTGAGGGTGCCGTCGTCGGGCGCCGCCGTGTCAACGGAAGCCATCTGTGCATCGCAATCCAGGCAAAGAAACTTCATGATTCGTCGTCCTCGAAGAACCGTTTGACGCTGGCGGCGATCTCGCGCACCGCTCGACCCGTCAGCGAGTCGGGTCCGCGGGCCGCGTCCGGGCGACCGGCGTCGGTCTCACCTCCAAACCGCGGATCGAACGGCAGGGTGGCCAGGAGCGGGACGCCGTCGAAGCCCTCCCGTTCAGTAACGAACGTGGGCCCGACTTCGTTGCAGTGGGGGCAGAGATAGCCCGACATGTTCTCCACATAGCCTATGACAGGAACGCCCAGTTCGCGGGCCATGTTCAGCGACTTGCTGACGATCTCGCGTGAGAGCTCGGACGGCAGGGTGATGGCGATGGCGCCACCGAGATTCGGCAGAAGGTCGTGGATCGATGCGATTCGGTCCGCACCCGGCGGCAGGTCGAGCAACAGATAATCCAGCCTGCCCCATGCCGTATCGGCGAGAAACTCCCGCAGCGCGTTCATCTCCAGGCTGCCGCGCCACAGAAACGTGTCGGACCGCGGGCCGCTCCAGGTTACTGGAGTCTCCGCCGTCTGCAGGAGCAGCCCCATCGACATGACCTTCACACCACCGGCGCCGATCGCCGGCTCCACCGACTCCTCGCCCACCGCGAGTGGAGAATCCCCGACCCCCAGAAGCTTTGCCATGGACGGACCATTCAGATCGGCATCCAGCACACCCACGGAGAGCCCGTCCGCCGCCAGCGCCGTCGCCAGGTTCGCCGTCACCACGCTCTTCCCCACTCCGCCCTTGCCGCTCATGATCGCGACCGTCCGGCGCACGTCGGAAAGGCGACGCTCCAGCCGCCGGGCCCGCGCCGCGAGCTGGCCGCCGATATCCGATGCCGTGCCGCCCGGCACCTGCGAGTACGTGCGGGCCTTCTTCACGTCGATCAGAGATCCCACGCCGCCCGGGCAAGCATCCAGGCGGTGACGATCGAAACGAGGAACGGTCCGATGAAGAAGGAAGTGTTCGGCTGCGCGAACATGTAGGCCGAGCGAATGAAAACCACTATGGCGAGGGCCACGGTGAACCAGCGGACCTGGCGCCAGATGATGAACGGGAAACCCAGAGTGATCGCCAGCCCAACCGGCAACAGGATCCAGGCCAGGATCCTGGGATAGCCGTGCATCTCCCAGCCGCTACGAATTCCAAGGGCGGTTATGCGGGCGAGGTAGAGAATGCCGTATCCGAAATAGAAGACGGCGGCTTGATGGTACTTTTTTGTACGCGGGTCGGGGCTACTCATATGGCAGGCTAGGTGCGGTGATTCTTGGTGTCAAGGCAGTCGAACATCGAACATCGTCCATCGAGCATCGAACGCCGAACGGACACCCCGATGTTGAACCTTGAACATCGCCCGTCAAACTTGAACGTCGATACCACGCTCAACGTTCAAGTTCACACGTCAAGGTTCAAAGTTAAGAGTCGGGCAGTTATTCGAAGTTCGATGGTCCATGAACGATGTTCAATGTTCACTATCAATATCACGCCGCGATAGCATTTCCCTCAAAAAGGAAGGCACCGATCCCACCCGCCCGCTCATAACCCGCTCCCGCACTTCCTGCATCACCTCCGCCGTCACCAGCGAATGGCCCTTCTCCCGCGCATACGCCTCGACCCGCTTGACCAGCATTCCACGCACGAACGAAGGCACCGCCGCCAGCCGTTCCTCGGCCTCCGGTGTCCACGGAAGACCGCCCGAGGTCTCCAGCCCATACGTCGTTTTGCCCTCGAAGCTGATTCTCTCAAAACCGTGCGCGCCCGGCTCGTACACGCACCACGGATCTTCCGCCATGTAAGAGCCCGTGGCGCCAAAGGCACGCGCCCGGCAGCCGCCACATACGCGGTCGAACTCGCAGCTACCGCAGCGGCCGCCCAGCGAGTCGCGCTGGCGAATCTCATTAAATAATGACGACCCCTCCCAGATCTCCCTAAAGGTCTGCTCCCGCAGGTTCCCTCCATAGACCGGCAGATAGGGGCACGGGGTCATGTCGCCGTTCGGTCGGATGCCCAGGTAGTGGGTGCCGGCGGGGCAACCGCCGGCGCCGCCGGAGAAGCTCTTGAGGAACGGCGAGTCGGGGTCGTGATCATATAGAACGCGCTGGTAGTGGGGAGCGCATTTCGAGTTCACCAGCATTTTGCCTGCGAACTCTTCCTGCATCTCGCGCAGCCGCCCCAGAGTCTCCTCGTAGGCCTCGGGCGTGATATCGCTGGTGAAGGCGCCTCGTCCGGTTGGCACCAGGAAATAGAGATTATAGACCCAGGCGCCGAGCTCATAGGCGAAGCGGGCGATGTCGAGAATTGATTCGCGGTTGTGCTGGCCAATCGTGGTCTGGATGATGAACGGCAGGCCCGCTTCATTCAGCACCTTCGAGCCGGAGACGGTGTTCTCCCAAGCGCCCTGCACGCCGCGGAACAGGTCATGGGTGGCCGGGTCGAGCGAATCGAGAGACAGCGCAACGCCGCGGATTCCGGCTTCGATCATGCGTCGGCAAAGATCCTCGGATACCAAGACCCCGTTCGTTCCCACCACGACCCACAGCCCTTTCTCGTTTGCATAGCCGGCGATCTCGAAGACGTCTTTTCGTAGCAGCGGCTCTCCGCCGGTTAGGATGAGCAGCGCCTCGGAGTTCACCTCACATATCTGATCGACGACACGAAGGCACTCTTCAGTTGAAAGTTCGCCCTGCGCCTCGCCTTTGGTGATGCGCCCGGCGCTGATGTAGCAGTGCTCGCAGCGCAGGTTGCACTTCTTGGTGAGATTCCAGGAGATGACATGGCTTCGGAACATCGGTTTTGAATACGGAAACCGCGGCCGTCACGCAAGCAAGGCGGCGGCCGTGGCGCTGCGCCCGGTTTCCAGCGTCGCGGCGGTTAGGTAGCTTGTGCTGCCGATGAGCGGGAAAGAGCCTACAGTTATCGCCGTCGATACCGGCGGCACCTTCACCGACTTCGTGGTCCTGCGCGACGGTGCCATCCATGTGCACAAGCGCGCTTCGACCCCGGCGAATCCGGCGCAGGCGATCCTCGACGGCCTGAAGGAACTGTTGGAGACCGACGAGGAGTTCGTGCTGGCCCACGGCTCGACGGTTGCGACGAACGCGTTGCTGGAGCGCCGCGGCGCTCGAACGGCGTGGATCACGAACCTCGGCTTCGAGGACCTGATCGAGATCGGCCGCCAGGCGCGACCCCAGTCCCAGCTCTACGCGCTGGTGGCCGAACGGCCGCCGCCGCTGGTCGCGGCCGAGGACCGCTTCGGGATCGGCGGTCGCATCCTGAAAGACGGGTCGGAGGAGAGTCCTCTCGACGCCGATGAACTGGAGAACCTCGCCGGCCGCCTGGCCGGCGCCGAGTCCGTCGCCATCGGGTTCATCCATAGTTACGCCAACCCCCGACACGAGGATGCTGTGGCCGCCGCGCTCGAGGGTCTCGGCGTTCCCGTCACCCGCTCGGCCAAGCTGCTGCCCGAATATCGAGAGTACGAGCGTTTCTCCACCGCTCTGGTGAACGCCTACGTCGCTCCCCTGGTCCGGGGCTATCTGGAGGCGCTGGGGAAACAGAGCGGGGCCCAACGGGTTCGGATCATGGCGTCGGGGGGAGGCGCCTTTTCGGTGGAGCGCGCGGCCCGCGAACCGGTCCACACGATTCTGTCCGGGCCGGCCGGCGGGGTGGTTGCGGCGCTGGAGTCGGCCCAGCGGGCTGGATTCGACCAGGTGCTGTCCTTCGACATGGGTGGCACGTCCACCGATGTGTCGCTATGCCCCGGGCGGCCCGTCAACACGAAGGAGTACGAGATCACCGGATCGGCGGTAGCGATCCCGGTGATCGACATCCATACGGTGGGAGCGGGCGGCGGCTCGATAGCCAGGCCCGACCCCGGTGGCGCGCTCAAAGTCGGACCCGAGAGCGCCGGTGCGGTACCCGGCCCCATCTGTTACGGGCGCGGCGGCGACCAGGTGACGGTGACCGATGCCCACGTCTGGCTGGGCCGCATACACGCGGAGATGTTCTTGGGCGGTGGCCAGGCGCTCGATCGCGACGCTATCGAAGATCCACTCGGACGTCTCGCCGCGCAGCTCGGCGAATCGATGGATGCGGCCGCCGTCGGAGTCCTGGAAGTGGCCAACACGCGCATGGAAGGCGCCCTCAGGCTCATCAGCGTCGAACGCGGCCACGACCCCGTTGACCTGGTCCTCGTGGCTTTCGGCGGCGCCGCTCCACTGCACGCCGCCGAGCTCGCCGGCCGCCTCGGCGTTCCACGAGTCCTCGTACCACCCGACCCCGGAACCCTCTCGGCCCGCGGGATACTCGTGGCGGACGTTCGCAAGGACGCGTCACGCAGCGTTCTTCGCCGCGGCCCCGACGCGCTCCTCGCGGCCCTCGAGCCGCTCTTCAGCGAATTGGACCAGCTGGCACGAGCCGAGCTCGCCGCCGAAGGCTTCTCCGGCGCCGCAGTCTCGCTGGACCGAGCGATCGATGCTCGATACGAGGGACAGAGCTACGAACTCACCGTCGACGCCGCCGCAAATTGGCTCGACGCCTTCCACGCCGCGCACCAGCAACGCTTCGGCTTCAAGCGGGAAGACGCCGTCGTCGAGGCCGTGACCCTTCGTGTCACCGCCCGAGCCAGCGTCGCCCGGCCGCAGCCGGCCGCAGCGGAGCCGGCAACATCAACCCCTCCGACCGAGAGACCCACCCGGGTCTACGTCGACGGGACATGGCGCGAGGTCACGCTGTACCGGCGCGACGGGTTACGTTCCGGGCAGGAGATCGAAGGACCGGCCGTCATCACGGAGTACAGCGCGACGACCTGGCTGCCGGAGGGGTGGCGCGCGGTCTCTACGGCTTCAGGCGACCTGTTGCTGGGGGTAGTAGGGACTGTGTCGACAA
>JBDHAL010000140.1:0-15800 GCA_039588075.1 Gemmatimonadota bacterium | reverse complement strand
CTATGCCATCGTTTGGTACGTGGCCGACGAGGCCGAGCTCGGCAACCTCGCCGTGGACCCCGCTTGGCGCGGCCGCGGCCTGGGACGCCACCTCCTCGACTGGGCTCTCGACGAGTCGCGCCTCCGCGGCACCGCCCGCATCTTCCTCGAGGTTCGCGTCAGCAACCAGATCGCCCTCGAGCTTTACGAGCAACGCGGCTTCGTCCAGGTCGGCCTGCGACGCCGGTACTACCGAACGCCTGTGGAGGACGCGCGCGTGATGTGTCTGGATCTTTCGCTTTGATATTAGAGTTCGACAGCCGACAGCCGACATTCGACAGCCGACCCTTAAGTATTGTTGGACTGCCGACGCCCGACTCCCAACTCGTGACGCCCGGCTACGGGCCGCGGCAGCAACTTCGCGCGTCGGGAGTCGGAAGTCGAACGTCGGGAGTCCAACAATACTTAGACGTCGGCCGTCGAATGCCGGCTGTCGAATGTCGAATTCCAATAACATAGATTTTCCTCTAACACGCGCGGGGCAACCCCTGCGTTGACAATAAGTTGACGCTCGGGTATAATGATTTTCGGCGTCAGAATGCAGCATCGACGCCAACCGCCTCTTGGAGGAACCATGGCACGCAGCGTAAACAAAGCGATTTTGATCGGTAATCTGGGTCGCGACCCCGAGCTCCGGACCACCTCGACCGGCACGCGCGTGGCGACGCTATCGCTGGCCACGGGACGCCGCTGGGCGAACCGGACCGGTGAGATGCAGGAGGATACCCAGTGGCACCGGATCGTGGTCTGGAGCAAGCTGGCCGAGATCGCGGAGCAGTACCTGAAAAAAGGTGATCGGTTGTACATCGAGGGGCGGATCCAGTACCGTCAGTACGAGGACAAGGACGGCCAGACGCGCTACACTACCGAGATCGTGGCCAATGAACTGGTGATGTTGGGCGGCCGCGGAGATGGCGCCTTCGAAATGCAGAAGACGCCGACCAACGGGGGTGAGGAGTATGAAGATTTTCCGGCGGAATCGCTGGAGGAGGGCGACGACTTGCCCTTCTAGGAACATCTTGTCCACTGCCGTGATTACGCTCACGGCCTTACTGCCTGCAGCAGCCCTCCCCCTCCAAGCTCAAGAAAGGCAGGACCCGGCCACACCGACGGGCCAGCAAGGCCGTCGTGTGCACGTCGTTCGTGGCGGCGATACGCTTTGGGACCTGGCTAACTTCTACCTGAGCGACCCGTTCCTTTGGCCCGAGATCTACCGCCTGAATACGGTGGTGGTGGAGGATCCGCATTGGATCTATCCGGCGGAAGAGCTGGTGTTGCCGGGGCCGGGTGAGGTCGTGATGCGACCGCCTCCGGGCGAGGAGAGGGTACCGGGTGATGAGGTTGTGGACAGGGTTCCTGTTCCGGATGTGGATGTGCCACCCGTAGAAGCTCCTCCACAGGAAGTCCCGATGATAGAGGAGCGGAAGACGATCTTCGCCGCTCCCGAGCTGGCGGAGATGACGCTGGTCTACGAGCCGACGCCGCCGCTGGAGGGCTTCTCTGTTAACGACGGGGACTACTACCGGGCCGCCATGTTGTTGCCCCTCAGCGAGTTGGGCCCCCGGGGCGAAGTCATCGATCTCGGCATCCCGGCTGCCGTGGAAGTGCCGGTCGTCGACACGCCGGCTCGCTACGAGAGGATCTACGTGAGCCACCCCGGCGGCGACCCGCCGAGCCCCGGCGATCGCATGCTGATCACCCGGCGCGAGTACCAAATCAAGCCGTTCGGTTATGTCGTGCGCCCCACCGGTATCGTGACCATCGCCGCCGTGCACGAGCAAGTCTCCACTGCCATCGTCACCGATTTATACGACCGGGTCCAGGTCGGCAATCAGGTGACCCGGCTGGAGTACTTCGAGATGGAGCGTGGAGTCTTCGCCGAGCCGGTCGGGACGGGGCCCACCGGCGAACTCCTCGGCGTCGTCGACGACCCGCCCGTCCCGATGGTCGAGGACCTGTTCTTCGTCGACGTCGGTCGCAGCCAGGGCCTCGTTCCCGGCGATGAGTTCGAGATCTACCTCGCCGACCGAGAGTCTCAGAGCGGATATGAACTGCCCGAGGTCCACATCGCCACCGGGCGCGTGGTCCGCGTCACCGAGGGGACGGCGACCCTGCGCGTGCTCGAGCAGCGATACGGGGCGATCGTGGTCGGGTTGCCGGTTCGCTTGGTTCGCAAGATGCCGTCCTGATTAGGGCATTCGTTTCAGCCCCCCACGCTTCCGCCGGCCGGCTAGAAACTAGCCGGCCGGCCTAGTTTCTGCCCCGCCTTTCCTTATATTCCAATCCGCATGCACGTCATAGCTTACGCCATTGCTGCGGCCCTTCTGTTGGCCGCTTCTGTACGATATGCCATGCGGTTTGCGGGGGCGCATGCCGGCACCACGGCGCTCGTGGCGGTGCTTATCTATACCGGCCTCGCCCTCCAAATCGTCGCGTTCGCTCTCTATTGGGCGCGGTTCGCCGAACCGCCCCTCGTCGGACTTGGGCCTTCCCTCGCCAGCCTGGCTCTGTTGATTTCTTTGGCCCTCGCCGCTCTCGCTGCCTCCGCTGCCGCTCGACCGCTTGGCCTCTTTCTGGCACCCGTCGTCGCCGCTTTGCTCTTGCTGGCCATTCTCTCGGGCATCGAGCCCGCCGGTTCCGCCCTGGCTTTTCGCGGCCGCTGGCTCGCCCTGCACATCACGCTCAGCTTTCTCGGCTATGTCGGCTGGGTCGTCGCCGCGGCGGCCGCTCTCATGTACCTGGCGCAGTTCCGCCAGCTCAAGCACAAGCAGCTGGGCGCCGTGTTTCAGTTCTTCCCGCCTCTCGAAACGCTGGACAAGCTCAGTGAGTGGGCCCTGATCCTCGGCTTCTCCGCCCTCACCCTCGGCATCTCCGTCGGCTGGGCCTGGACGATTCGCTTCGAGGGTACCTTCCGCTGGTCGGATCCCAAGGTGGTGTGGGGAGTCTTGACCTGGTGCGCGTTGTTGCTGGCGTTGTGGGCTCGTTTCAGTCGCAAGAGCACGAGCCGCCAAGCGGCCATTTGGAACGTTGCAGGCTTTGGCGTGGTATCTCTGGCGTACCTCATCGCCAAGATCGTCATCGCCGACTCGCAATTCTTCCTGTAGCCGGAGGAGACTGGTGATCGGCGCTCGTAGGACGACGAAAGCCCGCAAGGGCCGCCGAGGGGGCAGGGGGCGCTAGATGCCGTTCGCGGTAGTCGGTCTCAATCATCGCACGGCACCCGTCGAGGTTCGGGAGCAGTTCGCTTTCGCTTCCACCGAGATGACGGATGCCCTCTCGCGCGTGCTCGAGGGCAACGGGGTCGCGGAAACCGCCCTGATCTCCACCTGCAACCGTACCGAGTTCTACCTCCATCTCAGCGATCCCGAGGCCGCCATTCCCCACGTCATTCAGACGCTCGCCGACCAGGCGCGCGAGCTGGAGAAGCCGGCCGATCGCTATCTCTACGTCCGGCGCGGGCCCGAGGCCGTTGAGCACCTCTTCAAAGTCGTCTCCGGCCTCGATTCCATGGTGCTCGGCGAGGTCCAGATCCAGGGCCAGGTCCGCGATGCCTACGAGATCGCCCGCAGCTTGACCGGGCAGCGACGGGCCGTGCGCGCCGTTTTCAACCGGCTGTTCCAGACCGCCCTTTCCGTCGGTGGCCGCGTCCGCAGCGAGACGCGCCTCTCCGAGGGCGCCGCTTCGATCCCCTCGGCCGCCGTCGAGCTGGCTCGCAAGATCTTCGGCTCGCTGCGCGGTCGACACGGCATGGTCATCGGCGCCGGCGACATGGGCGAGCTCACCCTCGAATGCCTCGTCGACGAGGGCGTCTCGAGTGTCATGGTGGCAAGCCGCAACATGACGCGGGCCCAGAAGGTCGCCGAACGTTTCGGCGGGTCCGCCGTCGCTTTCTCCGACTTCTGGGATCAACTGCCGGAGATGGACATCGTCATCACGTCCACGGCAGCGCCTCACGCGATGATCACCCTCGATGAGTTCCGCCGCCGGATGCCGGCGAAGCTCAAATCGCCGCTGTTCATCGTCGACATCGCGATCCCCAGGGACGTCGAGCCGGCGATCGCCCAGCTGCCCAACGTATTCCTGTACAGCATCGACGATCTCCAGCACATCGTGACCGCCAACCATGAACGGCGAAAAGCCGAGATGCCCAAGGCCCAGGCCATCGTCGACGGCGAGGTCGATAAGTTCTGGCGCTGGTACGCCGGCCTGCGCGCCGTCCCCTTCATCAAGCAATTACGCGAGCGGGCGGAGAAAGTGCGTCAGTCCGAACTTGACCGGGCCATGTCGCAGCTCGATCACCTCTCGGACGATGACCGCGAGAAGCTCGAGCGCATGACTCACAGCATATTGCAGAAGATTCTTCACCAGCCGACGGCGCGCATTCGCGCGGCCGCCGAAGACGGGCGTGAGGCCGACGTTCTTGAAGCGGCGCGCTTCCTATTCGACATGGAAGAGGATGGGTCAGGGGAAACCTAGAGTACTCGTTACCGGTGGCGCCGGATTCATCGGGTCGCACGTCGCAGACGCCTATCTGGCCCGCGACTGGTCGGTCACCGTGCTGGACGACCTGTCTTCGGGAAAGCGCGAGAACGTGCCGGAAGGGGCGGAGTTCGTCGAGCTCGACGTCCGTGACGGGCGCATCGACGAGTTGTTCGAGCGCCACGCTGGCTTCGACCTCATCAACCACCACGCGGCTCAGATCGATGTCAGGATGTCCGTGGAACGCCCGAAGCTCGACGCCGACATCAACGTCGGCGGGGCGGCACGCAAGTGGGGCACGCGGCGCGTCGATCTCGTATCTTCGGGCGGCGTGGTCTACGGTGACGCCCGGGAGCGCCCGATATCGGAGACAGCGCCGAAGCAACCGGAATCGCCCTACGGTGTCAGCAAGCTGGTTAGCGAGTACTACCTGCGCTGCTACCGCCTGCTCCACGGGCTCGACTACGTCGCTCTCCGATATTCCAATGTATATGGGCCGCGGCAGGACCCGCACGGCGAAGCCGGAGTCGTCGCTATCTTCTCCAAGCTCATCGATGCGGGGGCGCCTCTCACGGTTTTCGGTGACGGCGAGCAAACCCGCGACTACGTGTACGTGGGCGACGTGGTCGAGGCCAACATGGTCGTATCCGAGGCCTCGTTGAGCGATGGCGAAGGCCTGGACGATCGGGCCTACAACGTAGGCACCGGCGTGGAGACCAGCGTCAACGAGTTGGCTGCGGCCCTGATGAAGGCCGCCGGCCGCGGTGTCGAAGTTGAGTACGCGCCCGCACGGCCGGGCGAGCTGGCGTGGAACAGTCTCGATAACGCAAAGCTGCGTAGTCTTGCATGGGAGGCGGCGGTGGATCTGCTGGATGGCTTGGGCCGGACCTACCGGTGGATCGTGGGAAGGAGCGCGGCGAAATGATGTCGTTCGCGACGGCTCAAGCCGGCCAGACGCCGTTGCCCAGTACGGCCTGGGACATGGTCGCTGACGCGACCATCACCACCAAGGTGATCCTCGCGGTACTGCTCGTTTTCTCTCTCGCCTCGTGGATCCTGATCATCTGGAAGTGGATCCAGTTCCGGCGCGTCAGGCAGCTCCAGGAGGAATTCCTTAGCCAGGTGGCCAAGGCTCAGCATCTCGACGAGGCCTACAAGTCGGTGATCACGCTCCCCGACTCGCCCTATCTCCGCGTATTCAGGCACGGCATGAACTTCTTTGCCGGCCTGCGGCCACGAGGCGCGGACAACCCGGGCAGCGGTCTCAGAGCCGCACAGGTCGAGACTCTCCGCCTGGTTCTCGAGAAAGAACAGGTCGGCGAGCGAGACGCCATGGCCCACGGACTTCCCTGGCTGGCGACGATCGCCACGGTCAGCCCGCTGCTCGGTCTCATGGGTACGGTGGTGGGCGTGATGGACGCGTTCGTCGGGATCTCGGTGCAGGGTTCCGCTAACATCGCGGCCGTTGCACCGGGTATCGCCGAAGCGCTGATCACGACCGTGACGGGCCTCGCCGTGGCGATCCCGGCGGTGATCGGGTACAACTACTACGCCAATCGCCTGGCCCTGTTCTCCGGCGAGTTGGTCGGCTTCGCGAACGAGTTCATCGGTGCGCTGGCCCGAGAGGGGAAGATCTGATGGCACGCTACGGCGGACTCTATGAGGACCGGTCCCTTCCGCTCTCGGCCGACATCAACCTGATCAACCTTGTCGACGTGGCCTTCACGCTCCTCGTCATCTTCATGATCACCGCTCCTATCCTGCAGGGCGGCGTCGAAATCCAGATACCCACAGCGGAGGTCGCCCCTCTGCCGGCCTCCGAAGCGATCGTCGTCTCCATCGACAGGGAAGGCGGCATCTACATCGACGATGCGCCCGTCACTTACGATGAGTTCAAGGCGGCAATCAGGGACGTCTGGACGCAGAAAGGGACTCCTGCCGTCTACGTTCAGGCGGATGAAGCGTCCAGCTACGGGATCGTTCTGAAGGTCATCGCTGCGCTCAAGGCGGCGGAGATCGAATCGGTCGGCCTCGTGGCCGAGCCTGAGATTACCAGGAGACGCTGAGTCCATGGCACGGCTGCTCGTTCGCCGAGAAGATCGCGGGCTCGACGAGGGGCTCCCCACCGGGGCCGTGGTGGGTTCTCTCAGCGTCCACACCGTCGTTCTTGCTTTCATGTTTTGGGGCGCCACTCAGCTCGATATTCCCACGCCTCCGCAGGTCTACCAGGTCGAGCTCATCGCCGCGCCACGGCCCGCTCCCGTCCGCGCCGTCCCTGTTCCCGATCGCCCCAGGCCCACGCCGGAGACGACCTCCAGCCGCCGGCCGCTTGAGACCCAGCCCGCTCCGACTACCACTCCGCGCGTCGACACCAGGACCGTCGAGGAGGAAGAAGAAGAGCCCGCTCAGCCGCAGGAAGAGCCGATGGAGGACAGGCCGGCAGCCGCGCCCGAGCAGTCGCCGGAGGGCGTCGAGGGCCTCCCCGTTCGCCTCGAGGGAGCCCCCTTCCCGTACCCCGAGTACCTGGCCAACATTATCTTGCAGATCAAACGACACTGGCGGCCGCCTACCGGTGGCCGACAGCTACAGGCGGAACTAGCTTTCACGATTCTCCGCGACGGGTCCGTGGAGGAGGTGAGCTGGGTCAGCCGCTCGGGCAACCCGGCTTTCGATCTCGAGGCGCGCGGCGCCATCGAGACCGCCGGCAGGCGCGGGGCGTTTGGCCCGCTGCCTGACAACTATCCGTCGGATCAGCTGCGGGTGTCGTTCTTTTTTGATCCGACAAGATACTAATCGTTTTGGGGCCCGATGTTTGTTTCTAACTGCGAGAACTAGAGACTAAGTGCTCGATACAAAAACCGTCACTCGCCTGAGCCGCAAAGCCATCGCGCTGGCTACTGCCGCGGTACTTGTGCCTTCTATGGGTGGGGCGCAAGAACCCGAGCGCGACAGCATCCCCACTGACGTCAGGGTCGGCATTTTGTACCAGCCCTCGTTTCGGCCCGGCATCGTCATGCCGAGGATCGAAGCGCCGGCGGAGTTGAGGGAGTTGGCGGACAGCGTCCGCACCATCATCCTCCGCGACCTCGACTTCAGCGACCGCCTCCAGGTGATGCCGGTTGGCGAGGATATCCCGATGGAGGGTCCCACCAACTACGGGTTGTGGGACGAGATGGGGGCCGTGTGGTTGTTGGTCGGCGTGCTCGAGGGACGGGCCGACGCCCCGGTGCTGAGGCTATCGCTCCACGATGTCGTGTTCAGGCTGCTGCAGGACGTTCGGGCCTTCGATCTGCCGCCGATCCGGCACCCGGACACGCGGTTGACCGTTCATGTCGCCGCCGACCAGGTGGTCGAGTGGGCGACCAGCGCTCCCGGAATGGCGGCGACGCGGGTCGCCTACGTGGCTCGAGCGCCGGGCGGCTCGGAGATATACCTCGTAGACAGCGATGGGTTTGGCGCCAGACGCCTGACCGATGACGCGTCTATCGCCCTCTCACCGGCCTGGTCTCCGTCCGGCGATAAGCTGGCCTACATGTCCTACAGGAACGGAGATCCGGGGATATACGAGATCGACCTCGCACAGCGCCGCTCGCGGTTGCTCGTCGATCTCCCCGGTCTCGACATGACGCCGGGCTATTCTCGAGACGGCACGCAGCTGGGGTTCGCGACCACGATCGAGGGCCGGACCGAAGTCCACACCTACAACCTGGCAAGGGACTGCTGCTTGAAGCGAATCACGTTCGCGCGATTCTCGAATTCGCTATCGCCGACCTTCTCGCCCGACGGGCGGCGCATCGCCTTCAACTCGGACCGCCTCGGGCAGCTCCACATCTTCACCCAGGATATTGAGGACGGCTCCGCCGAGTTGCTCACTCCTTACATCTACGACAGGAGCGTGCACAACGCCGGGCCCGACTGGTCGCCTACGGGTGATCGCATCGCGTTCCATGGATGGGTGGCCGGCGTTCCGGAGATCTTCACCGTCGCGCCCGACGGCCGGGGGCTTCGCCAGCTGACACAGGCCGGCCGCAACGAGGACCCGAGCTGGGCGCCGGACGGCCGCCATATCGTTTTCGCGTCCAGCCGGAGTGGGACCCAGGGGCTCTGGATCCTCGATGTCGTCACCGGCCGGATCCGCCGGCTGATCCGTGGAGACGAGGTGCGCTTGCCTGATTGGTCCGGCCGCTTAGATTCACCCTCTCGTTTCACAGACGGAGCAGCAGCAGGCGCTAACAGCAACCCCTAGGGAGCGGTTATGGTGAGCACGTGGAAAAAGAATGCGAGCTGGGTCGGCGCTATCGCGCTGGCCTCGGTTATCGCCGCTTGCGGCGGCCAGACCCCGGAGCCCCAGCCGGAGCCTGAGCCCGAGCCACAGGTCCAGGCGGAGCCCGAAGTCGACGAGGCTGCCGAGGCGGCGGCCCGCGAAGCCGAAGCCGCGCGGCGTGCGGCGGAGGAAGAGGCCCGGCGCAAGGCGGCTGAACGCCGCCGTGTCGAGTCGATCCTCAGCGAGCGCGTCAATTTCGACTTCGACCGGTCGGATATCCGCCCGGACGCGGAGGAGATCTTGCAGCGCAAGGTGAGCGTGCTGCGCGAGTACCCCGGTATCGATCTCAGGATCGAGGGGAACTGCGACGAGCGCGGCTCCAACGAGTACAACCTGGCGTTGGGACAGCGTCGTGCCGAGGCGGTTAAGCGCTACCTCGTGAGCTATGGCCTCGAGGCCGGCCGGTTCGCCACGATCAGCTACGGCGAGGAGCGCCCATTGAGCCGCGGGCACGATGAGGATGCCTGGGCCGAGAACCGCCGTGACGATTTCGCCATGACGAGCCAGGGGCGTCTCGGCAGCGGGGACTGAGTCTCCGGGAGTAGACACATAGCCATGAAGGCGAGCAGCTTTTCGGCCTGCATCCTCCTGGCCATCGTCGGTTTGGGCGCTTGCGCCACCAAGAAGGATGTCGATGCGATCCAGGAGGAACTGGCCGCAGTCCGCAGCAGGCAGGCCGTCATCGAGGCGGGCATCGATAGCTTGCAGCGTGCGCTCGCGTACGCCCTGACCTTTCAGCGCGACATTAGCCTGACCACGCGCGGCGATGTCAAGCGCCAGCTCGACGACATGGAGCACGAGCTGGTCGAGATCCAGGAGCTGTTGGGGCAGAGCCAGATCGTGCTCAACAACCTCCGCGAGCGTATCGACACCCGCGAGTGGCGGGCTTCGGAACTTGCAGCGGCCATCGTACAGGATAGCGCCGGCGCCGAGCCCGCCGAGATAGATCCGGGAGCGGGGGGTGACCCCCGCTCCCTCTACTCCGCTTCCATAGAGCAGTTTCGGCGCGGCGCCTTCGTCACCGCGAGGACTGGGTTCGAGGAATTCCTCGAGGCCTACCCCGCCGATGAGCTAGCTCCGGACGCCCAGTACTACCTCGCCGAAACGTTCAAGGAAGAGGACGACGCAGAGCGCGCCATACGCGAGTACCGCAGGGTCGTGGAGCTCTACCCCAACTCGCGCACCGCCCCGACCGCGCTGTACAAGGCGGGGCTGCTCGAGGTCGATGAAGGTAACAGGGACCAGGCCTGCCAGTACTTCCAACGCATTCTGGCGGGCTACCCCAGAAGCGATGAGGCCCGGTTGGCCAGCGATCAGGCCGGGCGGCTGAACTGCAATTAGTAGATGAAGTGCTCGGCGCCGGCCGGAAAACTCATTCCTACCTAAATGCGCTGTCCGTATTGCGGTCACACGAAGAACCGCGTTGTTGACTCGAGAACGAGTCGCGAGGGGCAGGCCGTTCGCCGCAGACGCGAGTGCCAGCAGTGCGCCGAACGGTTCACTACCTACGAGGTCGTGGAAGAGCGGCCGCTCTCGATCAAGAAGCGCGACGGCAGCTTCGAGGCCTTCGACCGCGCCAAGCTCATTCGTGGCATCCAGGTGGCCTGCGCCAAGCGGCCGGTCACCCTCGGGCAGATCGAGGGAATCGCCGACAGCATAGAGGAGAGCCTGGCGCGCAGTGAGTCGGGCGAAGTGGAAGCCTGGCAGATCGGCGAGCAGGTGATGCATCGCCTGCGAGACCTCGATCAGGTAGCTTACGTCCGGTTCGCCTCCGTATATACGAATTTTCAGGACCCCGAAGAGTACCTGGAGGCGATCCGAGAACTGGCTGAGCGCGGTGGGTACGACGCGGCGCAGCTCGATTTCCTCGAATCGGCTCTGTCGGAAGAGCGGCCGGCGAAGGGTAGAAGGGACGAGGACAGGTGAAACAGGCCAGCGGCCCGGCGGAGATGCCGTTCCTCGAACACCTCGAGGAGCTGCGCTCGCGTCTCATCTGGGTGGGCGGCACCGTGCTACTTCTCTCGGTAGCCGGCTTCTTCATCGTCAGCAAGCTCGACGTCATCGGCTTACTCAAGGCTCCCATCACGCCTCTCGTCCCCGACGGGATGCTGCTCTTCACCAGCCCTACCGAGCCGATGACGGTCACGCTCAAGCTTTCTTTCGTCATCGGTGTCATCATGGCGATGCCGTTGATCATCTATCACGTCTGGGCCTTCCTCTCCCCGGCGCTGTTCGAGAAGGAGAAGAAGCTGGTCGTGCCGGCGGTACTCGGGGGGTTCGTGCTGTTCCTGCTCGGCGTCGCGATGGCCTATTTCCTCGTATTGCCCCTGGGCCTTCGATTCCTCCTTGGTTTCCAGACCGCCTCGCTCAGCCCCATAATCACCATCGGCGAGTACCTCAAGTTCGCCACCCGGCTCATACTCGCTTTCGGGATCATTTTCGAGTTACCGCTGGTATCACTACTACTTGCACTGCTCGGCCTCATCTCGGCCGGCACTTTGAGACGTTTTCGACGCCATGCCGTCGTGGGGGTCGCTGTGGTTTCGTCCGTCCTCACGCCGGCCGACGTGGGCACCATGCTGATGATGATGGGCCCGCTCTTGCTGCTGTATGAAGTATCCATTCTACTTGTCGCTATCGTCGTTCGCCGGCAAATCGCCGGACCCGGTGAGCAGGCGATCTCGGACTGACCGCACCCGCTTGCGGGTGACCGTCGCTTCTGCAGCGATCGTGCTCGCCTGTTTCCCGTCATCCTTCACGCATCTGAACGCCGCACCCGCTGCGGCCGACGCCCCGGCTGTCCAGGACACGACCCGGGTCCGGCGCGGCAGGGAGGAGCCCGAGGCGCGTGCGGCCGAACCCGGC
The DNA here is from genome assembly GCA_039588075.1 of Gemmatimonadota bacterium. GTDB lineage: Bacteria > Gemmatimonadota > Gemmatimonadetes > Palauibacterales > KS3-K002 > JBDHAL01. The sequence continues at coordinate 4,093 of JBDHAL010000140.1, read as the reverse complement.
GAGCGGGCGCCTTCCGATTCGGCCGCCGCCGACTCGGCCGCCGGGGGGCTCGGCCCGTTTCCGGGCCCGGACTCGGTCATGCAGGCGCTGCTGGAGCGGGCGGGCTACCGGCCGGTGATCTACCGCGGCGATACGCTGCAGTTTTCCACCCGCGACCGGACGATCCACATCCGGGAGAGGGCTCACATTCAACGTGAGGGCGACGAGCTTTTCGCCGACTCCGTGGTGTACGAGGGCGAGACTCGTTGGGTTACGGCGTACGGGACGACGCGGATGATCAACATGAAGGGCGAGGAGGTCGATAGCGAGGAAGGGCCGTTCTTTTACAACGTGGACCGGCGAATCGGCACGGTGATGAACGGCCGGACCCAGTGGGAGGCCTGGAACGTCGAGGGGAACTTCACACTCGAGGGGACCGACACTCTGTGGGTCAAGGAGGGGTACTTCTCGTCTTGCGACCTGCCCGAGGCGCACTACCGGTTCGAGGCGGACAAGATAAAGCTGGTGCTCAACAACATCGTTGTTGCATGGCCGGTACGCGTCTACTTCGGTGACGTCCCCGTCTTCTGGTTCCCGTTCATGGCGCAGGACATCCGCCGCGGTCGACACAGCGGGCTGCTGTCACTGGCCTTCGGAGTCAACGACATTGTCCGTAACTCCTCCGGTCACAACAGGCACATCTCGAACGTCGGCTACTACTGGGCGATCAGCGACTACATGGACGCCCAGCTCAGCCTGGATTGGTGGAGCGACACGTGGACCCGCTTCGACGGGTTCTATCGCTATCGCTGGCTCCGACAATTCATGAACGGGGCCTTAGGCTACTCGCACTTCCTGCTGCCGAATGGCAGCAAAGAGATCGCTCTTTCCTGGAACCACACGCAGAAGATCGGTGAGCGATCCGACCTTCGGGCCTCGGTTCAGTACGTATCCAGCTCGCAGTTCGAGCGGGAGGCGGAGTACAATCCGGAGCGCCTGACCCAGAAGATACGATCGGATATCGGTTTCACGCGCCGATTCGACTGGGGAACGATGAGCTTGAGCGGCCAGCGAATACAACCGCTGACTCCTGGGGAAGTGACGACCACGACCCTCCCCCAAATGTCCATCACCCTCACGCCCATCGTTCTCACGCCGGCGGCATCGCCTCTTGAATCCAGTTGGTACAACGGTCTCACCTGGAACGGCAGCACGCGGCTGGGCTACACGACCTCGACCAGCGAGTTGACCCCGAAGATCACGGTCACCACGGCCGGCCTCAATTCCGGGCTAACGCTCGGGAAACTGCGCTGGAGCTCGAGCGGCAACTACCGCGAGCAACAGACTTTCAAGCCCGACACCCTGATCGCCGACCCGGATACCGCCATCGTCGGACCCGACACGACCATCACCCAGGATACGCTGGTGATCGGCCCCAGGATCAAAACCGGTGACCTCACCTGGCAGACCTCCATGGGCTACCAGCAACGTCTGATTGGGACCACCACCCTGACCCCGTCCCTGGACCTGTCCGGGTCGTTCTTCCGCTCAAACGAGACGGGGCTCGCCCTGGTCTCGGCTCCCACCAGGATCGCTGTGAGGGCGACCCTGAACAGCGACGTCTACGGGTTCTTCCCCGGGTTCGGCCCCGTCGAGCGTATCAGGCACAAGTTCGCCCCCGGCATCAGTTGGGCCTACAGCCCGGAGGCCAAGGCCTCGCCCGAACTGGAGGGCCTGCATTACGATCGGGCTCAACCAGACATTCGAAGCGAAGCTGAAGCCGCGGGAGCAGCCGACCGAGGAGCCGGCGGAGGGGGACAGCGCTCTGGCGCAGGAGCGGGGGCCCGGGCAGGGGCAACAGGGGCAACAGGAGGAGCAGGCGCGCAAGATCATGCTGCTGGGATTGCGCACCTCCGCCGTGACCTACGACTTCGTCGCCGGCGAGCTGACCACGAGCCAGCTCTCGAACACGTTCACGTCAGATCTCTTGAGAGGCTTGTCGCTTCGCACCGTGCATAGTCTCTTTGATCAGCAGCCGGATGGAAGCAGGAAGTTTGACCTCTTTCTGACTCAGGTAAACCTTGGTTTCTCGCTGGGCTCGCGTCAGTTGGCAGGATTGCTGGGGCAGGGGATCGCCAGGGGTGCGGGGATCGTTCCGGTGGCGCGCGACTTCGAGGACAGCTACGAGGACGAGGTTCCGCCGGAGGAAGACGAACCAGATCGGGGCGGCGGCGGCAGTGGGCGGCCGTGGAGCGTCAACGTGAATTACAGCCTGGTGCGTCAGAGGCCGCCGCTGGAAGGCGTCTCGGCGACGCCTACACGGCAGACCGTCAATTGGAATCTGGGGTTCAGTCCCACGGACAACTGGACGATGAACTGGCGGACCACGTACGATATGGAGGAAAGCGAGTTCGTCGATCAGGCGCTCTCCCTGCGACGGGACTTGCACCGATGGTCCGCGACCTTCGAATTTCTCAAGGCGTCGAACGGCAATTTCGTTTTCTCCTTCAGGGTCAACCTGAACGACCTGCAGGACATCAAGTTCGACTACCGACAGGAGAGTCGCGGGTCCGGGATCAACTGAGGCGGACCCCGGTCGATGGGCCGGGGCCCGACAGCATGACAGCGAAGACGGATCGGAGGGACCGATGGTGACCGGTGCGCGTACCGTACGAGCGCCGCGGGGAACGCAGATATCCTGCAAGGGCTGGCAGCAAGAGGCGGCACTCCGGATGCTGATGAACAACCTCGATCCGGACGTCGCCGAGAAGCCCGATGAGCTGATCATCTATGGCGGATCGGGTCGGGCCGCTCGCTCGTGGGAGGCGTTCGATGCGATCGTCGCCTCGCTGCGCGAGCTGGGCGACGATGAGACGCTCCTGGTTCAGAGCGGCAAGCCGGTCGGCGTCTTCACGACCCACACGGATGCGCCACGCGTCCTGATCGCAAACGCCAACCTGGTCGGCCGCTGGGCCAACTGGGACTACTTCCGCGACCTGGAGCGCAAGGGTCTGATCATGTACGGTCAGATGACCGCGGGCTCCTGGATCTACATCGGGACGCAGGGGATCCTGCAGGGCACATACGAGACGTTCGCCGAGGCGGCGAATCAGCACTTCGGCGGTTCTCTCGCCGGGCGCCTCGTGCTCACCGGTGGCCTGGGCGGAATGGGTGGCGCGCAGCCGCTGGCGGCGACGATGAACGGCGCGGCGTTTCTCGGGGTCGAGGTCGATCCGCACCGCATGGAGCGGCGTCTGGAGACGCGCTACCTGGACCGAGCGACGGACAGCCTGGATGAAGCTCTCGAACTGGTGCTCGGCGCCCGCGAGCGCCGCGAGGCGCTGTCGGTGGGGCTGCTGGGCAACTGCGCCGACGTCGTTCCGGAGATCGCGAGCCGCGGAGTCGTTCCCGACCTGGTGACGGACCAGACGAGCGCCCACGACACGTTGAACGGCTACGTCCCGGCCGGGCTGTCACTGACCGAAGCCGCCGAGCTGAGGGAGCACGATCCCGAGAGCTACGTGGCCCGGGCTGTGGAGTCGATCGCCGCCCACGTGCGCGGGATGCTCGAGCTGAAGCGGCAGGGTGCGATCGTCTTCGACTACGGAAATAACATCCGGGCTCAGGCTCGCGACGGCGGCGTCGAGAACGCCTTCGATTTCCCGGGCTTCGTGCCGGCTTACGTGCGCCCGCTCTTCTGCCAGGGCAAGGGCCCCTTCCGCTGGGCGGCCCTCTCCGGCGAGCCGTCCGACATCCACCGCACCGACGAGCTGGTGCTCGAGCTCTTCCCGGAGGACGAAGCTCTGGGTCGGTGGATCCGCCTGGCGGCCGAGCGCGTCGCGTTCCAGGGCCTCCCGGCGCGGATCTGCTGGCTGGGACAGGGTGAGCGCGCGAAGTTCGGCCTCGCGATCAACGAGCTGGTCGCGGGTGGCGCCGTGAGCGCGCCCATCGTCATCGGCCGGGATCACCTGGACACGGGATCGGTGGCCAGCCCATACCGCGAGACGGAAAGCATGAAAGACGGGAGCGATGCGATCGCTGACTGGCCGCTGCTCAACGCGATGCTCAATGTGGCGAGCGGTGCGACCTGGGTCAGTTTCCACCACGGCGGGGG
>JBDHAL010000139.1:0-8812 GCA_039588075.1 Gemmatimonadota bacterium | reverse complement strand
CGTCATCGTCGTCGCCCCGTCGTCGCGGGCGCTGACGGGGCGACGACGGGGACGAGGGTCGGTCCGGGAGCATGTTCAGGTCAGCCCGAGAACTCGCGCACTCGTTGAACGACTTTGGGAAACGTCTTCAACACGTACTCGATGTCCGGCTTCCGTGTTCCCCAGCCAAGGCTCAGGCGGATCGTGTTACCGGCCAGCTCGCCCTCACGCCCCATCGCCTTCATCACGTGGGACGGCTCGACGCTGCCGGTCGTGCAGGCGGAACCCGAGGAGACGCAGATCCCCTCGAGGTCGAGCGATGTGAGCAGGCCCTCGATGTCCACGTTGGGTAGCGAGATGCTGAGCACGTTGGGTAGCCGCGCCGGCGCGTCACCACCGTTGACGACGAGTTCGGAGAACGCATCGCGGAGACCCGACTCCAGTCGGCCGCGCAGCGCGCCGAGCCGCGCCGCCTCGCTTTCCAGCTCTGCGGCCGCCAGCGCCGCCGCCTCGGCGAACCCGACGATACCCGCTACGCTCTCCGTTCCGGCCCGCAGGCCGCCTTCCTGGCCGCCACCGTAGATCAGAGGTTCCAGGTCGACATCGCCTCGGGTCAGTAGGGCGCCGGTACCCTGGGGGCCCGCCAGCTTGTGGGCGGATACGGCGACCAGGTGGACGCCGACGTCCTCGAGGTCGAGTGGGATCTTGCCGAACGCCTGGACGGCGTCGGAATGGAAGACGGCCCCCCGCTCGCGGCAAAGCTCGGCTACCTGGGCAACCGGTTGGACGACTCCGGTCTCGTTGTTCGCCCACATCACGGACACGAGGGTCGGCCGGCCGTCGGCCGGCAGCAGGCCCGCCAGGGCGTCCAGATCGATGACTCCGCTCCCATCTACGGGGGCGACGCGCACGTGGTACCCGTCGGCGGCGAGCGCCTTCGTCGCCTCGACGACCGCTTTGTGCTCGATGCTCGATCGTACGACGCACCCGGCCGGGTTCCGCCGCGCGAACCCGAGTACGGCGAGGTTGTCCGCCTCGGTGCCGGATCCGGTGAACGCCAGGCGGCCTGTCTCGACTCCCAATGCCGCCATCATGCGGCGGCGCGCCTCTTCCACGGCAACTCGCGCGTCCCGGCCAGGCGCGTGCACGCTGGACGGGTTGCCGAAGGCTGCCTCCAGGTAGGGTAGCATCGCCTTGCGCACTTGCGGGCGAAGCGGCGTCGATGCCGAATAATCGAGGTATATCTGTTCTCGCATAGGATCCTCAGAAACTAACCATATATCCGACCTCTACCCCTCTCTGCAAGGTCTGCGGCTGTCTGAAGGCAGTTCTCACGTCTCTACTGCAATTTCGAACACCGCACACCGAACACCGCCTTTCGAAGGGCGCACGGCAATCGCTAATCACAGATGAACTAATCGCCAATCCTTAAGACCGATGGGTTTTTGATCTTCGGGCTCTTTGATCTAGAAGCTGCTTACTGGGAGATCGACCACATCGTCGAACTGCAGCGTTTCGCGGGTATGGAACGGCTCGCCGTAGGCGGTTCGGATGAGGGATCCGTAGTGGGCGTCCTGGAGGCGGACCAGGTCGTAGAAGGGGACGTCGGCCGGGAAAAGCTCGCCCAGTGATTTGACGTCATCGAACTGGGAGCCGTAGCAGCGGATCGCTTGCAGCTTGCGCTCGAAGGCGTCGCTGATATCGACGACGAACGTCGGCTTCGGTGCGTGCTCGCGATAGGCCAGGGTGTGAAGCAGCTTGGCCGGCCGGTGTGGATCGCCGGAAGCCGGGTAGTTCTTGAGGCCCGCCAGGTAGCAGGCGTCGTAGCCCAGCTCCGAGGCGATCCGATGGTCGGGATGACGACCCTCGATGTAGGGAAGGATCACCGTGCGTGGTTCTAGTTCCCGAATCGCTTCGATGAGACGGACGCGGCTCTCTTCGTCGTTGCGGATCCGCGCGTCGGGTAGGCCCAGATTGCGCCGGACCGTCAGCCCGAGGATCTCGGCCGCCTTCTCCGCTTCTTCGCGCCGCGTCTCCGCCGTGCCTCGCGTCCCCAGCTCACCGGCCGTCAGGTCGAGGATCCCCGTCTTGTACCCCTGCTCCGCGGCCCGTATCAACGTTCCGCCACAGAGCAGCTCGGCGTCATCCGGATGCGGCGCAATCGCCAACAAATCGACCATCAGATTATCCTTGCTATCTCTCCTCTACCGACGCCTGAATATCGACCCCCGACCGGCGATTGTACAGAATAGGATCGTCGTCGTCGTCATCGCCCCGTCGTCGCTCCGCGGCGCGCGGGGCGCGGGCGACGACGGGGCGACGATGATGACGAGTAGAGGGTTACTCGTAACGTAGCGCGGTGACCGGGTCGAGGCGGGCGGCGCGGACGGCGGGGAAGAGGCCGAAGACGATTCCGGTGAAGGCCGCGGCGGTGAGGGCCATGAAGATGGACCAGATGGGGATCACGGCCGGGACCGGAGTGAAATGGTTAACGCCCCAGGCGATGGCGGCGCCGGCGGCGAGCCCGAAGGCTCCACCGATAGTGGTGAGGGTCGCGGCTTCGACGAGAAACTGCCAGAGGATATCGCGCCGGGTCGCGCCAAGCGCCTTCCTGATCCCGATCTCGCGGGTCCGCTCGGTCACCGAAACCACCATCACGGCGATGACTCCGATGCCGCCGACCATGAGGCCGACGCTGGAGAGCGCGAACATGACGGCGAACAGCGCGGCGGTGAGCTGGTTCCAGACCTCGGTCACCCGGTCCTGCGTGACGAGATCGAAGTTGTTCTCCTCGCCTGCGGTGAGCCCGCGCAGGCCCCGCATGCGCCCCATGACCTGATCGATGGAGCTGGCGAGCTTGACGGCGGGCTTGGCGACGACGGTGATCCAGATGAGGTCCTCGAATGAGATCCAGCGGATGTCTCCGAACAGGTACTTGCGGCCGGCGTTATAGGGGACGAATACGCGGTTGCCGCCGAGCGTCGCGAAGAGGTTGGGCGGTGCCTTGTAGACTCCCACCACGGTGAAGCTTTGGTTGCCGATCCGGAAGCTCTGGCCGACGGCGTCGAGCGGCGCGAATAGGTCGTAGGCGGTCGAGCTATCGATCACCGCTACAGGATGGCCGGCATCCTCCTCGGGCTGGGTGTAGAACCGCCCGGCGACGATGTCGCCCGCATCGGTCTGCATGAAGTCGGGTGGCACGGCGAGGATGCTGGCGTGCGTCTCGTTGCTGCCAGCCTTCAGGGTCATGCTGAGCCAGGAGAGGTCGGCGGATGCGTAGGCGTTCTCGACGGTTGTGGCGAGCTCGATCTCGCGGGCGTAGTACTTCTTGATGGCCGGCCGGCGCTGCCAGGTGGGATCCTCCTCCTCCAGACCGGTGCTCATCTCCACACCGTACGACTTGACCACGTAGTAAGTGTTGGGCCCGGCGGACTCGATCGCCTCCTCGAAACTGCCATTGATACCCTGGATGACCGCGGCCATGGCCACCACGACAAGCACGCCAATCGCGACTCCCAAAATCGTCAGGCCAGTGCGGATCTTGCTCTGCCTGAGAGCCTGCAGCGCGATGGTGACGCCTTCTTGTATAGCTCTGGCTCTCATGTTGCCCTACCTCTCCGTCATTCGTATCTGAGCGCGACGATCGGGTCCAGCCGCGAGGCGCGGAGGGCCGGGTAGACTCCGAACACGATCCCGACCACGAGCCCGAGGACGACGCCGACGACGATGGCCCAGGCGGGCACCGTGGCCGGAAGCGGTGTGGCGGCATCGACGAGCTTGGCCAGGCCACCGCCCAAGAACATGCCGAGGACGGCGCCGACCATCGACAACGTAGCCGACTCGGCCAAAAACTGACGTGTGATGTCGACCCGGCGCGCGCCCAGCGCTTTGCGGACGCCAATCTCCCGGGTGCGCTCGAGCACCGACATCAGCATGATGTTCATGATGACGATGCCGCCGACGACCAGGGCGACTGCCACGAGTCCCGGGCCGGCCGCGAGCAACACTTTCTTGATGCCGTTCCAGGCGTCCAGAACCTCGCTCGCCGTCTCGATCGAGAAATCGTTCTCCTCCCCGGGCCGCAGGCCGTGCCGGGCGCGCAGGACCTCCTCGGCGGTCGCGAAGCCGGCGTCCATCTCCTCCTCGGTCCTGAACTTGAGCTGGATATCCTCGATTACGTTGCGGCGCGTCGCGAAATCCGCCTGGAACGCTCCGAACGGGATGACCACCGCGGCGTCGCGGATGACTCCGATGAAGCCGCCCTGTCGCTGCAGCACGCCGACGACGCGGTACTTGAACGGGCCGAGCCGGATCTCCTGGCCGATCGGCGACTCGTCAGGGTAGAGCTTCATCCTGATCGCGTCGCCGATGACCGCGACCCGAATGGACCGGGCGTCGTCGATGCCCGTCATGCCCCGGCCCTCCTCTACAACCCAGCCCTGGAGCGCCAGGTACTGTTCGGTGACGCCGATCAAGCGCACGTTCTTGCGCCGGTTGTCTCCGCTCCACACTTCGGGCAGCCCACGATCGCTGTGATAGGCGAAGTACATGAAGTTTGGGACGCCCTCGCGCAGCGCTTCGGCGTCCGCCACCTTGACGAATGGCCGTCGCGACTCGGCCCGCCGCGCCTGCGCGTCCTCGCGACCCGATTGCCTCGACCACACTCGCTCGATGGTTATCGTGTTGATCCCGAAGATCGAGCCGGCGAAGTCGTCCTGGACGTAGCGGTTCATCCCCTCGACAACGGCAACGACCGCGATTAGGAACGTGACTCCGACGATCACGCCCAGCAGCGTGAAGAACGACTTGAGCTTCTGGGCCCAGACCTGTCTGAGAGCGAGTACTACGGCATCGAGTACGTTCACGCGATGATTCCCGCCTTCTGTTTGTCCTGCTCGACCTTACCGTCGCGCAGCGTTATCAGTCGATTCGCATACGCGGCGATGTCGCGCTCGTGTGTCACCAAGAGGATCGTCTCGCCGCGGTCGTGCAATTTCACGAGGATCTCCATGATCTCCTCGGAAGTGTGCGAGTCGAGGTTGCCCGTCGGCTCGTCGGCCAAGACCAGCGATGGCTGGTTGACCAGGGCTCGCGCGATGGCTACCCGCTGGCGCTCGCCACCGGACAGCTCGTTCGGGTGGTGGGTCACGCGGTCCGCCAGACCGACCGCTTCCAGAGATTCCATGGCCTGCTGATGCCGCTGCTTGGCCGGCATGCCGGAGTAGATCAGCGGTAGCTCCACGTTGTGCAGGGCGGTGGTTCGCGAGAGCAGGTTGAACGTCTGGAAGACGAAGCCGATCTCGCGGTTGCGGATCCTGGCGAGCTCGTTGTCGTCGAGCTGTGAGACCTCCTGGCCGCTGAGCCAGTACTGCCCGGCCGAAGGCGTGTCGAGGCACCCGATCATGTTGAGCAGCGTCGATTTGCCGGAGCCGGAGGGCCCCATGATGGCGACGAGCTCGTTGCGGTCGATCTGTATGTCCACGCCGGCCAGAGCGTGAACCGTTTCGGAGCCCAGCTCGTAGTCCTTCCTGAGATTCTGCGTCAGGATTACGGCATGGTCTGGCGGCATCATCATCTAGTTTCCGTTCCTTCCCGTCTCGTTGCCCGTGTCGGCCTGCGGCTTCACCATGTCTCCGTCCTGCAGCTCGCGGATAACCTGGAAAGTGCCGGCGACGATCCTTTCGCCCTCCTCCAGGCCCGCGAGCACCTCGAAATGATCGCGTCCCGCTACACCGACTTCGACAGGGCGGAAGCTGACAATGTCATCCTCATTGATTAGAAATACACCTTCGGTCTCCTCAAGCTCCTCCTCCTCCTCGACCAGCTCAATCGTCTCGCTCGGCGTGTCGCCGGCGGTCTCATCCTGTTCGACCTTTGGCACGCGCATGGTCAGCGCGATGATCGGGATGGAGAGCACGCTGTCGCGCATCTCGGCGACCACGTCGGCGGTGGCGGAAAGGTCGGTCTTGAGGGCCGCCGGCGGAGCGTCGAGACGGATCACGACCTCGAAGTCGACCGACTGGTCGGAGGTCACGCCGCTGAGGCCCGCCACGCCGCCCTGGATCGAGCTGTGGCCGATCTCCGTCACACGGCCGGTGAACACCTGGTTCGGAAAGGCGTCGATCTCGATGCTGGCGCTGTCGCCCAGCTCGATCTGCTGTATGTCGGTCTCATCGACCTCGACTACCGCCTCCATCTCCGCCAGGTCGGCGACGGTCAGCAACACCGTACCCGGGTTGTTCATGGTGCCCACGATGGCCGTCTCGCCCTGCTCGACGTTGAGCCGGGTCACCAGACCGGACATCGGTGCCTTGATCACCGTCTTGGCCAGGCGGTCGCGCGCTTCCCGAACGTTGGCCCGCGCCTGCTCCACTCCGTGTTCGGACGCCTGGTAGAGCGCTTCCTGCACCTCGAGGTTCGTCTCGGCGTCCTCGAGCTGCTGGTCCGAGATCAGTTCGGGGCTCTCCTGGCGCATGCGGTTCGTCCGGTTCATCAGCCGCTCGGCCTGGTCCCGGCTCGCCCGCGCCTGGGCCGCGGAGGCCTGGGACGAGCTGAGCGCAGCGTTGGCACGCTGTTCGGCGGCCTGGAAGGTGCTCGGGTCTATGACCAGGAGAATATCGCCCGAGTTGACGGTCTGGCCCTCGACGATCCGCAGGTCGACGATGCGGCCGGAGACGTCGGCCTGAATGTCCACCCTGCGGTGCGGGCGTATGCGGCCGCTTGCGGTAACCACCGATACGAGGTCGCGCCTCGTTACTTCCTCGGCCCGGACGTCGACCCCTCCGCGACGGCCCTGTCGCAGGGCCAGCGTCATGAAGACGACGATCACGATCACGACGGCTGCTGCGACGATTACCTTCTTCCTGTTCACTGTCCTATCCCGGTTCTATGTAAACGTGAGATCCCTCTCCAAGAACTACCCGAGAGGTCTCTGGTTTATTGTCCGCCCAGATCGAGCGAGCGTCCTACGGCCTGCTCGAGCGCGACCAGGCTCTGGTGGAACATGAATACGGAGTCGATCTCGTCGACCTCGGCCTGCTGCGTGAGCGTCTGCGAGTCGAGCAGCTCGAGGAACGTGCCGGCGCCCAGCTGGTAACGCTCGGTGGCCAGGCGCAGCCCCTCGCGGGACTGGGCGGTGTTCTCACGCTGCAGCAGCACTGTCCGGTAGGCCGTGTCGAGGTTGTGAACGGCCTCGGTGACGTTGGCGCGGAGTTGAAGCTCGATCCCACGCACCTGGTAGTCGAGGTCGTTGCGACGGGCGATCGCCTGCTCGACCTGGACCTGCCGGCCGAACCCGTTGAACAGCGGCATCGAGAAGAACGCCTGTACCGACACCGGCTCGTTGTTGAACGAGAACGGGAAGGTGCTGTTGGCGGCCTCGATGACCTGAGCCGTTTGCACCGAGTCGTTCGAAGTGAAAGCGAACAGCGAGCAGTTGCTCCACTGCGGCGGCACCGGCTCACCCGTCGCGGTGAACAGCGTATTGAAGTCGTTGCAGACCGCGGTGTTGGCCGCCCCGTCGGCTGTGCCGTTTGACAGCGCGCGATCGACCGCCGCGTTGGTGTCCGTATCGTCACGCGTGAAGCCGCTCCAACTGGCCCGCAGCGATAGGGTGGGGAAGTAGGATGCCTTCGCCACCTTCACGGTCGACTGAGCCGCGGCACGATCGGCCTGGGCCGCGATCAGGGTCGGGTGCCGGGTCAGCGCGTCATTGATCATCGCCTCCATGTCGAGTTGCGGCTCGAAGATCTCGAACTCGCTGACCAGCTCGATCTGGTCGGCCGGGACCTGGATGCCGAGTACTTCGACCAGTCGAAGCTTCGCTACCCGGGCACGGTTCTCGGCCAGGAGCAAGTCGACTTCCGCCCGACCTCGTGCGACCTCCGCCTGCATCGTTTCGAGCCGCGTGCCGGCTCCGACATCTTCTCGCGCCTGGGCCAGCCGCCGTTGCTCGTCAGAACGCCGCAGCTCGCGACCCGCCTGCACCGCTCGGTCCTGCAGCCTCAGGACCTCCAGATAGGCGCTGGTCACACCGGTGCGAAGCAGGAGCTCCGCGTTGTCGATCCGCCTCTCCGCCGCCGAGCGCTCGGCCTTCGCCTGACCCGGCGAAAAGAGGGTGCTGCCGTTCAGGTTGTACGAGAGGCTGAACGAGTACTGCGACAGCACCACGGAGGGCTCGGGGAACACCGCCGCGCCCAGGCGCTGGAGACCGGCGTCCTGCCAGCCGGCAAAGAAACTGATGTCGGCGTTGGGCAGAAACAGGTTCGCGTTGGCCGCGCGGACGCCCCAGTTCGCGGGCGCCAGATCGTTCAGCGTCTGGTTGTAGCTCGGGCTGTTCTGCCTAGCGAGATCTATCGCTTGCTCGAGCGTGAGAGACGCCTGCTGCTGGGCGCTGAGGGCACCCACGGTTCCGATGAGGCACGCCAGTAACGTGCTAGGGACCGCATTCCACTTCATGACCCAACTCCAAGCTCAGGGTTTCGTGTGGTTGTTCGATTCTCAAAACAGTTATCGACGATGGATCGATGCGCTCTCCGGATCGGCCAGCACCTGCTTGATTTGTGGCTCCCGGTGGGGCTGAACCTATGTGTAGCGCTTCGTTTAGCCGTACGAGGGCCTTTGGTCAAGAGTTTCGTTGGGGAAACGGCGGCGGCATTGGGTTTTGCGCCGGTTTTTGGCGCCAATTCCCTGCCACTACTATCCGCCGAGTCCCTGCAACGCCGCCGAAATCGCCGCAAAGACCAGATAGAGCACCACAACCGCCGTCGCGGCCTTGCCGGGTGCCGTCTTGCCGCCGGAGAGACCCGACTCCACGACGCCCAGCGCGACGGCC
>JBDHAL010000138.1:0-8871 GCA_039588075.1 Gemmatimonadota bacterium | reverse complement strand
AAGCGGGCAGCACGGCCATGATCGCCTCTTCGTCCTTCGTGAAGAATATGACAGTCTTGGCCCACTCGTATCCCGAGATGTGGGATACCGCCGCTTCCTCGGCCGCCGTGTAGGCCGTGGGGTGCTTGATGACCTCCCAGTTCACGCCTTCTCCGGATAGGAAGCGTTCGACCTCTGGTGCGATAGACATTGTGGACACTCCTTTGGTACGGCGGGAATTCTCGAATGTTGATTCCGGGATTACGGAATAGGGGAGTTTGGAATTACGATCTGAGCTTCCCACTTCCAAAATCCATAAATCCGTAATCCCGGAATCAACATTCAGGAATTCCCAAGAACTTCACCACTCCAACCTCCCAATCAACTCGAGTATGCACCTCACTTCGAAAGGGCCCTAAGAATCTTGTCCAACGAATAGGTATTCGCCACTTCCCCTATCCCCAGCCAGCCACGTCGCGCCTGGTCGACTCCATAGCTCATGTAGTCCAGCTCCGCGATCCGGTGCGCATCCGTACTAATGACGATCTTGACGCCGGCCTCGCGAGCCATCTGTAGGTGGAAGTCGCGCAGGTCGAGGCGCTCGGGGTGCGCGTTCAGTTCGAGCATGACGCCATGGTCGCGGGCTACCTTCATCAGCTCTTCGACATCGACGGGGTAGGGCTCACGGCGGTTGATGATGCGGCCCGTGGGATGGGCGACGATGTTGACCTTGGGGTGCTGCATGGCCCGCGTGATGCGTCGAGTCATTTGTTCGCGGGTCATGTTGAACTTCGAGTGCACCGAGATGACGACGACGTCCATCTCCGCCAGCAGGTCATCGTCGAGGTCGAGCGAGCCGTCGCCCAGGATATCGACCTCCGCCGACTTCAGTATCCTGATGTCGTCGTGTTTCTTTTGGAGCGCGTCGATCTCCCTGTACTGTTTCCTGAAGTCATCCGGTTTGAGACCGGCCATGGCCAGCGCGGGACTGTGGTCGGTGATGGCCATGTACTTGTACCCGCGCTCGCGGCAGGCTTCCACCATCTCCTCCACGGTGTTCTTCCCGTCGCTGTAATGGGTGTGCATCTGGAGGTCGCCACGTATCTGCTTCAGCTCGACGATCTTCGGCAGGCGGCCTTCCAGCGCTGCGGTCAGTTCGCCGCGATCTTCGCGTAGCTCCGGCGGAATCCACGGTAGATCGATCGCCGCGAAGACTTCCTCCTCCGTCTTGCCTCCCACCAGCTCGTCACCCTTGAAGACCCCGTACTCGTTGATCTTCAGCCCGCGCTCCCTGCTTATCCCGCGGATCACGATGTTGTGTGCTTTGGAGCCGGTGAAATAGACCATCGCGGCGCCGTAGCTCTCGCGGTCGACCAGCCGTAGGTCGACCTGCAGGTCGGCCTTCAGCCGGATCGAGCTCTTGGTCGGACCCTTGCCCAGCACGTCTTTCGCTTCGGGGTAGGCGACGAAGTCGTCCATGATCGACGAACCCTTGCCGGATGTCGTCGCCAGGATGTCGATGTCGCCCACCGTCTCGCAGCGCCGCCGGTAGCTTCCGGCCACCTCGAGGTCGATCAGGCCACTGGACTTCTTCAGGTAGGCCATCAGAGGCTGGACGTAAATATCGGCGTCGGAGAGCTTGAAGCGCCCGGCCCGCGCCTTCAACTCGGCGATCCCCTTGAGGACCCGCGCCTGCGTCTTCTGCCCGAACCCGGGCAGCTCTTCCAGCTTGCCGCTCTTGGCGGCACCCTCGAGTTGCTCGACCGAGGTTATGTCGAGCCCGTCCCACACCAGGCGGGCGCGTTTGGGTCCGAGCCCCGGGATGCGCATGATCTCGACCAGCGAGGCGGGCACGTCCTTGCGCAGTTCGGCCAGGAACTCCAGCTCACCGGTTTCGAACAGCTCGCGGATATACTTGCCCAGATCCTTGCCAATGCCGGGAAGATCCTCGGGTTTGGCCTCTTCGTCCCGGAGTATCGATTCCAGAGGTTGCGAGAGCGTCTCGATGGTGCGGGCGCCGTTGCGGTAGGCTCTTATTCGGAATGGGTTCGCGCCCTGGATCTCCAGCAGGTCGGCGATCTCTACGAAGATCCGGGCGTAGTCGATGTTCTCCACGTCAGACCGCCCCTTTCGGGAGCATACGCATGAACTCGTCTTCCGAGAGGACCTTGACCTCTAGTTCCACGGCTTGGTCGTACTTGCTGCCGGGGTCGCTGCCTGCCACGACGTAATCAGTCTTGGCGCTGACGCTGGATGACGTTCTTCCTCCCAGCGAGCGAACGATCTCCTGGGCCTGGCTACGCGTGATGGAGTCCAGGCCACCGGTGAACACGAAGACCAGCCCGGCGAACTTGTCGTCGGCTGGAGCTTCGGATTCCGCGAGCTTCAGCCCGCGCTTTTTCAGGGCGGCGATGATCTTCCGGGTACCTGCGGTCTGCAGAAAGTCGAACGCAGCTTCGGCCACGATCGGTCCGATCCCCGGGACCGCTTCCAGCTCTTCCTGCGAGGCATTGGAAACGGAGTCGAGCGACCCGAAATGCTGCGCCAGGTCGCGGGCCGTTTGAGTGCCGACTTCCGGGATACCGAGCGCGTAGAGAAAGCGGTCGAGGTGGGTGTCCTTCGCCTCATCGATCGCCTGCACGAGGTTCCTGGCCGAGGTTTCGGCGAAGCCTTCCAGCTCCTCGAGATTCTTTGTTCTCAGGTCGAAGAGGTCGACTACGCTTTCCACCAGCCCCTCTTCGAGCAGTTGCTCCACCGTCTTTTCTCCGAGGCCGCCGATGTCCAGCGCGTCGCGCGACGCGAAGTGCAGGATCCGCCGCTTGAGCTGGGCGGGGCAGGCCAGCCCGTTGGTGCAAAAGTCGAGCGGGCCGTGGCTCACAACCTTGGAGTCGCACACCGGGCAGCGCGCCGGCATCTTGAACCTGGCGCCGCGCCGCTTCCCGGGCACGTCGATCCGTTCCAGGACCTGCGGTATCACGTCGCCCGCCCGCTGGATTCGGACCTTGTCGCCCTTCCGCACGTCCTTGCGCTCCACCTCTTCCCGGTTGTGCAGCGACGCGCGCGAGACCGTCACGCCGCCGACGTCGACCGGCCGCAGCATGGCGACGGGCGTCAGTTTCCCGGTCCGGCCGACCTGGACGACGATGTCGAGGATATCCGAGACCTCGCGTCGTGGCTGGAACTTGTAGGCGAAGGCCCAGCGCGGGTGGTGGGCGGTCTGGCCCAGCCGATCGCGCGTCGCCAGGTCGTCCACCTTGATCACGACTCCGTCGATCTCGTACTCGAGGCCGTCCCGCTCGTGCTCCAGCTTGTGCCGTTGCTCGATCGCCGCTTCGATGTCGACGCCCGTCTTCACGTGCGGGCTGACCCTGAAGCCCCAGTCGCGTAACGCGTCGAGAACCTGTGCCTGCGTCTCGAACGTCGCGCCCATGACCGTCATGATTTCGTAGGCATAGGCGACCAGCGGTCGCTGCGAGGTGATGCTCGGGTCGAGCTGGCGCATCGAACCGGCGGCGGCGTTCCGCGGGTTGGCGAAGGCGGGTTTATTCTGTTCGGTGAGCCCCGCGTTCAGCCGCTCGAACTCGTCGACCAGCATGATCGCCTCGCCGCGAAGCGATAGCGACGCCGGCGCCGCCCGCTTCGTCGTCCTCAGTTTGAGTGGCACCGACCCGATCGTTCGAGCGTTGGCCGTCACATCCTCACCCACGCGGCCGTCGCCCCGGGTCGCGGCGCGCACCAGGGTGCCGTCCTCGTAGACCAGCTCGAGCGAGAGCCCGTCGAGCTTCGGCTCGACCACGTAGACGACCGCGTCGTCACCCAGCGCCGTTCTGACGCGGGTATCGAAGCGCCGCACCGCGTCCTCGTTGTCGCTCGAATCGAGGCTCAGCATCGGCGCTGTGTGTTCGACTTCACTGAACCCGGGACGCGGCTGGCCGGCGACCCGCTGGGTGGGAGAGTCTGGGCTGACGAGCTCGGGGAACCGCTGCTCGAGTTCTTTCAGCTCCCGGTAGAGTCGATCGTACTGGGCGTCGGAAACCTCCGGTCTGTCCAGAACGTGGTACAACGTATCGTGGTGGCGGATCGTCTCTCGCAGTTCTTCGATCCGCTCGCGGGCCTCACCCGGATTCGCCGCCGGCTTACCCGACTCGGACATCGCGCTCCTATTCCTCCGTCGCTTCTTCCTGTTCCGTTTCCTGGTCCTTGCTTTCCGCCGCTTCGCCTGCACCGGTCTGCGGCTTTCTGCCCTCGCGGACCGGGCGGCCGAAATCGCGCCAGCCCCGCGCCCACTCCCAGAGTTGCTTCGCCGTTCTACCGTATACCGACTCCTCGGGGAACCGCCCGTTCTCGTCTCGCTCGCCCGCCGGCAGCCCGGCCAGTATCTCCCAACCCTCCTCGACCAGCCGGATCGGCCACACGCTGAACTGACCCTGCCGCACGGCTTCGATCACCTCATCGTTTAGTACGAGGTTCGACATGTTGCGCGCCGGTATGATCACGCCTTGTTCGCCCGTCAAGCCACGGCGCTTGCAGGCTCGGAAGAAGCCCTCGATCTTCGTCGTCACGCCACCGATAGGCTGGATGTCGCCGTTCTGGTTCACGGCCCCGGTTATCGCGACGCCCTGTCGCAGCGGCACTTCGGCGATGGCCGAGACCAGCGCGTACAACTCCGCCGCCGACGCGCTATCGCCTTCGACTTCTTCGTACAACTGGTCGAACGAGAGGCTGGCCGACATGATCAGCGGGTGGTCCTGCGCGAACAGGTCGCCCAGGTAGCCGGAGAGAACCAGCACGCCCTTGTTGTGCAGCGGGCCGCCGAGCCGGACCTCGCGCTCGATATCGACCACTCCGCTCGTCCCCATGAAGGCGCTGGCTTCGACCTTGATCGGCCTGGCGAACGAGTGCTCCGCCGCCGACAGAACCGCCAGCCCGTACAGCTGGCCCACCTTTGTGCCTTTCGGGTCGACCGTGAGCGTGTCCTCGCCGATCAGGTTGAGCAGCTCGCGCTCCGGACGGTTGACTCTTTCCTCACGCTCGCGGATCGCACGGCGAACGTCATCCACCGTCACTGCGTCCCGGTCGTCCAGTTTCGCGAAGAACCCGGCTTCTCGAACCAGGTCGCCTATGGCGCCGAACTGCGTTGAAAGCCGCTCCTGGTGCTGGGCGAGCCGCGAGCCGAACTCCGTCACGCGTGCAACCGCGCCAGCGTCGAACGGAGGTAGCTTCTCCTCTTCGCAGCGGGCGGCGGTGAAGGCCCCATATCCGCGTTCCGCGTCCGTGTTCCGTTCCATGTACGGACTGAAGTCCGCCTTCACCTTGAACAGCTCGCGGAAGTCGTCGTCGTAGGCGTACAGCATGTGATAGGTGTAGGGCTCGCCGATGAGGATCACCCTGACTTTCAGCGGTATCGGCTGCGGCCTGAGCGTCGACGTCGCGATGGGGCTCGTGTACTCGATGATTTCTTCCAGACGGACCGACTGGGTTCGCAGCGCGTTCTTCAGCGCGAGCCAGGCGAGCGGCTGCCGCAGCACGTCGGCGGCGTCGAGGATCAGGTAACCGCCGTTCGCCTGGTGGATCGCGCCCGCCGTGATCTGGGTGAAGTCGGCGACCATCGTGCCGAACAGAAGGCGGTGCTCGATTCGCCCGATCACGTTGTGGTAGGTCGGGTTCTCTTCCTGGGCGATCGGCGCGCCGCTGTCCGGCGTGTGACAGACGATCACGTTGACCTTGTACCGGAACAGCGGATCCTCGGTTTCGCCCGGCTGCAGTTCGCCGCCGCCGGATTCGTCCCCGTCACCGGCGAAGTCGCCGGCGCTGTCGACGACCTCCTCCGCCAGTCGATCCAGGTGAGCAAGTACGTCCGGCACGGATTCCCACTTGGAGCGAATCTCGTTCACGCCGTTCTCGACCACACCCAGCGCTATCGCGCGCTGCAGGTCCGTTACGTGCCGGTTCGCAGCGCGGTCCGCTTCCCTCACCTGGCGCTGTACCTCCGCAAAGACCTTCTCCATCTCGCGGCGCCGCTGCAGGATCTCCTCCCGCTGCTCCTCCGGCAGCGCCTGAAAGTGCTTGTCATCGAGCGGCTCGTTACCCAGGGCGGGGGCCACGACGTACCCGGTGGGCGTCTGGACCAGCGCCGCGTAGCGCTCCCCGTCGATCCGCTTCTGGAACCCCTCGATCAGCTGCCGCTGAACGTCCATCGCCCGCTCGGCGATCACATCGCGTTCCTTCCGGAACTCTTCGCTCTGCAGCGCCCTCGGCAGCGAGTTCTGCATCTCCCAGAGCAGCCCCTCTATGTCGGCTCGCAGGTTGGGCCCGGTGCCCGCGGGTAGTTCCAGCGCCAGCGGCTCGCGCGCGGTATCGAAGTTGTAGACGTAGCACCAATCGGACGGCGTGGGTTCGTCCTTGGCCCTTTCCTCGAGCAGCTGCCGGACCATCGTCGACCGCCCCGAGCCCGGCAGCCCGAGCGCGAAGATGTTGTAGCCCGGGTGGTCCACTTCGAGACCGAACCGCACCGCCCGCATCGCCAGGTCCTGGCCGATCGCCTCATGCAGTGGCTTGGCCTCGCTGGTCGTCTTGAACCCCAGGCTCTTGGGGTCGCACGCCCTCCGAAGCTGCTCGGGCTTGAGTGAGTCCGGGGTCGTGATGGCCACGCTCTTCCCCCTTTAGTTGATATTGCGGGCTCGGAAGAAACGCCGGCCCGCCGTTCGCTATCCCTCGAGAACGCCCTCGGCGACGGCGCGCACGATATCGGTGGTGGTCACGATCCCCTGCAGCTTGTCGTCATCCATGACGAGGATCCGGTGCACGCCCTTCTCCAGCATGTAGTTGGCCGCCTTCTTCACGGCGGTCCCGGAAGGCTGGCTCACAATGTTGCGCGTCATCACGTCCGCTACAGTGTGGGCGTCCAGGATGTCCCAGTCGCTTGTTCGAGTCGCCTTCGTCCACTCCACGGCGTCGGGCTCGGCCGCCTCCATCGAATCGGGGAGGGCTCCCCGCCTCGCTGGTGCCGCACCGGCGTCGAGATCGGCATCCGCGGCTTCCTCCCGGAAATCGAAGATGTCCGTCATCGAAATCACCCCCACCACGGCCCCGCCGGCCAGCACCGGGACGCCGCTCATCCCCCCCTCGCCGAGAACTTCCAGCAGTTCCCTGAGAGTGAGGTCGGGCGATACGGTGATGACTTCCCGCGTCATTAGATCCTTGAGACGCAACATCGGAGGTGCCCTCTTCGGTCCTGATCAGTCGTCGCTTCGGCGTCCCGACCTCTTATCGGTCAGTCGCCCCTTGCCATGAGCTCACAGTATAGTAACGCCCGAAGATTACCGCCGTCCATTAGATCTGCCGCCGCCTCGATCTCCTACTCTTCAGCCTCCAGTTTTAGCGACGCCGAGTTGATACAGTATCTCAGGCCTGTGGGCTGGGGACCGTCTGGGAACACGTGGCCGAGATGCGCGTCGCACACGGCGCACAGGACCTCGGTCCGCCGCATGCCCAGGCTGTCGTCCGCCTCCGAACTCACCGCCTCGCTATCCACCGGCTCGAAGAAGCTCGGCCAGCCGCTGCCCGATTCGTACTTTGCGTCCGACTCGAACAGCTCGTTGCCACAGCACACGCAGCGGTACGTTCCCGGCTTCTTGGTGTCATGGTACTCCCCGCTGAATGCCGGCTCGGTGCCCTTTTTGCGCGCTATTTGATACTGCTCGGGCGTGAGCTGCTTTTTCCAGTCTTCGTCGCTTTTCTCGATTCTGCGCTTTGCCAATTCGCTCTCTCCTTTCTCGCTCTGCCAGCTGAACATCGAACATTGTTCATTGTACATCGAACGTCGACGAACTGCCCGACGGAGGAAACATCGGACATCGAAAACGGCCTCGAGGTTCGACGTCTTGATCGTCGATGTTCGGTGTCCAACGTCGGGCAGTATTCTCAATGTTCGATGAACGATGTACAATGTTCGATGTTCGCATCACGCCAACCCTTACGGAGCTTCCAACATGACACGCCCCTCTCCACACCTCGCCATTTCCCTAAGCCTCGTCCTGGCGGCCTGTATCGGCGCTACGACCGCCCGCGCCCAGGACTGGGATGCTGTAGAGATCCAGCCGACTGAACTGGCGCCCGGCATCTACATGCTCACCGGACGCGGCGGCAACATGGGCGTGTCCGCCGGCGCCGACGGCGTCTTTCTGATCGACGATCAGTATGCTCCGCTCACCGAGAGGATCACGGCCGCCATACGGACGATAAGCGACGGACCCATCCGCTTCGTTCTCAACACGCACTGGCACGGCGACCATGTCGGCGGTAACGAGAACCTGGGCGAGGCCGGTGCGCTGATCGTGGCTCACGATAACGTCCGCCAGCGATTGACCGTCGAGCAGCTTATCGAGGCCTACGACGCTCGGGTCCCGCCCGTCCCGGCGGGTGCGCTACCCGTGGTCACCTTCTCCGAGAGCGTGACTTTCCACCTGAACGGCTCCACGCTCTACGCCTTCCACGTCGCGCACGCGCACACCGATGGTGACGCGATCATCGTCTTCGGGGATGCGAACGTGATTCACGTGGGCGACGTTCTGTTCAACGGATTCTACCCGCTCATCGACCTGTCGAACGGCGGCTCGGTCGACGGGGTTATCGCGGCCGCCGAGAAGATTCTCGGCATGGTCGATGACGATACCCAAATCATCCCGGGTCACGGACCGCTGGCCGGGAAGGCTGATCTGGAGGCGTACCGCGACATGCTGATCGGCGTGCGCGCCGCTGTCTCCGAGCAGATCGCGAGGGGTAAGGACCTCGACGCGGTCCTCGCGGCGAAGCCCTCTTCGCCCTGGGATGAGGAATGGAGCACCCCCTCGAGGACACCCGAGTGGTTCGTCGAAATCGTATACAATGATC
>JBDHAL010000137.1:0-8932 GCA_039588075.1 Gemmatimonadota bacterium | reverse complement strand
CGATGAGTCGGTGCTCTCCGAGACTATCTGCTGTCCTGTTGATCGCGGCCCTCGCAGTGCCATACGGGCTTCTGGCCCAGGAGATGGAGATGGCGGGCCAGGCGATGAGTTCGAAGGACTGGCTGCAGGTAGTGGACGATGCGGAGAGCGAGGAGCTGGTGATCATCGTTGGCCCCCTGGATCTACCGGCCAATGCCGGTCATCACATGATCAAGCAACCGCCGCTGCTGACCGGCACCTTACCGGTCGACGGGTACCTGTACGGTTTCGAGGTGGAGATGCTGGATGGGCAGGGCCGGCCGATGACCAACCGCGTCCTGCATCACTTCAACTTGATCGACCCGGAGCGCCGCGAGCTGTTCAGCCCGATAGCGAGGCGGCTGTTCGCGGTGGGCAGCGAGACGCAACCTGCTACGATGCCGAGGTGGCTGGGGATCCCGTTGGAGCAGGGTCAGGAAGTCGCGGTCAGCGCGATGTTCCACAACCCGACTGATACACCCTATCCGGGCGCCCGCCTGCGCGTGACACTCCGCTACCGAAAGAAGGGCTGGATCTTCCCGATCGGCGTCTACCCGGTGTACGTGGACGTCATGGGTCCGGTGGGGGCGAAGGAGTTCGACCTGCCGCCCGGTCGCTACGAGCACTCGTGGGAGGGGAGCCCGGCGATATCCGGCCGCCTGCTGGCCGTCGGCGGCCACCTTCACGACTACGCCGTCGCCCTGCGCTTCGAGGACGTCACCGCCGGGGAAGTCCTTTGGGAGACGGCCCCGGTCGTCGGCGACGACGGCCACGTGGCGGGCGTGCCCGTGGGAGAGTTCTGGTGGAAGGGCGGCATCAAGCTGTCACCCGATCACCGCTACCGTCTCACCGTGATCTACGATAACCCGACGGGTGAGACGATTCCGGGCGGCGGCATGGGCGTATTGGGAGGCGCCTTCAAGCCCTCCGAGCCCTGGCCGGAGGTGGACCGGGCGGACCCGGCGTACGTCACGAACATGGAGACGACGCAGAGAACGGCGGAGATGAGGGCGATGGGGATGGATGGGAGTCATGGGGGGCATGCGCATGGTGGGAGCAAGCGCTGAGAATTCTGAAGTTCAGGTGATTGAGGGGGCCCGTGAGTTGCGGGCCTTTCTTTTTTTGGGGGGGCTTCGGTAGGCGGTGATGATAGAATGTTGATTGTTGAAGTCTTACTTCAATTTCGAACACCGCACACCGAACACCGCCTTTCGAAGGGGGCACGGCAATCATTGATGATTGATCATCAAGATCGAAATTATGGGGAGGAAGGATGGGTGCTGAGAGGGTCTACGACCTTGAAGATCGGTTGATTTCGTTTGCGGTTCTGGTGTGCAGGGTTGCTGCTACTTTGCCTCCTAACCGGGAGGGGAAGCATGTGGCGGGGCAGTTGGTGCGTTGCGGCACCGCGGCGGCGCCCAATTATGGGGAGGCGCAGAGCGCGGAATCTAGGAAAGACTTCATTCATAAGATGCGGGTTTGCCTGAAGGAGCTGCGTGAGACGCGGGTCTGGCTGAGGTTCACGAACGAATTCGGAATTGGTGACCCGGACAGCGTGGAAGGTGCTCTCGAGGAGTCGGGCCAGCTCGTACGTATCTTCGTCAAGAGCATCCAAACGGCCGAGGCCAACGACCGCAGACTATCTTAGCGCTTAGAAGTTCGATCTTAATGATCAATGATTGAGCCTTGAAGTGCGCCCTTCGAAAGGCGGTGTTCGGTGTGCGGTGTTCGACATTAAATGGGGGCTAAGACGGCAGCGCCAACAACACCACAAACGCGGCATACGACGCCAACAGAATGATTCCCTCCCAGCGCGTCAGCCGCAGCGTCGTCCAGACAAATGGGAGCACGATGACGCTGACCGCCAGCATGACTGGGGCCTCGACCTGGATGACCGAATTGGCCACACTCATCGGCCGGGCGATCGAAGCTATGCCCAGTACCGCCAGCAGGTTGAAGAGGTTGGAGCCCACCACGTTGCCCACCAGGATGTCGCCCTCGTCCTGAACCGAGGCGGCCACGGCGGTCGCCAGTTCGGGTAGCGAGGTGCCCAGTGCCACGACCGTGAGGCCGATCGCCAGTTCCGAGATACCGAGGAACCGCGCCGTGTCGGCGGCGCCGTTGACCACCATGTGGGCGCCGCCCAGGAGAGTCCCGAGCCCCAGGACGGTGAGGAAGAGATGGCTGGCCAGGCTGCCGCCGGTGGGGACGAAGCGCTGGTACTCGACCTCGATGGCCGGCGACTCGCGGCGCGCGCCATCCAGCAGGTAAAGCGTATAGGCGACAAAGCCCACCAGCAGCGTCAAGCCATCCCAGCGACTCAACTCGCCATCCAGCGCGAACACGTAGAAGGCGAGGGAGGCGAAGATCATTATCGGGACCTCCCGCACCAGCAACCTCATCTGGACGCGGATCGGCCGGACCAGCGCGGCGACCCCGAGGATCAATGCGATGTTCGCGATGTTCGAGCCGATAACGTTGCCGATGGCGATGTCGGGGCTGTCCTTAACCGCGGCGACCGTGCCGACGAGCAACTCTGGCATCGACGTGCCCATCGCCACCACCGTCAGGCCGATGACCAGGGCGTTCACGCCGAGGCCTCGGGCCAGGCGCGACGCGCCGCGTATCAGCACGTCGGCGCCAAGGTACAGCGCTCCGAGGCCGACCACGAAGGGGATGAGCGATTTCAAAATCATAAGCTCTGAAATGTGTAGGCGTTGGGCCTTCTGGACAAGGCGCGCCAGGCGATTACCCGTCCCGCCGCACGGCCACAACCTCCCCTTTCCGCCCGTTGACGCCTACTTAGGCCCGGGATAACTTGCGAGGCTTTTAACTTTCTGGAGTTCCGACAGTGACCGATACGTCGTCCATCGACCCGAAAAGCCGGGAGATGATGCTGCTCTCGGGGACCGCAAACCGGCCGCTGGCCGGGCGGATCGCCGATCAGCTCGGGGCGAAGCTCTGCGGTGTGACCATCGAGCGCTTTGCTGACGGCGAGATCTTCGTGCGGATCGACCAGAACGTACGCGGCCGGGACGTCTTCATCGTTCAGTCCACGGGTCCGCCGGCCGAGAACATCGTGGAGCTTCTGCTGCTGATCGATGCGGCGGCCCGGGCCTCGGCGGCCCGTGTGACGGCGGTGGTCCCGTACTACGGCTACTCGCGCCAGGACCGCAAGGACCAGCCGCGGGTGGCGATCGGCGCGAAGCTGATGGCGAACCTGATCACGACGGCCGGGGCGGACCGGGCGGTGTCGGTCGACCTGCACCAGCACCAGTTGCAGGCGTTCTTCGACATCCCGGTCGATCACCTGTACGCGTTGCCGGTCCTCGTCGCTCACTATGAGGAGCTCGACCTGTCGCCCCTGGTGGTGGTCGCCAGCGATGTCGGCGCGGCGAAGATGGCGCGTGGCTACGCGCGGCGGCTCGGTGGCGAGATCGCGATGATCGACAAGCGCCGTCCGGATGCGAACGTGGCCGAAGTGGTCAACGTCGTCGGTGACGTGGATGGAAAGAATTGCTTGATCCCCGACGACATGATCGACACCGGCGGAACCATGGTGGGAGCGGTCCATGCGCTAAAGGAGAAGGGCGCGAAGGACATCTACATCTGCGCCACTCACGCGTTGCTCAGCGGTCCCGCGGTGGACCGGTTGGCGCAGTTGCCGGTGAAGGAGGTCGCCGTAACGGACACGGTCCTGCTGCCGGAAAAGAAGAAATTCGACTCTCTGCGGGTCCTGTCGGTGGCCGACCTGCTGGCCCGGGCGATCATGTACATACACGATAACGAGAGCGTCAGCAGCCTGTTCGAGTGACGGGCCGGGCGCTCAGCGAAGGAAGTTGATTACATGTCGACGAATGTAACCTTGGAAGCCAAGCTCAGAACCGAGACCGGTAAGGGCGCGGCTCGCACGATACGACGCGACGGGTACATTCCCGCCGTTGTCTACGGTCACGGCGCGGAGACGCGCGCCTGCAAGATCCCAACGAAGGATTTCGAGCGGTTGGTGGCGACGGGCTCTCACGAGAGCACGCTCATCGACCTCAAGATGGATGACGGCGATCTGGCGAGCGTGTTGGTCCGCGAGGTGCAGATCCACCCGTATCGTGCGGAGATCCTGCACGTCGATTTCCTGGCGGTCCGTAAGGGTGAGAAGGTCAAGCTGGATGTTCCTGTTCGGCTGCTCGGCATCGCGCCCGGTGTCAAGGAAGGCGGGATCATGGAGCACCTGCGGCACGATGTCGAGATCCGCTGTGTCCCGGCCAAGATACCGGAGGCCCTCGAGTTCGACATCACGGAGATGGACATCGGCGACAACCTGACGGTCGCCGACCTCGAGGCGCCGGAGGGCGTGGAGATACTGGACGATCCGGGGACGACTATCGCGTCCATCGTGCCGCCGGCCGTGCTCAAGGTCGAGGAGGAAGTCGAAGAGGTCGAGGCTGTGGAAGGCGAAGAGCCTGCGGAGCCCGAGCTGGTTGGTCGTGGCAAGACTGCCGAGGATGAGGCCGCCGAGGAGGAGGGCTAGCCTGAAAGTCGTAGTCGGACTGGGCAACCCGGGGGCCCGGTACGATGCCACTCGCCACAACGTTGGCTGGTGGCTCATCGATCTGCTGAAGCGCCGCTGGTCCGCATCCCCGTTTCAACATGAGGATCTCTGGCTCCGGTCCACGGCCGCGCTGTCCGGGGTGGGCGACGTCTGGCTGATCAAGCCGACGGTCTACATGAACCGGAGCGGAATCGCGGTGCGTGCGCTGCTGGAGAACGCGCCGCTGGATTCCCCGGACGATCTACTGATCGTCGTGGACGATGTGGCGCTGGCTCCCGGGCGGCCGCGCTTTCGAGCCAGGGGCTCGGCGGGCAGCCACAACGGGCTTACCTCGGTGGAGGAAGTACTGGGCACCCGCGAGTACGCCCGGCTGAGGATCGGCGTCGGGGAGGAGCCGCCGGGTGTGGCCCGTGCGGACTGGGTGCTGTCGGAGTTCGAGGATCCGGAAGATGAAGACGCCGTGCTGGAAGCGCTGCCGCGTCTCGCCGAGGGAGTGGAGGTTTGGGCGCGCGAGGGCATCGAGCCGGCAATGAATCGTTACAATGTTCATCCCACGTCGAATCAAGAAGACTAGAGCGTTGCAGACCAAGGAGGGTGGTCAGTGACCGACATCGCGGTGACCTTAGCGGCGCCCCTGGGTGTAGTCGGCCTCATCGTGGCCGGGCTCATCTACATCTACCTGAAGAAACAGCCGGTCGGAACGGAATTGATGGCCGAGCTGGCCCAACAGATCCAGGAAGGCGCCAAGGCATTTCTGAAGCGCGAGTATTCCGTGCTCGTTCCCTTTATCGTCGTCGTAGCGATCCTGTTGTTCGTGGCGCTGGATTCGCTGCCCACGTCGCTGGCCTACGTCGGCGGCGCGCTCTGCTCGCTGGCGGCCGGCTTCTTCGGCATGAACGCGGCGACGGAAGCCAACGTTCGGACGTCGGAGGCGGCGCGCGAGTCGGGACAGGGGAAGGCGCTCCGCATCGCCTTCAGCGGCGGTGCCGTAATGGGCCTATCGGTGGCGAGCCTGGGCCTGCTCGGTATCGGGGTCGTTCTGTTCATCTACTCGAGCGGGCTCGAGAGCGATGCGGCGTTCAAGTCGTTCAGCGAGATCATAGCGGGATTCGCCATGGGGGCCAGCTCGATCGCGCTGTTCGCGCGCGTTGGCGGCGGCATCTATACGAAGGCGGCCGACGTAGGCGCCGACCTGGTGGGTAAGGTCGAGGCCGGCATCCCTGAGGACGACCCGCGGAACCCGGCGACCATCGCCGACAACGTCGGTGACAACGTGGGCGATGTGGCGGGCATGGGGGCAGATATCTTCGAGTCGTACGTGGGCTCGGTGATCGCCACCATCGCGATCGGAGCGACGTCGGCGCAGATCCTGACGACGCAGCGCTTGGAGGCGATCGCGCTGCCGATCCTTTACGTGATGTTCGGCCTGGTGGCGAGCTTCATCGGGATTTTCTCGATGAAGCTGATGGAGAAAGTGAACCCGGCCGCGGCCTTGCGTAACAGCACGTACATCGCGGCGGTCCTGTTCTGGGCCGCGGCCTGGTGGCTGACGGTCGAGCTGGACGTGTTCCAGGGGAACGCTGCCTTCGGACCGCTCGGGCCGTTCTGGGCCATGTTTGGCGGCTCGCTGGTCGGCATCCTCATCGGCCTCTCGACCGAGTACTACACGGCGGCGCGGCCGATCCGCAAGATCGCCGAGGCGTCTCAGACCGGAGCGGCCACCAATATCATCGCCGGTCAGGCGGTCGGCATGATGTCCACAGCGATCCCGGTTCTGCTGATCTGCGCGGCCATCTGGATGGCGTTCAAGTTCGCGGGCCTCTACGGGATCGGCATCGCGGCCGTCGGCATGCTGGCGACGGTAGGAGTGACGATGTCGGTGGACGCGTACGGTCCGGTAGCGGACAACGCGGGCGGTATAAGCGAGATGAGTGGGCTCGGGCCCTCGGTACGCGCGATCACCGATAGCCTGGACTCGATCGGCAACACGACGGCGGCGATCGGTAAGGGCTTCGCCATCGGTTCGGCGGCGCTGACCGCTCTGGCGCTGTTCAGCGCCTACACGTCGGCGGTGGGCCTGCAGGAGACCGGCATCAACCTGGTCAACCCGATGGTCGTCATCGGGATCTTCATCGGCGGCACGCTACCTTTCGTGATCGCCGCGATGACGATGACCGCGGTGGGCCGTGCCGCTTCCGGCATGGTGACCGAGGTGCGGCGGCAGTTCAAGGAGATCGCCGGCCTGATGGAGGGCGATGCGAAGCCCGACAGCGCGCGCTGCGTCGATATCTCGACCCGCGCCGCGTTGCGCGAGATGATCCTGCCCGGCACCCTGGCGGTGATCGCTCCCGTGATCGTCGGCTCCTTGCTGGGCGTCGAGGCGCTGGGCGGCCTGCTGGCGGGCGCCACTCTCTCCGGTGTCCTGCTGGCCCTCTACATGGCCAACGCCGGCGGCGCCTGGGACAACGCAAAGAAGTACATCGAGGCCGGCGCGCTCGGCGGCAAAGGCTCGGAGCCCCACAAGGCAGCAGTAGTGGGTGACACCGTCGGTGATCCGTTCAAGGACACGTCGGGTCCGTCGATGAACATATTGATCAAGTTGATGAGCGTGGTCAGCCTGGTGCTGGCGCCGTTCTTTGCGCGGCTGGCGGGCTAGTTCAACAACCGCCAGCCGACAATCGACAGCCGACGTCAAAGTATTGTTGGACGCCCAACGCGCGACTCCCGGCTCGCGCGGCTGCGCGCCGCGGCAACGAGTATCGAACGTCGAAGATCGGGACTCGGGCATCGGTACTCCAACAATACTTAGACGTCGAGCGACGGCTGTCGGCTGTCGGCTGTCTCGATCGATGTTAGAAGTTCGACGTTCAGAGTCGTAAGCCCAGGGCATAATGAGCCGCGCGCTAAAAGCCGGAATCGTTGGCCTACCCAACGCCGGCAAGTCGACCCTATTCAACGCGCTGACCGCCTCGAGCGTCCCGGCAGAGGCCTACCCATTCACCACGATCGACCCGAACGTCGGCGTCGTAGAGGTCCCCGACCCGCGACTCGACCGGATCTTCGAGCTTGTGGGTCCGCCACGGAAAGTGCCGGCCGTCGTCGAGTTCGTCGACATCGCCGGCCTGGTCGAGGGCGCCCACCGCGGTGAGGGGTTGGGTAATCGCTTCCTCGCCCACATCCGTGAGGTCGAGGCTCTCGTCCACGTGGTCCGCTGCTTCGACGACCCCAACGTCGCCCACCCCGCCGCATCGGTCGATCCGCTTCGCGATGTCTCCATGGTGGAGACCGAGTTGTTGCTCGCCGATCTGGAGACGGTGGAGAAGCGCCTCGATCGCGTGGAGCGCGTGGCCAAGAGTGGCGATCGTGATGCGCAGCGAGAAGTCGAGTTCCTGCACAGGCTACAGCGGTGGTTGGGCGAGGGGCGCCCAGCCCGGGAAGTGGAGTGCGCCGACGGAGAACGCGAGACGCTCGAATCGCTCTTCCTACTGACCGGCAAGCCGGTGCTCTACGTCGCCAACGTTTCCGAGCTCGGCGCCTCGACTGGGGACGACAGGGCGGAGGCGCTGTCGAGCGCCGTCGGGGTCGACAGGGTGCTTCCGTTTTGCTGTCAACTGGAGGCGGATCTACTGAGCCTGGAGCCGGGCGAGGCTTCGGAATACATGCAGGCCCTGGGCCTGGAGGCCCCCGGCGTTCAGCGACTGATCCGGGCGACCTACGAGCTCTTGGGCCTGATCACGTTTTTCACGTTCAACGAGAAAGAAGTGCGGGCCTGGACGATCCGGCGCGGGACTCAGGCGCCGCAGGCGGCCGGCGTCGTACACACCGATTTCGAGCAGGGTTTCATCAAGGCGGAGACGATCGGCTTCGCCGAGTTCGACGCGGCCGGTTCTCTGAAGGCGGCTCGCGACCAGGGGTTGGTCCGGGCCGAGGGCCGGGATCACGTCGTGGAGGACGGTGACCTTCTGCTGTTCCGGGCCCACTCCTGACCCGGCGGCGACGGGTTCCGCACCAGAGGTTGAGCTTCTGGCCCGGTTCGCATAGATTCCCGCGAGTTTCAGGTAATAACCTGCCAAATAGACAACCTGCTCCGCCCCCGGCCACCGGGCGGGGCCCAAGCGGGCTCGAGCCACCGAGCTCAGACCAAAGGGAGGTGCCGATGCGCGACTACGAAGTCGTCTTCATCTTCGACTCTGCCCTCGATCGTACGGTAATCGATCAGAAGCTGGAGCGGTTCAACGAGCTGGCCATTGCAGGCAACGGCGGCGAGATCGTTGCCGTCGAGCACTGGGGCAAGCGACAGCTCGCCTATCCAATCAAGAAGCACGACAACGGCTATTATGTCGTCGTCCAATTCAACACCCATCC
>JBDHAL010000136.1:0-17191 GCA_039588075.1 Gemmatimonadota bacterium | reverse complement strand
GGCGAAGCGGGCGGCTTGGCGTGAGCTCATGTTCGCTCTCCTTTTGGCTGAGATGCGGCTGGACCGGAACGATGGAAAGTGGCGTGGCGGGATTGGGCGGGCAAGCGGCGGCGAAAGAAACAGATGTTCCGGCGCTCGGGGCTTGCAGAACGGGAGTGCTGGCCCAATGCTGTGCAACTCGGCTGTTCAGGCGCGGGCGGGAAACGAACGGAACGAAATGAACCACACGAGTCGGATCACTAATACAGTCCTGGCTGTTTGCCTGTTGTCGCCGCTGACGGCGGGATCGCTCTGGGCGCAGAGGACTCGAGTCGAGCTTGAGACGCGGCCCGAGCGCAGCGAGTACAGGGAGACGAGCAGCTACGCCGACGTGGTGGCGTTCGT
The DNA here is from genome assembly GCA_039588075.1 of Gemmatimonadota bacterium. Lineage (GTDB taxonomy): Bacteria > Gemmatimonadota > Gemmatimonadetes > Palauibacterales > KS3-K002 > JBDHAL01. Next base: position 16,807 of record JBDHAL010000136.1, on the reverse strand, counting down.
GGAGGAGGCGGCGGACGCGGCGCCGTGGATGCACTTAACGACGCTGGGTTACACGCTGGAGGGCCGGGCGCTGCCGGTGGTGGTGGTGGGAGACGTTGCTGACGCCAGCGCCGAGGCGGTGATGGCGTCGGGCAAAGTACGCATGTTCGTGCAGGCGAACATCCACGCCGGGGAGGTGTGCGGGAAAGAGGCGATGTTGATGCTGTTGCGGGCGCTGGCGAACGGCGAGCACTCGGAGTGGCGGGAGTCGCTGGTGCTGCTGATCGCGCCGATCTACAACGCCGACGGGAACGAGCGAGTGAGCTTGACGAACCGCCGTTCGCAGAACGGGCCGGTCGCGGGGATGGGGCAACGCGCCAACGCGCAGGGCCTGGACCTGAACCGCGACAACATGAAGCTGGACTCGCCGGAGGCGCACTCGCTGGTGTCGTTCTGGCAGCGTTACGACCCGCACATCGTGATGGACCTGCACACGACGAACGGACCTCGTCACGCCTACCATCTGACGTACGCGCCGCCGTTGCACCCGAACACGGACGCGGGGCTGATCGAGCTACTGCGTGGCGATTGGCTGCCTGAAGTCAGGCGCGCAATCGAAGAGAAGTATGGGTGGCACTACTACTACTACGGATTTCTGCCGTGGCGTGGGAGCGACGCGGAGCGAGGCTGGTACACGTTCAGCCACCAGCCGCGCTTCTTGACCAACTACGTCGGATTGCGGAACCGAATCGGCATTCTGAGCGAGGCGTACTCGTACGCGACGTTCGAGGAGAGGATCCTCGCCTCGCTGCGCTTCGTGGAAGAGGTTGCGAACTACGCGCAGCGGAACGCGTCGGAGATTCAGCGGGTCGTGGAGGCGGCCGACGCGGCGGCGACGGCCGGAACCGAGATGGGTCTGCGGGCGACTTACGAGCGATCGTCGGAGCCCGTGGAGATCCTGATGGGTGAGGTGGAGCAGAAGCGGAATCCGTACTCCGGTCAACCGATCCTGGAGCGGCTGGACGCGGCGACGCCGGAGTCGATGCCGGAGTTTGGGACGTTCCGGTCGACCGAGAGCGAGGTGGCGCCGGCGGCCTACCTGGTGCCGTCCGAGCTGCGGAACGTCCTGGCGGTTCTGGACGACCACGGAATAGAGTGGAGCCGACTGGAGGCGGAGAGGACGGTGACCGTCCAGCGCTTCGTGATCGATTCGATGGCGGTGGCTGAGCGCGAGTACCAGAACCACAAGCAGCGCACGCTGTTCGGCCACTACGAGGAGGTCGAATCGGCGATCCCGGCCGGCACGGCGGTGGTGCCAGTCGACCAACCGCTGGGCCGGCTGGCCTTCCTGTTGCTGGAGCCACGCTCCGACGATGGCCTGGCCAACTGGAATTTCATGGACGCGGCGGTCGAGGAGGCCCGGCATTATCCGGTGTTGCGGGCGGCCGGCTGGTGATTGTCCCCGCAGTCTTCGTTGACAGAATACGGATGTCGGTGTACTTTGCGGCCGCTGAGAGTACCAGCTATACCGTTTGTGGGGCCTGGCTTGGTCGGGTCCCTTTTTGGTGCTAGCAGTGAGTGTCGGCGGGACGGATTCTGGCGTAGGCCAGTGCCGGACTCGCCAACCCAGCGCGGGGGTCTAGTCCGCGGATATCAGCAGTCGGTAGGTGCGGCACAGCCGGACTCCGACAGCACAAATCCACAGAAGGAGTACGGTATGCGTACCACCGGACGAGTAAAGTGGTTCAACGAGAGCAAGGGCTTCGGCTTCATCACGCCGGAGGACGGGGCGAAGGATTGTTTCGTCCATTTCTCCGCCATCCAGGGCAATGGCTTCAAGACCCTGGCGGAGGGCGAGCGTGTGGAGTTCGACGTCGTCGAGGGCGATAAGGGCCCGGCGGCGCAGAACGTCACGAAGGTCGAAGACTAAGCTCTAGATATATAGAGCCAACGGCCGGTACAGCGGGGTCGCACACCATGTGCGGCCCCGCTGTTTTTTTGTCGTAGTCGTCATCCGTTCTCCATGATCCAGTCCCAGTGAGCCGAGGCTCGCCGAACGACAACTTCGACATCCTCTTCCAGTAGAACCCCCTGCAACACCAAATCGCGAGCGGCATCTTCGACGCTACTGAGAAACGTTTGTTTGGATGCGTAGAGGCTTTCGATGCTCGGGCGCGGGTCGCCGGTCGCCTGCCGACCGGCCTCGGTCTTCGGCAAGGCGATGTATGTGCCGCGGAAGTCGGTGAGCTCATCAGTGCCGCCGGGGAAACCGAGGCGGAGATTCCATGGCGCGTAGGTGGCGAGTGGGACAAGTATCTCGACGGCTCTGAGGCCGGCCACCTCGTTGCCGATCTCGTCGACCCGTGGGAGTGGGACCGGGAAGGGCGTGCCGAGCTCGGGCGGCTGGATGTCGATGATGCCTTGGGCCCAGCGGGGACCGAAATCGACGCGGTATGCCTCGTGTGCGACGCTCGGGAACGTCACGCCGGGGATATCCGGGAAGCCGACCTCATCGATGGGCGCGAGGGTTCCGGCGTCGATGCGCGGGTAAGCGCTGGCTGGCGGTTCGGTGCCGTCGCGGACCCACTCGACCATGCGTGTCAGCAGGGCCCTCATGGTCACGAGGAAGTTGAGGGGGTTTCCGCGGTAGGCGTTGGAATCGGCCATCCGGGTAGCGTCGGGAGGCGGAAACCGCCCGACGAAATGCTGTCCGCTGGCCAGGTGATAGAAGCGCTCGTTGGGGTAGAGCTCGATATCTCGCTTCCCGTCGACCGATGTGTGGATGAGACCGGCCGCTCGTCCCCAGTACTCGTATCCCGTGTTCGTGTAGAAGATATTGGGGAGATCATCGGGCTCGAACGCGTGGGCGAACAGCCCGTCGCTGGCGTCGGTCAGCGGATCGGTCTGAGTCCGGCTGCTGAAGGGGAAGATGTCGGTGGGGTAGAAGAAGGCGGAATAACGGTGGGCGTCCCGGGAAGGTTGCCCGAACCGATGGTTGAAGCTTCCGCGCCCGGCGCCGGCGGTATGGGCCATGACGCCGTCGAGGGACTTGCGGCCCTCCTCATCCGTGTTGAAGCCCTGGTAGACGAAGTGGCGGAGGAAGCGGCCGGTCTGCGAGATGCCGATGGCGATCCCGTGGTCCACGTGGAAAGGGCTCTCGGGGTCGTACTTGGCGTAGGACATCATGTCGCGGACCGCGGCGAGCCCGAGGCCCACGACCCTGGGGTCTTGAGCCCTGTAGACCAGCTCGTAGATCTTCCCGGCTTCGAAGCCCGACTCCATGTAGATGTCGGTCCGGCTCTCCGCGACGTTGCCGTCCTGTTCGCGTGCGAACCGCCAGCGGTCGCGGGGCACGACCGCACGCGGCGCCATACGACCGTCCCTGACCGTGAGCACGTTGTCCGGGTGGGCCGGGTCGATGACCGGGTAGGCGATGTGGCTGCGGTGTCCGATGTGCAGTGATTTCGCCGGCTGGTCCAGGGTCCAGTCGGCGCGCACCAGGCCCTCCAGCGGCTGGCCGTCGGCGCCGACCGCCACGGGCACGCGCAGACGGAGCAGGCCGTCCCGTTCCGGAACGTCCCATTGCCAGCCCACCCAGATGACGGTGAGGCCGAGGCGCATCAGGAGTCCGTCCCCGAAATGTTCGGGCTCGGTGGGATCGAGACTGCGGGCGGCGCCGTTGAAGTAGGAGAGCGAAGCCTTGCCGCCGCGATTGCTGACCTCGAGCAGGCCGACGCCGCCGCCGGGCACCGGCCGCACGGGTCGCAGCACCGTGAAGTCGGCCCATGCCTCGACCAGCCCATCGGCGTTGCGCGGCGCCAGCTCGAGATCGACGATCCGGGCGTTCATCGGGTTGTCAGGATCGAAGACGAAGTACACTCTGCCAACGATCTTCTCGTACGGCCCGATATCGCCAAAAGCGTATCCGTCGAGGATAATCTCGCGGCTCACGATCTCGATGCGGATTACTTTTGCTGTTGCCGTGGCTGGGTTCAGGAACACAGCCATTGCCAGGGTCAGCAGGATGGTTGGATACCACCTCGTCATGGGAGTCTCCTCGGTTTTGGGCTGGGGATGCTAACTTTGCTTTCGAGGAGTGCGCTGGCAAGCGCGGAACAGACTGGCCATCCGACAGGAGACATCCGACAGCCGAGTTGCGGCTCACACCCCGACTTACGAGTTTCAACTCTCGACTCTCGACGGCCGCTGGACGTCGAGAGTCGGAAGTCCAAAGTTGGCAGTAGAGGCCTTCACTGAAAATCGGCTGTCGGCTGTCGGCTGGTGAATGTCCAGGTTGCTCGTTCCCATGTTATACGATCTTCTCGCCGACCTTGTCGTCCTGACGCACTTCGCGTTCGTCGTATTCGTAGTGGCGGGAGCGTTCCTCGTTCTAATTTGGCCGCGTCTGGCATGGATCCATGTGCCCGCCGCCGCCTGGGGAGCGCTGATCGAGTTCGCGGGCTGGATTTGCCCCCTGACGCCGCTGGAGAATTGGCTGCGGATGGGGGGCGGAACGCAGGGATATCGTGGTGGATTCATAGAGCACTATATTATCCCTATACTGTACCCAAGCGGCCTGACACGTGGGACCCAGATCTTGCTGGGGGTGCTCGTGCTGTCGATCAACGCCGGCGTGTACGGGTGGCTGCTGATCAGTAAGAGGAAAGCCAGAGCCTAGGACGGGAGAGCCGGGGCGACCGATGTCCGGAGAGGGAACAACGGAGCTGGATCGAGCCATTCGCCTGCACGTGTACCACCAACTTATCGAGCGCGAGAGGCCTCCGACGGTGGACGAGACCGCCGAAGAATTGCACGCACCGGCGGCGGAGGTGCGGGCGGCGCTGCGGCGGCTGGACGAGGCACACGTGCTGGTGCTGGGGCCGGCGGGAGGCCAAATTCGAATGGCGATGCCGTTCTCGGCGACGCCGACGCGGTTCGAAGTAAAGGCACTGGGGCACCGGTGGTGGGCGCCCTGCGCGTGGGACGCCCTGGCCATACCGGCGATGCTACGGTGCGACGCTACGATCTCGACGAGTTGCGGCGACTGTGAGGAGCAGCTCCATTTGAGCGTCGAGTCCGGGGTCGTGAAGGGGAACGGGGAGGTCATACATTTCGCGGTGCCGGCGGCCCGCTGGTGGGACGATATTTTCTTCACTTGAGATACGATCTTGCTCTTTCGGTCGGAAGAGCACATCGATAGTTGGTGTGACGGGAGAGATCTCCCACGCGGTGCGGTGCTTTCGCTGGAACAGGGGTGGCGGCTTGCGGAAGGGTGGTATCACGATCGACTGCGTCCGGATTGGCAGCGCAAGACCCCGGAGGAAGCGGAAGCCTTCTTTCTGCAGTTGGGCTTGACTTCCCCATTCTGGAGCCTGGGCCTCGAGGGCTGAGGGCAGCTCCGCAAATCGCAACAGGAGCAGAGACTGTGAGCAAGAGGATCTACGTCGGGAACCTGCCCTTCAGCGCAACGGAAGAGGAATTGTCCGCGCTGTTTTCGGAGCACGGTTCGGTCGAGTCGGTGAACCTGATCACCGATCGCCAGACCGGGCGTCCGCGCGGCTTCGGGTTCGTGGAGATGGATGACGACGCGGCCGACGCGGCGATATCCGCGCTGGACGGTACGGATTTCGGCGGTCGCACTCTGCGGGTCAACGAGGCGATGGAGCGTCGAAGCGGCGGAGGTGGCGGAGGCGGCGGAGGCGGCGGAGGCGGCGGTCGCGGCGGAGGTGGCGGGAGAGGTCCTCGTCGGTAGTGACCGGGCGTGGCGGGGCGGAGGCACTCCCCGCTAGATGCCGATCCAGTAGTTCACTTTGATGATGAAGGCGTTCTCCGGTTTGATGCTCCGGAGAGCGTCGAAGTCGCGGCCCAGATCGAACGAACCGTCGTTTATCTCTTCGCGGCGGTTCTGCTGCCAGACGAAGAAGAGCGTCGAACCAGGGCGGTACTCCCAACGCAACACGGCGTTGATCCGTAGCGACTGGATGTTGAAGTCCTTGTCGTCGAAGTCGATGTCGGTGGTACCGTCTCCGTCCCAGTCGATGTAGCGTTCGCCGTCGGACACGCAGGTTCTCCCGCCAACGCAGCTCACATCGCCGCCGTTGTCGATCGCGATCCCTTCCTCGAACACGTCGAACCTAAAGCTCTCGGCGACCTCCAGCTGCTTGTATGTCAGGTAGCTCCCGGACGAGATGAGCGGCTGGGCGTAAAGCTGCAGCGTGAGCTTGGGGTTGAAGGTCACGTTGAGCCGGGTCTCGACGGAGAACTGGTAGCGCTTGAGGTCGGAGAAGAAGTAGCGGCTTCCGTAAGTGGGTACGTAACCGACGTCGTCGCTGGTGATGACGTACTGCGCCGGGTCGACCCCGGTTCCGTAGCCGGGCTCGAGCAGCAGTTCGACGCTGGGCACCGGACGGAAGCCGATCCCCAGACCCACTTCCCACGCGTAAGTATCGCGGTAGCGGTTGGTGTGCTCGAATTCCGGCTCGAGAAAGATAGCCTTGCGCCGGTCGGTGTTCATTCGGAGCTCGAACTGGGTCGTCGCCGGTCTGACCATCAAGGGGCCGCCGCGCGTTTGGGAGTCACTCAGCAGCTCCGGTGAATGGCGGACGTTGCCGTTCAGCTCCCAGTAGTTCAGGAAGGTGAGTTCACCGTTCAGAGAAAAGTTGGCCGACTTGCGCGCGTGCTTCCAGGAGCTGAGCGACCAGGGGTCGTCGAGCGCCGAATGGCGCCAGTTCTGGAAGGTGAAGAAGCGGAAGCTGTAGTCCCTGAAGAGCGAGCCGGGGCTGATCTCCCGGTAACTGATGCGAAGGCCGGCGTCGAGCCGCTCGCTGTTGGTCAGGAAGCCCAGGTCGTTGACCTCGAAGCCGGGTGAGAGCTGGCCGATCCAGACGGCGCCGGTCCAATGCTCGGCGCTGAGCCGCTGGAACTCGAGCCGCCAATCGATCCCGGTCAACGAGGTGGCCGAGGAATCGACGGAGAGGTAGTCCGCGTCGGGCCGCTGGAAGTAGTGGTTGCTCGCTTCCTGCACCTCGATCAGCGCCGTCGTGTCGCCCTTGATGTAGCTGCCGGTGAAGAAGCCGGTGAGCGCCCAATTACGACGGTTGGCGCCACCCCAGTTGTGCTCGAAATCGATGCCGGCGCTGTAGGCATTCGAAGTGAGGAAATCGAACGAACGGTCCGACGGCAGGTTGCGGTGAGTGATGGTGAAGATGCCGCCAACCAGCGAAGCGCCGTCACGGTAGTCTTGCTGCGCCCTGAACACTCCATACTGCGTAGGCGGTTCGACGGTAAACCTGACGGTCTCGCCGGTGTCGTTGTTGTAGGCGAGGCCGGTCTCCTCTTCGGTGATCGCGGCCAGGGCGCCCATCCCGAAACCGCCGGCCGACCTGCCGGTGACCTTTCCCGCGGTCAGAATGGTGGTCTCGTTGGGGATCTGCTCGAAATCGGCGAACTCGGGCTCTGTTCCGCGCGGCTCGCGGCCGATGCGGCGGCTGTAGAAGAGCTGGTTTTGCCGGCCCGCCAACCTGAAAGAAAAGATCTGCGCGTCCTCCACGAAGAACGGGCGCCGCTCGGGGAAGAACACTTCGAACTGAGTGAGATTGACGACCGCCGGATCGACCTCGACCTGGCCGAAATCGGGGTTGACCGTGGCGTCGAGGGTGTAGTTCGGGCCGAGTCCGTAGCGCAGATCGAAACCGGCGCGGCCGCTCGTCTCGGTGCCATCGAAGAAGGGGTCGCCGGGGTCGGCGGGCCCCGTGTTGGCGCGGGCGAGCACGTAGGGGCGAACCTCGATGCGGCGCGCGCCGCGCGGGAACTGCAGGCCGTTGAGCTGGCCGAAGACGCTCACTTTGCCGTGCTGCACGCGCGACTCGAGCGCGAAATAGGTGCGCTCGTTGCTGGATAGTCTGCGTCGCGAGAAATTCACGCCCCACGACTGGACGTCGTCGGAGGCGTTGTATCTGACCTGCGAGAGCGGGATGCGCAGCTCGGCGGTCCAGCCGATGGAGTCGCGGCTGACCGCGGACTGCCAAACGGCGTCCCAGTTCTCGTCTTCGCGGATGTCGTCGAACATGAAGACATCGCGCTGCACGCCGGCGGCGCTCACGCGGAAGCGGTACCCGGTTCGCTTGTCGTTGTTGGAGTCGAGCGAAAGCTCGAAGTAGTCGTAGGCGCCGTTCTCGTCACGGCGGACCAACTGCGCCGCGATGTTGTCGGCCTGCCAGTCGTGCATGACGGCGCTGACGTAGATGGCCGACTCATCGAACAGAACCCGGACCTCGGTGAGCTGCTCCGCCGGCGCGTTCTCGATCGGCTCGCCCTGCACGAAATGGGTCGCCGGGACCGCGGCACGGTACGACGCCGTGACGGATGGGAGCGACGCCGCGCCCGGGTTGTCATCGCCGTTGGATGTCTCCTGAGCGGCGGCCTGGCGCCCGCTCGACAGCGCAACTGCCATCAGGGCCGCACCTAACCACAATTTCCTCGCTGACAACGGCGTCGTCACGGTCGCGCTGAATCCTCTAGTCTTTTTGGACGAGAAAGACCGCATTGTGGGGCCCCAGGGCATTCGACGCCCGGCCTGACGGTCTCGCCACACATAACACCTGATTTCTCGAAAACGTTGCCCTGCCGCGGGGGAATCCTTTGCGAGGCAAATCGCGACTAACCTGACCTTCGGCAGGAAGAATATCAGAATCCCGGATCATCGCCAGTGGGGCGTTTTGGCGCCCGGGTTGCCGTGGGGGGAGGGATTCGGTAATCAGTAATCGGTGATCGGTAATCGGTAACTTCAAGGAAGAGAGGGGACAATCATGAGCTTGCTCTATTTCTTGATCATCGGGTGCGCTGCCGGCTGGCTGGCCGGGCAGGCCATGAAAGGGCGAGGCTTTGGCCTCGTGGGGAACCTGGTCGTCGGTGTTATCGGGGCGTTCATCGGCGGCTATTTGTTCGGTGTGTTCGGCATCACGGTGGGTGGAGTGATGGGAGAGTTGGCGGCGGCGTTCGTGGGTGCGATTGTGCTGTTGTTTGTGGTGGGACTTGTAAAGAAGGCCTGACGACCTTGCTGGGGTTTCGGCAGTTACTGCAATTTCGAACACCGCACACCGAACACCGCCTTGAGAAGGGGGCACTTCAACTTCTAATCGTCAAATGACAAATCGCCAATCCTTAAGATTTATGGGCATTTCGGCTTAGGGGTCAGCGATTTGTCATTGCCGTGCCACCTTCGAAAGGCGGTGTTCGGTGTGCGGTGTTCGACATTGCCTTTCCAGACCTTTCTAAACATCTGTTTGCCTCCCTCTGATGACAATCTGTTGATGCTCTCTCGCTAGGCTGCTCCTGCCGATAGGCGAGACGAGCGCCCGGGGCCCGAAAAGAACTCCCCCCTGGTGGGTCCCGGGCGCATGCAGATGTCGCGGTGGTCGGCAGCGCTGGTAGGGCCTGTTAGGAGTCGTGTGTGGAAGCGAGGTGGTACGGAGTCTGGCTGGACCGGGCGTTGAGCCTGGTGACGGCGGTGGTGGTCTTGGCGGCGGCCTATTTCCTGGGCACCGAGAGAGTGATTCCGGCATTGCGGGGTGAGCCGGTGCGCGTGGCGGAGAAGGAGAAGGTCGCGGGTGAGTTGGGTTTTCGGAGGCTGGCGGAGGGGCGGCTCGGGTCGGAGGGCTTGAGGGTGCCGGGCGAACGGCCGGTGCTGCTGTTGGTGTTCAGCTCTAGCTGTCCGGCGTGTTACGCGAACCTTCCGGCCTGGCATGCGGTGATCGAGGTGGCGCAGGGCGTGGCATCGGTGTTCGCGGTTGCGGTGGAGCGCAATCAGCCGGCGGCGCTGGCCTATGCGAGGCAGCACTTGTCGGAGGCGGTTCTGGTAGCGCCCGAGGATGTCCGCGAGTTCGCCGGGGTGCTGGGCGTGGACATGGTGCCGTTCACGGCGCTGGTCGGGAGTGATGGAGTGGTGGAGTTCGTGCGAGCGGGCCGTCTCGATTCGACGGCGGTGGGATCAGCAATACGCGCGCTGGGGGTCCTGGGAGGCCCTTCAAATCCATAAAGGGAGGATGGGACAATGCGGAAGAGACTCTTAATGCTCGCCGCCGGTGCGGTGCTACTCGTGGGGCAGCCGGCTCCGGCACAAGCCAGAATGTGCGAGGACATCTGCGCCGACAAGGTGGTGGAGAACTGCGAGGTGATCGACTCGGTGAAATGTAATGCCTACATCCTGGGCTGCCTTTCCGGGTGCTCGGTCGGCAAAATCATCTCGTGGTTTCGGTAGAGGGAGGCGCAAATGAGACGCTTGGTTTTGGCACTCGCCGTGCTGGGGATGAGCTACATGGGTACGCCGGCGGAGGCGGTCGCGGGAGCGAGAGATTGGTGCGAGGGCTACTGCCTGACGTTGGTGGCATCGTGCTACATGTCGCTCGGTTTCTTCATCGGTAAAGACAAGTGCGACGCCATGTACGAAGGGTGCATGACGGGATGCCTGGAAGCGATCGCGGAAGAGGAGAAATGAGTACGCGTTTTCCTCGGTTCATGTTTCTACCGGTGGGTGTTGCGGCCACGATCGTGGCCGCAACGCTCGGCGGCGCCGGCTGCCAGGCAAGGCCGGCGTCGTCTGCGGAGGAATTTGAGGCCGCCGAATCGAGTATCGAGCCCGTCGTCATCGAGACGAGCTGGCTCATCGCGCCGCACGAATCGCTTGAGCCGCCACTCGCCGCGCCGCTGGCGATCGAGGTCGACGTTGAGCGCCATCGGTTGCTGCTGCTCGAGACACAGCCGGCGGAGCTCCGGGTTCACGATCTGGGCACGGGACGGTTCATCGAGACGCTGGGACGGGAAGGCGACGGGCCGGGCGAGTACCGGCATCCGATCGACATGGCGGTCGGAGACGACGGGTCGATCGCGGTGCTCTCGATGGGCGGCAGGATCACGTACTGGAGTGCGGCGGCCGAATTGTCGGGGACGGTCGTTGTAGGTCACGGGATGTCGACGGACATAGTGGCGGGCCGGGCGGACAGCTTCATCGTCAAGACCGATGTCTTTCCGCCGGCGGACGTGGCGGAGTTTCGCGTGACGGCTCGGGACACGGTGCTGGGGCCGGTACTGTTTCGTGATGAGAACGTAGCGGGCATCGAGGAGCCGGGGCGCGGCGTCAGGAACCACTCCTACGCGGTGGCCACAACGCCCGAGGGCGATTTGCTACTGTCGCCACCGGGTCCGGATTACCTGATTCTGCGAATCGGACCTGACGGGAGACTCTTCCAGACGATGGGTCGCCCGGATCTCGGACCGTTGAGACGCGATGAAAACGAGATGGCGGCGCTGAGGAAGCGCGTGCGAGAGAAGTACACGGCACTGGGTCGGGTGCCGCCGGGAAATCTGCGAATACCGATGAATAAGAGTCACGTCGCCGGCCTGGCGGTGGGCCCTGACGCGACCGTCTGGGCGCTTACCCATCGTGGCGACGAGGAGACCGCGATCATCGACTGCTTTGCCGCGGATGGCGATTTCGTTGCCAGCTACGCCGTGAAGCTACGGGTTTATGGGCTGGCGGTATCGAGCGACTCGATCTACTTGCTGGCCCGTTCCAGCCTGGATGTCCCGGGAGTGGCAGCGGCGCGGCGGCCGGACTCGTGTAGCCGGAAACCGGTGCTCGGACATGACTGACCCGGATGAGCTGGTCGAGGTCGAGAACGTGCGCTACCGCTACAGGTCGGCGCGGGCGCCGGCTCTCCAGGATGTGTCGTTGCGTGTCGAGCGCGGCGTCGTTCTGGGGTTGGTTGGACCGAACGGCTCCGGGAAGACGACCCTGTACCGCCTGGTCCTGGGTTTCATATCTCCTCATGGCGGCCGCGTGCGGATCGGCAGCCTAGCGCCGCAGGCCTATCGAACCCGGCGCGGAATAGGCTACTTGCCGGAGCAGGTCCGGCTTCCTGGGAACGTGCGGGTCTACGAGTTGGCCCGACTGATCGGACGCCTGGCGGGGCTGGAACGAGTCGAGCTGAATGACTCCCTCGAGCGCTCGATGAGCGTGCTGGCTCTCGACGGGCAGGCGGACGCGATGGTCGGCACTCTCTCCCACGGTTACAGGCAAAGGGTGGGGCTGCTGGCGGCGATGCTAGGGGATCCGGAGCTACTTCTCTTCGATGAGCCGGCGAACGGTCTCGATCCGGCGTCGGTAGGAATACTGCGCAGCGTGCTTCGGGACCTGAAGCGGCGCGGCCGCACAGTGATCGTCTCATCACACAACCTGTCGGAGTTGGAGCGCGTGTGCGACGAAGTTCTGATCTTGAGTCATGGCAGCGTGCTGGGTCGGAGCACGAGAGACGAGCTCGCCGGTCAACCCGACGTATGGGTCGCCCAGCTGGGGCCGGAAACGGCGTTGCGGTCGGAGCTCGATGCCCTGCGGCGGGGATACGGCGGCGTGCGGCTCGCGGCGGACGAGACCGCGTTCGCTGATGAAGGTATCGCCCTGCGTTTCGCCGATGCGGTTCGCTTCGAAGGTGGAACGGTCGAGGCGATCGAGAGAAGACCCTTCGACCTCGAGTGTTTGTTTCACTCTTTGACAGATGACGCCGATCGCATTTAGGCTGGTGCCGGCCTTGTACCGGTTCGTAGGCGCGGAGGTGATCCGCGCTCGCCGAGTCTTCTACGCGACCCTTTTCGTCGGAGTCGGCGCACTGGCCTTCGTGACGAGCGCGCGCTCGGGCTCGGCCGAAGGCTTCAGCCTCATCCTCGTGCTCGGCCTGTGGGGGGTCGCCGCGCCGCTGTGCCGGCCCTGGATTGACGACGACATTCGCCTCGGCTACGGAGCGCTATGGCTTCAGAAGCCGGTCCGGCCCCTGCAGTTCTATTCAGCCCGGCTCCTGGCGCTCATCGGTTGGTCGCTCACCCTCACGCTGGCGATGGGTTCGCTCTTCCTGACCGCCGGCCTCGCGAACGGACGTACGCTCTCGGATGCCGGCGGCCCGCTGCTCGGCGTCGGGTGGATTCCCACGATGCTTGTCGTGCTCGCCTTTCTCGGTTCGGCGCTCGGAGCCCGCAACAGCGCGCTCTTCGCCTACGGCGCCCTGTTCGCCGGGTTCGGACTCCAGGGGCTCGCCGATACGTTGTCCGCCGGACCGATCTTCCCCCTGCTGGAGACGGTTTTCCCGCCCGCATACGCGGCCCTGGGAATCATGCTCGTCCTCGAACAACAGGGCCTCGCCGCCGCTCTCGTTCAGCTCCTGCCCATCCTGATGTACATGTTTGTGTGCGCGCTTCTCGGCCTGCTGCTGACCCTGGGCGTGCCGCGCCGGCTGGCAGGCGCGGTCTAGACCAACGGAGTTGCGCCGACCCAGAGCCGGGGCTATTATCAACGTTGAAAATGAAAGCCGTGCGATAACGTCGCCCCGCTCGAACCAGCCAGAGATGCCGACCTCGAAGATCACGCCAAAGCCACCGATCGGTTGCGCGATGCTGATGATGGACCTGTTTCGGGGTCACCTTCATCAGCACCGACTACCGGTAACGCATCAAAGAGAAGCGATAGCGATGGTGCTGTTCGAGGCCGAGCACCAGTTGTCGGTTGACGACATAGCGGACGTGCTGCGCGGGCGGTGCGAGCATGTTGGGAAGGCGACGATATACCGAACCCTGAGCCTGCTGGTGGAAGCGGGTCTGGCGCGGGAACTGGATTTCAGCGAGGGATTCAAGCGATACGAGCATCAGGCGGGAGAGACGCGTCACGATCACATGATCTGCACGGATTGTGGGAAGGTGGAACGGTTCACGGGGGAAGCCCTGGATGATCTGCAGGCACGGATTGCGGCGGACCTGGGCTTCACGGTACAGAGTCGGCGTCTGAAGTTGTACGGGTTGTGCCGGGAGTGCTCGGAAGGGAAGGGTGACGGCGAGAGTGTTGGCCGGGCAGATGTGGAGGATAGGGCGTCGGCGGGCGCAGGAGTGGACGGAGGCTGAGCTGACCGCGACCGTGTTTTGTCGCCGCTTTCTGATCGAGCGATCGGGGCGGCGTTTTTTTGGGAGACGGGGATGAAAGAACACGAGCGACTTGTCGATCTGCTGGCGGAGAGATCCTTCCGAATCGGCGATTTCACTCTTCGAAGCGGGAAGAAGAGCCGGTACTACGTGGACGCGCGGACGACGACGCTTTCGGCGGAGGGGCAGGCGGTGATCGGCGTGCTTGGCCTGAAAGCGCTGATCGAGGCCGACCTGCATCCCGCCGCGGTGGGCGGTCTCACCATGGGAGCGGATCCCATCGCCTACGCCATAGCTCATCGCAGCTTCCTGGACGGGCGGCCGGTCGAGGCGTTCACCGTCCGCAAGGAGGCCAAAGGCCACGGCGTCGGCAAGCAGGTGGAAGGCTGCCTCGAGGAAGGCCAGGACGTCGTCGTCATCGAAGACACCATCACAACGGGTGGCTCCGCTCTCAAGGCCTGCGAGGCGGTGAATGCGGCGGGCGCACGGATCCTGGCGATCCTGGCGCTGGTCGACCGCGAGGAGGGTGGCCGCGAGGCGCTGGAGGCCGAAGGTTACCGAGTGATCAGCCTGGTCGGAGTGTCGGAGCTGCGCGAGCGGCTCGGCGACACGGGTTGAGAGCCGCCGGGCGGGGCGCTGGCCTGAGGCCGCCTCTATTCCTATCTTTGCGGGCCTACGCAGATTCAGTAGCCCCGCAACCCGAATCCTAAGCAAACGCGGACCGGAGTATGCTGCGCAGCGTACTGCTATATCTAAGTGAGCGGAAAGGGCTTCAGAACTTTATTCTGAGGCGCGAGTTCGCGCGAAAGCGGTCGAGACGGTTTGTAGCCGGCGAGACGCTCGACGAGGCGATCGAGGTGGTACGCGACCTGAATTCGCGGGGAATGGACGTGACGCTCGACCATCTCGGCGAATCGGTAGAGCGTGAGGATCAGGCTCGGCAGGCCACCGACGATTACATCAAGATCCTGGAACGGATCGACAGTGAAAACGGCATCAAGTCCGGGATCTCGATCAAGCCGACGCAAATAGGTCTGGCCATCGATACGGATCTCTGTCGGGAGAACCTGCACCGGCTGGCGAGAGCGGCTCGCGAGTTCGGCATCTTCGTGCGCATCGACATGGAATCGTCGGACTATACCAAGTCGACTCTCAACGTGTTCTACGACCTGTTCGAGGAATTCAAGAACATAGGTGCGGTCATCCAGTCCTACATGCGACGCAGCGAGGAAGACATTCGCAAGCTGGCCGCGTTGTCCGCATCTGTTCGCCTGTGCAAGGGCGCGTACAACGAACCGGAAAACCTCGCGTTCCAGAAGAAGCAAGAGGTCAACGATAGCTACGTACGACTGCTAGAGGTTCTGATGAACTCAGAGGCGCCGCTCGCCGTCGCATCACACGATTCACTGATGATCGATGCGGCGAAGCGCCTGATGAAGGAGCGGGCCGACCGCAACGCGCCGACCGAGTTCCAGATGCTCTACGGCGTGAGGCGCGATCTGCAGGCGACGCTGGTGGAAGAAGGCTTTAAGATGCGGGTCTATGTTCCGTACGGTACTGAGTGGTATCCCTACCTCATGAGGCGGATGGCGGAGCGGCCGGCGAACCTTTTGTTCGTGATGCGTGCCATGAGAGGGCGTTGAGTATTATAGTGAACATCGAACATCGTCCATCGTTCATCGAACGTCGATAGATGGAGGCGCTTTGCGCCTCGAACGTTGTAACGTTGAACGTTGGGCCAGTGACATCGAACATGATAGAAGAAGGCGCCGCCCGGGTTGGGTTCGGCGTCTTTTGTGTTAAGGCCGGGAGGTGGGTCGAGGTTCATGTTCGACTCTCAACGTGCAACGTTAAGAGTCGGGCCGTATTCTCGACGTTCGATGAACGATGTGCGATGTTCGATGTTCGATGTTCACTATAATATCGAATCAACGCCCGACTCCTGCATGTAGAGAGAGAACACCTCTCCAAAACAGGCAGCAACCCGTCGACCGACCTCAGCGACACCGTAACGAGAGCCTGTCTCCCGTTCAACAGACGTCATCGTCACGGCTTCGATACCGCAGGGTACGATGAGGTCGAAGTCGGCCAGGTTGGTGGAAACGTTGAGTGCGAATCCGTGAAAGGTGACCCAGCGGGTGACGTGCACGCCGATCGAGGCGATCTTGCGGTCGTCGACCCAGACGCCGGTGAGGCCCGGGATTCTCCGGCCTTCGATTCCGAGGCCGTCCAAAGTGCGAATCAGGACCTCCTCGAGTTGCCGGAGATACCAGTGCAGGTCTTGCTTGTGGCGACCGAGGTGAAGGATGGGATAGCCGACGAGCTGTCCGGGTCCGTGGTAGGTGACATCTCCGCCGCGTTCTATCTCGTGGACTTCGACGCCGCGCTGTTCGAGTAGCTGGGTGGGCGCGGTGACATTGGAAGCGCTGGCGCCGCGGCCCAGGGTGATGACGCGTGGGTGCTCGAGCAGGATCAGCAGGTCATCGGACAGCTCGTCGCCGGCGCGCCCCCGCGCCAGGGCGCGTTGAAGTTCGAGGGCCTCGCCGTAGTCGGTGAGGCCCGGTAGCTGGATGAGCCTGCAGATTCTCTCGCTTGCCAAGCTAGATGTGGATGGCGCGGCCCATTGCGGCGAGCGCCGCCTCCATCGTCGCCTCGGCGAGGGTGGGGTGTGCGTGAACCGTTCCGGCGAGCTCTTCCACGGTAGTCTCGAGGGCCCGACCGAGAGTGACCTCGGCGATGAGCTCGGTCACGTTTAGCCCCACCATGTGGACGCCGAGGACCTCTCCGTACTTGGCATCGGCGACGATCTTGACCATGCCGTCGGGTGATCCTGCGGAGAGAGCTCGGCCGTTGGCGCTAAACGGGAACT
>JBDHAL010000135.1:0-9050 GCA_039588075.1 Gemmatimonadota bacterium | reverse complement strand
GTTGTACAACGCCGCTACGTTCGCGAGGCCCTTCATGTCCTCTCGGTAATCGGGATACGCAGCGCCCGACACCCAGCCCTCATAGTCTGGGCTGCCGCTCCATTTTTGATAAAGCCGCACCAGGCGGTCCGGCTCGTCATAGTCCAGCGGCCTGAGGATCACTTTCTGCAGAACGCTGAACACCGCCGTGTTCGCTCCGATCCCCAGCGCCAAGGTCAGGATCGCCACCGCCGCGAAGCCCGGTGCTCTCCGCAACTGTCGCATCGCGTATCGCACGTCCATCAGCAGATCCTCTAACACCCGCACGCCCCGCTCGTCACGCACACGCTCCTTCACCTGTTCCACACCGCCGAACCGACGGTGCGCCTCGCGCCGCGCATCCTCCGGCGACATCCCGGCTCGCTCGTTCTTCTCTATTTCTTTCTCCAGGTGGAAGCGCAGCTCTTCTGCCAGCTCCCGCTCCACCTTCTCTTTCTGGAAAAGCGCCCTCAATGCCTCTCCCAACGATCTCAACCATGACATGCTATCTCTCCTCGAGCTCGACGCTCGCTAGATCGCTGCCTCCAGTATCCGCTCTACCGCCGCCGATGACTTACTCCACGCCTGCCTCTCCACCTCCAGCTGCTTCCAACCCAACCTCGACAACGTGTAGTACCGCGCTCGCCGGTTGTTCTCCGTCACTCGCCACTCCGAGCTGATCCAGCCCTTGCGCTTCAAACGCTGCAGCGCCGGATACAGCGAGCCCTGGTTCACCTGCAGGACTTCCTCCGAGATCTGCTGGATCCGCTCCGATATCCCCCAGCCATGCATCGGCTCCAGCGACAGGATCTTCAGAACCAGCATGTCGAGTGTCCCCTGAAGCAGTTCGGATCTGTGGTTGGCCATAGCGGCTCCTTTAGATGGTCTACAGTAGTGTGCCATCCTTTCTGTAGACTGTCAAGAGGAGCAGGGGGGGCCAACTGGAGCTCTTGCCCAAGCGGTGCTGAACGGGTGACAGAAGCCGGCTGCGGGAGTAGGTTTTCGCCGACCGTACCGCGGCCGGTGAGCCGCGGGGGAAACGCGTAACGAAGTCACGTTTGTCACATGTCTCTGGTATCCTATCTACGATCGATCTTCACGATGGGGCGCGGCGTTCTCAAAGGACTGTCGGAGGAGGATGCGGGCGCGGATCCCATCGCCCTATTCGCCCGTTGGTTGAGGGACGCACAGCGTTCGAGGGTTTACCTGGCGGAGGCGATGACCCTGGCAACGGTTTCCCAGGACGGCGCGCCATCGGCGCGCATGATGCTCCTCAAGGGAGTCGACGAGCGAGGGTTCCGGTTCTTCACGAACTTCGAGAGCCTCAAGGGCGGTGAGATGGCTGAGAACGACAGGGCCGCCCTCGTCTTCCACTGGTCGAAACTGCATCGCCAGGTCCGGGTGGAGGGGACGGTGGAGCGCATCTCGGAGGAGGAGTCGAACGCCTACTTCCAAACGCGGCAGCGGGGCAGCCGGCTCGGCGCCTGGGCGTCGAACCAAAGCTCCGTGGTCGAGAGCCGTCGCCAGCTGGACGAGAGCTACCGGGAGCAGAAACAGCGATTCGAGGGGAAGGACGTGCCGCTACCGCCGTTCTGGGGTGGGTTCATGCTGAGCCCGGCGAAGATCGAGTTCTGGCAGGGCCGCGCAAACCGTCTACACGATCGCCTGGTGTATACGAGGGAAGGCGGAGGCTGGACGGTGCGGCGGTTGGCGCCGTGATACAGCGGCTTTCTACTTGGGAATCTTGAATTTGATTACTTGATTACGGAATAGGGGAGTTAGGAGATTGGAAGTAACATCGAACTTCCAAACTCCCTAATTCCGTAATCCCGGAATCAACATTCGAGAATTCCCATCACGATCTACTTCCTCGCGCGATGACGAACTCGCCCGGTATCTGGTAGCCGTTACCGTTGCGGTAGGGGTCGATGGAGGCGAGGTACTCGGCGTGCGCCTCGTCGCGGGTGGGCTCGTCGAATCGGGAGTAGGCGAGGGCCACGGGTCCGCCGGCGAAGGCAGCACCGAGCGCGTCGTCTGGGTTGTCGTAAAGCAGGGTGGTGCTGATGCGTTCCACCACGATCTCCGAGAAGCCCGCCATCTCGAAGGCGATCTGAAGACCTTCGTTGGTCCCCAGCTGGAAGAACATCGGGCAGACCTCGGTGTCGACCCGGGCATCGACGATGGGGAATATCTCGGCCCAGCCGCATCGGGTTCGGTCGCCCCAGACCGCGGCGACGGCGCGGCCGCCAGGCTTCAGCACGCGGAGCGTCTCTTGAAGCGACTTGACCGGGCTTGCCACGTACATGAGTCCGAGAGCGTTGAGCGCCGCGTCGAACGATGCGTCCGGAAACTTCAGGCCCTCCGCATCCATCCGCTCGAAAGATGCGTGCCCGAAGTTCAGATTCACAGCTTCCTCGCGGACGCGGACGACCATCTCATCCGAGATGTCGGTTCCGACCACTGCGCCGCACGAGCCGACGGCTGCCGCGGCGGGGAACGTGACCAGTCCAGTCCCGCAGGCGATGTCGAGGACCCGCTCGCACGCACGCAGCTCGGCCATCTCGAGCAGGCAGGTCTGTGCCGGCTCGAGCTGGGCCGCCCAGAACCGCTCGTAGTGCTCGGCCGCCTTGTCCCAGCCGTACCGCTGAACTCGCCGCTGCAACCTGGGGTCCATGAGGCTCACCTCCTCTGGCTGGCGATTCGGACTTCGCGCCGAACGTCCTGGGGGTGACGGAACACGTGCAAGAAGTCGCAGTGCGAGTCGGATTCGTCGAGCAAGCGCATGACCTCATCTTCCGGCGCTTCGCTCTCCACCGTCACGATGTAGCGGATCCGTTCGTAGCCCGGAGCGACGCCGCCGAGCCCGTACATGCCACGCGAGTCGTAGTCGGCCTGTACCTCGACCTCGAGCGACGTCAGCGGCACGCCCAGCCGCGCCGCCCAGAGGCCGTAGCTCACGGCCAGGCAGGTGCCCAGTGTCGCGCGTCCGAGGATCCCCGGGTTGGGTCCGTCGTCGTTGCCCCCCGACTTCGGGCTCACGCCGGCGGTCAGCTTCCACTTGCCCTCCTCGATATCGCAGGCAAGCCCGTCGCGCAGCCGGACCCGCGTCACCGCAGTGCCCTGACCGACCGCCGGGCGCAGCTCCAGCGCCTTCGCGTTTCGCTCGAATGTGGTCCTGATCCGCTCTACGCCTTCCATCGGCCGGGCTCCTCCGTGGGGTCTCCTGTCGGGTGGCAGGACGCGGCCGGCCCCGGGTCGGGGACGGCGTCCGTCGCTGCTAGGGTTAACGGCTGTCCACTGTGAAAGGTTCTGCCGGGTCCTTGGATGGAAAACCTGATCGGAGAGGAAGGGAGGGTGGGAGGGGAATTCTCGAATGCTGATTCCGGGATTACGGAATTAGGGAGTTTGGAGTTTGGAAGTAGACGTCAGACTTCCTAACTCCCCTATTCCGTAATCCCGGAATCAGCATTCGAGAATTCCCCTCCCAATAACCACTGGACAAACCCCCACCCCCATGATTCTCTTGTGGGGTTCCTAGACCCTTAACACACGCAAGAAAGGGAATCGCGATGCGACACGGGTTTCTCGCCTGCCTGGCGCTGGGGTTCGCCCTGGCGGCTTGCTCCACCACGCAGCAGCCGGCCGACGGCGCGGCGCCGGGCGCCGCGGCTCGACAGACACCGACATTCACGGTCGTGCTCGTTTTGAGGGATATTGTGCGTTTCCAACAGGGTGACACGGCCATCGTCGATTTCGCCAACATCACAGAGGCCAACGAGGCCCCTTACTACCTCGCTGGGAGATGGATCGGAAAGCTCCCACTCGATATACTGGGACCCTCGCAGACGGGTACGATGGTGGTGACGGCGGACCGGATGAACGTACGCAACTGCCGCTCAACGGGCTGCACGATCGTGGGTACGTTGACCCGCGGCCAGCACGTACAGGTCAACGACTTCGCCGGACGCTGGTACCGGCTGCTCGAGGACGGCGACTCGGTGGGTTACCTGAACGCCGAGCACCTGCAGATGCCGCTCGCCTATCGTAGAGGCCATTGGGCGACGGTCCGGCGGAAGACCGCCGACTACTACGACTCCGAGCTCAGGGGACTGGCTGTCGACGGTTCAAGCTCGACGTTCAGCGGGTACGCGGTGAAGCTGGACGGCGACGAGCTGAGCATCGAGTTCTATACGCACTTCGAGGGCGGGCCCGGTCTCGACGCCGTGTGTATCGCGACGCGCGGCATAGTCGATTTCGTTCAGAACACCATGGCGAACACACCGCGCGGCGTCTTCTCGTCCTACTCGTTTGGCGTGTACTACAACGCCCCCGAGTCGCCGCCTACGGCTGAGGTGATGGTTGCCGGCCCGTCAGGTGGCGGGGCCGTGTATTGTGCGAGGTAGGCGGCGTCGGTCAGAGCACTGCAATGTCGAACACCGCACACCGAACACCGCCTATCGAAGGGGGCACTGCAAGGTCTGATCACTAACCCCTAAGGCCAAATCCATTTAAGTTTCATGGATTGGCTATCTGTGATTAGTGATTGAGGGTTGCCGTGCGCCCTTCGAAAGGCGGTGTTCGGTGTGCGGTGTTCGAAATTCCTTCAGTATTCAATATTCAACCTTAAAAGTATTCACTCCAAATCCGCCGGATCTATTCTCGTAGGCGTCGCCTCACCAGACACGATCGTGGCTGCACCTCGTGCAATGGCCCTAATCGTGTTCGTCATGTGCAAAAGATCTAGGGTCTGAACTTCGTCCGACATCTGGTGGTAGTCCGGATCGACGTCGATCGGGGTCGTGCTTATCGAGTGCGCTGGGACCCCCAGACGCGCCAGCGTCGCGTTGTCGGATCTGAAGAACAGGTTCTGGTCCGGGTAGGGATCCGCGAAGAAAGAGTACTCCGTCCCTTCCACCGCGCGCTGGAGGATGGCGCCGAAGTCCGATCTGTCGAAGCCCGTGATCCAGGTCGAGTTGGGCCCCTCCGCCGCGACCTTCCCGATCATCTCGATGTTGAACATGGCGACGATGCCATCCGGGTCCAGTTGCGACGAGAAGTACCGCGAACCGTAGCCTCCAGACTCCTCAGCCGTGAAGGCCACGAACACCAGGGTTCGTTCGGGCCTTCTCATGGCCTTGAAGTAACGGGCGAGCTCGATCACCGCCGTCGTTCCAGACGCGTCGTCGTTCGCCCCGTTGGCGATAGAATCGCCGTCCTGCGGTGCGCCGATGCCGATGTGATCGTAGTGCGCCGAAAAGACCACTATTTCGTCGCGGCGCGCACCGGGGATCACTCCTACGACGTTGGCGAGCTCAGGTTCCTCTACCGAGGCCGTGGCATCGATCCGATACGACGTCGCCTCGGTCTCATCGGTCAGCACGAGCACCGTGGACGCTCCGCCGCCGGGTTCGAGCGAGCGTGAGGGGCGCGACAGGTAAAACTTGACCCGGCCGAACATGCCCTCGTGCTCCGGGCTCACCAGGACGAGAGTGTTGGCATCGCCGCTCGAGAAGACGAGCGAGATGATCCGCCTCGGGTTCTCGCCCGGCCCGACGACCGCGACCTCGACGGCATCGCCCGTCGTCCAATGGATGGACTCGCTGGCCAGGCTGACCGCGGTGCGCTCGCTCGAGATCTCGCGTCCGTTGAGGGCGACCTCTTGGCTCTCGACCGAGATCGAGTACACCGGGAACCGCTGGATATAGTCGTCGAGATCGCCGAACGTGTCGAGCCCGATCGAGGCGAACTCGCTGCTAATGAACTCGGCGGCCTTGTCGGCCGCCGGCGTGAAGGCGCGGCGGCCCTGCATGTCATCGGCGCTCAGCGTGGTGACGACCCGCTCCACGCTTGCCGGATCGATTTCGGGTTCAGCGCGCTCGCAGCCGGCGAGAAAGCCCACTGCGAGCCCGAGTACTGCCAATCGTCGAGTAGAGTGGTTCATGTCTTTCGTTCTCAGTTGTCCAATAGTGATTCGGTGTCCGTCTTGCCTGTGCGGGTGGTGTGCAACGCCACCAGCCTGGCGAGCAGTACGGCGAGGAAGAGCTGGCCCGTGACCGCTTCCAGCATGGCCAGGGCGCGGGCCATTTCGTGCTTGGGCACTATGTCGCCGTAGCCGAGCGTGGTGAGCGTTACGAAGCTATAGTAGACCGCCTCGCTTTCCCGTAGGATGGTGTCGGCGGTGCCGGCCAGCACGGCCGGACCCGGGGTCGCGAGCTCGATCAGGTAAAAGATCGTCCCGCAGGTGTAACCCAGCAGCAAGTAGATGCAGATCGCGGCGTAGACGAGATCGGTGTCCACGCGTCTCGAGGTAAGGATGTGGAGGAAGATCAGCCAACCGAGATAGAACAGAAACACGGCTGTGAGGGTCGAACTAATGAATTCGGCGGCGGGTGTCGGCGTGAACTCGTTCCACCAGTTGAGAGTGACCGCCGGAATGACTAGCAGCACGCCGATCAAGAGGTGCCTCTTCTCCTTGCTCACGGCGTAGAGGCCGGAGAACAGCACTCCCGTGATGAACAGAGCGAAAAGGAACGAGAGCGTTCGGCCGGGCGGCAGCATGGGCGGTACCACGATGGCGGCCAGAAGAGCGATGAAGAGAGCTCCGAATCGACTCCGCAGCGATTCGCGAACGATGTATCCACCCGAGATGTCGGTCATCGGTGCTCCTTTATGGCTATTTGCAACGATTCGGAATAACGCTCTGTCTCAGGATATAGGCACACGTGACTGCCTTGCCTCCGCCGTTGAATGTGACGCAGTTTAACGATATCTGGGCCCCAACGGCTAGTTTGGAAACAGCATGACTGAACCTGCTCCCAAAGGCACTTCGTTTTTCTCGGAGTTGAAGCGGCGACACGTGATCCGTGTGGCCGTCGCCTACGCGGCCGTCCTTTTTGTGGTTCTCCAGGTGGCCGATCTCGTCTTTCCCGCCCTGTCGATTCCCGATTCGGTGTATCGATTCCTCGTCATCGCATCGTTGCTCGGTTTCCCGGTGGCGCTGGCGCTGGCCTGGGCATTCGACATCACGCCAGAGGGCGTGCGCCGCACCGCGGCCGAAGGCGAAGAAGACCCGGTGGTGGCGCGGGTGCGGCCGTGGATCGCCTACGGGGGTGGCCTCGCCGCGGTCGTCGCCGTGCTCGTCATGGCGCTGGTCTGGGCTCGCCCTCGGGTCGCGGCGGGCGGCGTTGCGGAGGGCGCCGACGTGATCGCCGTTCTGCCGTTCCAGACCCGCGGCGAGGGAGTCGAGGTCCTCGGCGAGGGGATGGTCGACCTGCTCTCGCGAAACCTGGACGAGGTGGGCGCCATACGGACGGTCGACCCGAGGACGATTCTAGCCCAGTGGCAGCGGAGCATGGACGAGGGGCTGGTGACCACCGGCGAAGCGCTGCAGATCGGGACCGATGTGGGAGCGGGATCGATTCTCTGGGGAAGCGTGCTGGCGGCGGGTCAGGAGGCACGCATCGACGGCGAGCTGATCGCGCTCAGCGGCGCGAGCCTCGCCAAGATCACCGTCACGGGCTCGTCCGAGAACCTGCTGGCGCTCGTGGACAGTTTCAGCGTGGCGCTGCTGCGTGAAATCTGGAGGTCGCGTCGTTCGCTCCCCAGCTTCGATGTCGCCGCCATTACAACGGGCGACCCACAGGCAATTCGCGCCTTCTTGCGTGGCGAGCGTTTCTACCGCTCCTCTCAGTGGGACTCGGCCGCGGCCGCGTTCAGCCGTGCGATCGCCGCAGACTCGACTTTCGCGCTGGCTCACTACCGACTGGCGCGGGCGGCGGCCTGGTCGGGCAATCTCGCCGTTACCGCGCTGGTTAGTCGCGAGTCCGACCTCGCGCTCCGTTACTCGGACCGCCTGCCGGCTCGCGAGCGAACGCTCGTGCTGGCATTCGAACTGCAACGAAACGGTCAGGGGGCGGAGGGCGAAGACACGCTTCGTGCCTACCTGGAGCGCTACCCAAACGATTCCGAAGCCATGTTCGTTCTCGCCGACGCCAACTACCACCGGCATGATGGCTCGAATCGAGAAACCGAGCTGTCGGTCGCTGAGAGAATCGAACCGTTCGATGACGTCCTGAGCATCGATCCGACTCTGGTACCGGTCTACATCCATCCTCTGGAACTGTCTTTACAGGTCGGCGACACGGCTCGTATCAATCGCTACCTGTCGATGCTAGAGCGCGTGGCGCCAGGCGAGACGCTTGCGCTGGAAACCTACCGGTCCGGTGCGAGAGCCATCGAAGAACCCGGCGAAGTCGGACCGCTGATCACCTCCCTTTCCCTCGTGTTGCGCAATGACGCCACTAATGACCTAGCCTGGCAGGCGCGCATGGCGCTACAGGGCCCGCTGAGTTCAATAGCGATCTCGTTGCCGGGGCGCGAGCAGCGGGTTTTGATCGACTGGGCTCGCGAGCGGTTGGAGGACGGTGGTGACGAGACGACGATGACTTTGCTGGCGCGGTTGACCACAGCCTCCGGGCGCCTTCGAGAGGCACGCGGGCTGCTCGACTCTCCGCGCTTTGAAGCGGCCGGTCAATTCGTGTCGCGCCGTTACTTCATCACGTTGCCGGTCTATCTGGGCTACGCGGATCGAGATTACCCCGAAACAGTCGGCGTGAATGAAATCAGCCAGGTCGGCCGGCTTCGATCGCAACTGCTGTTCGCGATCGATGACGCCGACGCCGACGCCATCCGCGAGGCGATCGAGCGTTCGCGGGACTACGGCCGCAGTGTCGGCGCGCCGATCTGGGAAGATCTGGCCCGAGCGGGTGAGGGCTTCATTCGCGCCCTCGATGGCGACCGCGTGGCGGGTCTGGCCGAGGTAGAGGACGCTCTCGGCCCTCTCAACACCCAAACCGAGCCCTTCTGGTTGCGATTGCTCGAATCGATGGTGAGCTATCCAGAGACTCGGGCGCGCGCGCTTCCGATACTGGCAAGGCCGTGGTCGGGCGAAGTCGTCTACGATCTCCCGCGCCTCTACCTTTTGGGCCGTGCTCTCGAGGCCGGCGGTGATGCGCGCGGCGCCATCGAGGCCT
>JBDHAL010000134.1:0-9092 GCA_039588075.1 Gemmatimonadota bacterium | reverse complement strand
CGAGTGGCTCGCCAGCGGACTCATAGGGGCGCTGAGTCCGCTGGGACCCAACGGCGTGCTCGCCGGTGTCCTCATAGCTACTGTCGGGCTGCTGGCGATCATCACCAACAACGCTGCCGCCGTCCTCATGTTTCCCATCGCCATGTCGACGGCGAGCACTCTGGGACTGGACTTGCGGACCGTGGCGATTGCTGTAGCCGTAACCGCCTCCGCTTCGTTCCTGACACCGATTGCTTACCAGACGAACCTCATGGTCTACGGTCCCGGTGGTTACCGCTTCGCTGACTACGCCCGTCTCGGAGCCCCTATCACGATCGCGGTCCTCGCGATGATCCTCCTGCTGAGCTGAAATGAAACGCGCCGCCGCCCTGCCGACCCGGCGCAATTCCTGCCTGCTGCTCAGCGCATTAATCCTCGTGATTCCGTTGACTCTATCGGCTTGCGGATCGGTGCACACGCCGACTGCCGTCACGTGGATGGATCACATCGGAGCTCACGATCGCCCGACGGACTGGAGCCGTTCGATACGCGGTGTCGGACGGAGGGAGTCGCCGGTCAATCAGGGTGGGCGTGAGGAGTCCGAGCTCACGCGCCGACTCAGAGAGGTCGCCGGCGCACACATTCTCGTGGTTCCCGTCGGCGGGTTGGCCGGCGCCCGTGATACGGCACAGGCGGCTGAGTTCCTAGACCGCATCGAAGCGGACGGTGGGGCCGCCTGGAACGAAGAAGTGCGCGTGCGCGCAGCGGCGATCCGGCCGGTGCTCGAGGAGGCGCTGGAAATCAACCTGCAGGTAGGAAACGAGATCAACAGTCATTTCTGGGGAACCTCGATCGGCGCTTGGAGAGGAGACAGGCGGCCGGCGGGTGCCAACAGCCGCGAGGTAATACCTGTCTATGTCGAGTACTTTCTCGCGCCGGCGGTGGAGGCCCTACGCGAATTCGACTGGGGATCAGATGCGTCCGCGGCTAAGGTGAACATCGTCCTGGGCTCGGTGGCCGCCGCCGCCAACCCAAGCTCCCGGGCCTGGCTCGGTGATCTGCTCGACTATCGTATCCTCGGTAGATACGCGACCTCACTCGCCGGACTGCGTGTAGCCGAAGTCGTCGATTTTGTCTCCGTTCACTACCTGGTTACCGCGGACGACGCCGGTTGGATGAACACCCTCGACTCGCTACAGGAGCGTTGGGTCGAGTCAGGACGGATTCGCGGCGTCTGGGGAACGGAGGAACTCGGCCGCCGGCGAGCCGAGGCGGGCCTGGGTGCCGTGACTGCCATGAAAGTCACCAGCCGTTACCTGCACTGGTGGAGTCTGCGAGGTCTCACGCCCGAAAAGAGCCGCTTCTTTCTGTGGGGCTCCAGACTGGGGAGCGCTGACACGCGCGGCGATTCAGCCATGCGGGTCCTGCACAGAGTGCTGGGCGACTCGCAGCTGATCGATGTATCGTCCAGCCTGAGCCTTGCACCGAGATCCCGAATCGAGGCGTATGCCTTCGCGACCGCAGGCGATCCGGCGAAGCGCGTCATCTTCGTCTTTCCAAGACCACTCGGAACCGAGGTCGCGGTACGCTCGATCTCGATCACCACGGACTGGTCGGACTCGACCGTGACGGCGGGCGTTCACGTTTTCTCTGCGGCTGGGCATCGGGAAAACGCTCTGAGCGTTGTAAACAGCGGCGGCGAATTGCAGTTCTCCTTCCCAGATGGCCTCCGGCTACCCCCTAGCTCAGCCGCCGTACTGTTCGTGAATCGGCAACTGGAGGGCGCCGGGCCGCCGTCCTATCCATGAGACTGCCTCTGATCGGGAATCTCGACCATCACATGCGCGAAGTGGCGCGTGGCGCCGTAGTAGCCTTGATACTCAGAGTCTTCGGCGCCGGGTTGACTTTCGCGTTCAACGTAGTGCTGGCTCGGTTACTCGGGGCCGACGGCGCGGGCATCTACTTCCTTGCACTTACCCTCACCACAATCGCCACGGTATTCGGCCGGCTTGGCCTCGACAACGCGCTGTTGCGATTCACCGCGGCCGCCGCGGCGGTGGGCGACTGGGCGGAGGTGAAAGGAGTCTACCGCACCGGAATGAGCGTCGCCCTTAGGGCCGCCATCGCCGCCGCGCTGGTCACCGCCGCAGCGGCAGGGTGGCTGTCGCACGTGGCGTTTTCGAAGCCGGCACTGGCCGGTCCGCTGCGTTGGATGGCGCTGGCGATCATTCCGATGGTCCTGGCTCTGCTTCACGCGGAACTCCTCAAGGGCCTGAAGCGGATAGCCGAGTCGGTGTTGATCTCAGGGGTGAGCGTCCCGGCCCTGGGCCTGCTCGGCCTGCTCGTGCTCGCACCGCGATGGGGCGTTGCCGGCGCCGTGTGGGCCTACGCCGCCGCCGGAGCGCTGACGGCGGTTGTCGCAGTCTGGCTGTGGAGACGAGCTACGCCGCAAGCGCGGGATGCCCAGGGGAGTTTCGACAGGGATAAGCTACTCAGAACGTCGCTGCCCCTTCTCTGGGTCAAATCGATGAACATGGCGATGGGCTGGACCGCCACGATCGTCCTCGGTATCTGGGCGACCAGCGCCGACGTCGGCATCTTCAACGCAGCCTCTCGTACCGTGCTGCTGGGCGGATTGGTCTTAATGGCGGTCAACAGCATCGCAGCGCCGAAGTTCGCGGCCCTCTACAGACAGGGCGACATAAAGGCCTTGAACTCGATGGCGCGGAGCTCCGCCATGTTGATGCTCGTCATCGCCACTCCGCTACTGCTCGTCTTCACGCTGGCACCCGGCCCGGTCATGCGGCTGTTCGGACCGGAGTTCGTCGCGGGAGCGCCGTTGCTCATGATCCTAGCCATTGGCCAGTTCGTGAACGTCGCCACCGGCTCCGTCGGTTATCTGCTGATGATGACAGGCCACGAAAAACAGATGAGAAACAGTGTGGCGATCGCCGCCGCACTCAATTTGGCGCTCAACCTTGTTCTGGTTCCCATCGCCGGAGCGCTGGGCGCGGCCATCGCGACTGCCACCAGTCTCGCCATGCTGAACCTCGTAGCCACATATTACTCGTGGTCACGGCTGGGCATTGTCATTCTACCGCTGATACGGTCACGGGCCCACGAGTGAAACCTCGAATCTCAGCTCTCGCAGCCGGCCTACTGATTGGAGGGATCTTCCTCCTCAAGTTTGGCGTTGTCCTCGCCCTCGGTCTACTCCTCGCCGTGGTCGTCTGGTACGCCTCGGTGTGGCGCCGGCTGTCGATGGACAAGGTCGGCTACCTCGTAATCCTGAACTACCTGTACTGGATTGGAAGCGGATTTCTGGTGGGCGCGCTCACGCTCGCGACAGTGGCATCTCCCGGCTTCTACACCGGCGAGGGACGGATCTTTATCTGCTACATCCCACTGCTGATGTTTTCGGTTTACGCCGCAAGACGTAGAGACATCAGATTCGTCACGAGATTGGTCGCCTGGATCGGAATAGCAAGCCTGCCGTTATTCGCGATCTGGGCAGCCACCGGTGCACCCGCTCTCGCCGGCGGCCAAGCACACAACTTCTTCGGCTTCCTCACCTCGCACACGGGTGCCGGCACCTTCTACGCCACCGTCTTTCTGTTTCTTTTGATCTGCGGCCTCGAGTCCAAGCGCCGTCCGTTAACGCTACTGGGTGTTGCGATGCTCCTGCCCGTGTTCGGGACCGCATCACGAGAGGCGCTCGCGGGCCTACTCGTAGCGAGCGGTTGGTATGTGTGGCGGAACTTGAAGGCCAAGACCGTCGCGTACGTGCTGCTGATCCTGGCGATCGGGGTCGCCGCCCTGCCCTTCGTCGCGCCACATACGTACGACCGTACGGTCTCGGTCATCTCACCCGAGACCGTGAAGGCGATCGAGCAGGTAGTTGAGACGGCACGCTGGGAACCCGGCCAGCAGAGAAGCCTTGACCCCGAGCGATACAACATCCTCACTCGATTCCTATACTGGAAGTACTCCGTAAGACGGTTCCGTGAGAGCCCTCTGCTGGGTATCGGTTTCGGCCGTTGGAACGATTATGATGTCCACGTCGAGTACGTGGGCAGCGACCTGGTGGGATTCGGGCTGAGCGGCAAAAGGGTGACTGAGGTTCACCACGCACACAACTCCTACCTGCACGTCCTCGCCGAGACGGGACTACTTGGGCTGGGCCTGCTGATGTGGCTATGGATACTGTTGCTGCGACGTGTGCAGCGCGCAGGCAAGGCACACGCCACCTCCCCGGACCTATCAGCCTACATGAAGGCGAGCGAAGGTATCATAGTGTTTGCGCTCGTCGCAGCCCTCTTCGGACACGCATTGGCGGCTCCATCCCTCTGCATCCCGGCGCTTACCATTATCGGCGTCGGCATCAGTTACGATCGCGTCCCGACCAGGCCGGTTCAGTCGATCCCGGGACCGCCCGAAGAGCCGGCGGCAGGGAGCCGCGCGGCATGAAGATAGAGAACTGGATATTTGTCACGGGTGCACCTCGCAGCGGCACCACGTTCCTAGGCAAAGTCCTGAGCGCTCGCCTGGAAGTCGATTACATCCACGAACCTTTCAATCCCGACTGCGGAATCCCCGGCATCGAGCAGCGCTACCTCTACCTGCGACCGGGTGAGGGAGGGAAATACGAATCCCTCATCAGCAAGATCTTCACCTACGACTTCAAGCTACGTACGGGCTACTACCAGAACGACAGCAGAGCTCGCAAACTGATAAAGCGATTCGTTGGATCGCGTGGGCCTTTCTATCTCCGATTCGCCAAGCTGAACCCTTTCCACAAGGCTGCGGTCATCAAGGATCCGATCGGCTGCCTGCTCACCGAGTACCTGAGCGCATCATTCGGGGTGAAGCCGGTGATCGTCATACGCCACCCGGTCACCTTCGTGGCCAGCATACGACGGCTCGGCTGGGAGGTGAATCTCGAGCCCCTCGCGGGCCAAAGTGAACTCGTCGACGACTACTTCAGCGACGACCCGAGCTTTGCTGCCGAGCGGTATACGGACACCGTCGAGCGCGGGGCCGCCCTCTGGCGAGCGCTCAACAAGGTCCTGCTGGCGCAGGCAAGCCGAAACCCAGACTGGCCGGTTATTAGGCACGAGGAACTCAGCGCCCGCCCACTCGATATCATGAGCGGACTCTATGACAAACTGGACCTGACCTGGAGTGAGCGAGTCGAGCGCATGGTCCAAGCCAACACGCGCGCGAAGGGCCGCGCCGAAGCGGCGAGCGGGAAGGTGCAGGACTTCAAACGAGACAGCGCCCAGTTGTTCGCTCTGCGCATGAAGATGATGTCGGCGGATGAGCGCCGACGTATCTTCGAGATCACATGGGACGTCGCACAGGAGCATTATCCGAAGGCATCATTCGGACTGGCCACGGCAGACGACGCAGACCCAAGCACCGGGCCCTTCTCGACCTGCGATGACTGACAGATCCACACGCCCGAAGGATGACGGAGTAAAGGTCCTCTACATAACCGGGTGGGGGCGCAGCGGGAGCACTATCCTTGACAACATACTCGGCCAGCTTGACGGATTCTTTTCCGTCGGCGAGCTCCGATTCATATGGGAAAGAGGGTTCATCGAGAATCGCCTCTGCGGCAACGGAGTGCCTTTCCGGGAGAACGAAGTCTGGCGGAGCATATTGGACGAGGCATTCGGCGGCCTCGCCAACATCGACCCACACGAAATGGCAAAGCTGCACAACAGTTGCATCTCGGTTCGCCGACTTCCGCTCGTTATCGCTTCGGGCAGGCTTTTTCTGGGAAAGCCGGCACCGGCGGACTACCTGGAAACACTCTCCCGGTTATACAGAGCCGTCCGCCAAGTCAGCGGGTGCAGTGTCGTAGTCGACTCATCGAAGTACCCCCTCTACGCCCATCTTCTCTCGCTGGTACCATCGATCGAACTTTACATCCTCCACATGGTTCGAGATCCGCGGGGCGTGGCTTACTCGTGGCTGCGAAGGAAAGCCCAACCCGACAAGGGAGAAGGACAGATTCTTAGTCAGCATAACCCGTTCAAGAGCTCGCTGCAGTGGGGACTGCTGAACAGCGCCGCAAGTCGACTGCGCTGGCACCAACCGGACCGCTACATGCTTCTGCGTTACGAGGACTTCATGCAGGACCCACAGGCGGCTGTCCGACGAGTCGCCGCGCTCGCCGGAGAGGAACCGGAGCGCATGCCGTTTGTCGGTGAGCGAGTCGTAACGCTGGGGATGAACCACGCCTTTTCCGGAAACCCGAGCCGCTTCCGTACCGGTGAAGTCGAGTTACGCCTGGACGACGAGTGGAAGGCGGGCATGGCGAGCCGCCACCGATTATTGGTGACGAGCCTGACGTGGCCACTGCTGGGCAAATACGGTTACTCGAGAGTCGGAAGCGAATGAAGCCGACCTTCCTCTTCATCGGCCCGGACAAGACCGGCTCCACCTGGCTCTACCAGATGTTCAGGCAGCACCCCGACTGTCATGTTCCGGACCTGAAGGACATTTATTTCTTCGATCGCTTCTACACTCGGGGATTGGACTGGTACTTCTCTCTATTCGACGGCGCTGCGCCCGACACCAGAGCCGTCGGCGAGCTCTCACACGACTATCTGTTCTCACCCGTCGCTGCGGAACGAATCGCTAATGACCTGCCCGGCGTGAGGCTACTGACCTGTCTGCGCGACCCGGTACAGCGAACGTTCTCGCACTATCTCTACATGATCCGCAGCGGCCGCACACGCGAGTCATTCGAGACGGCCCTCAGCCGCTTTCCCGAGCTCGTCGACAACAGTCTCTATGCCAAGCACCTGAGACCCTATTTCGAGCTGTTCCCACGAGATCAGATCAAGGTCCTGTTCTTCGAGAAGCTGAGAGCCGATCCGCGGGGTTTCGCAGCAGAAGTACTCGAGTTCCTGGGTGTCCGTTTCGTCGATGAACTGCCCTACGAGGAGCGCGTGCTACCGGCCAGCCGCCCGCGCAGCATGGCACTGGCGCGGCTGGTGAAGCTGGGCGCGGAGACGGCGCGGAGGATAGGCATGACGTCGCTGATAGGCCGGGTCAAGGCCAACCCACTGGTCGTACGCACACTGTACCGGTCATACGACGCGCGCCCGACGATGGACCCGGCGACGGCGGCGGAGCTCCGCGAGCGTTTCCGCGATGACGTTGCCGAGCTTCAGACATTGCTAGCCGTCGATCTGAGCCACTGGCTGGGTCAAACGGAAGGAGCCGACCGTTGAAGGTGGCGATAGTACACTACTGGCTGATCGGGATGCGAGGCGGCGAGAAGGTCGTCGAGGCGCTCTGCGAGATGTTCCCGGAGGCGGACATCTTCACACACGTCTTCGACCCTGGGGCGATCTCAGAGACGATCAAGCAACACAGCGTCACGACCACCTTCATCCAACGGCTGCCGAGAGCGAAGCGGTGGTATCAACGCTACCTGCCGTTAATGCCGCTGGCGCTGGAGCAGCTGGACCTGCGTGACTACGACCTAGTGATATCCAGCGAGTCGGGGCCCGCCAAGGGCGTAGTCGTGTCACCGGAGGCAGTACACATCTGCTACTGCCACACGCCGATGCGCTACCTGTGGGACATGTACCACGACTACCTCGGTAACGCCGGCCGTATGACGCGGGCGTTGATGCGGCCACTCACCCACTACATCAGAATCTGGGACGTGACGACGGCAGCGCGGGTCGACCGTTTTGTGACGAACTCCGCCTACGTCGGTTCGCGTGTGGAGAAGTACTACCGGCGCGAGTCGAGTGTCGTTCCGCCGCCGGTCGACACCGCAGCCTTCAGACCGAGCGCCGAGCGCGACGACCATTACCTGCTGGTGGGACAGATGGTCAGGTACAAGCGGGCCGACCTGGCAGTCGAGGCCTTTAGTGGGACATCGAGGCGGCTGGTCGTCATCGGCGACGGGGAGCAGTACTCCAAGATCAAGCGGATGGCCGGCCGGAACATCGAGCTACTCGGCTGGCAGTCCGCGCCGGCTCTGGCGGAGCACTATGCGCGTTGCCGGGCTCTGATCTTCCCGGGCCTGGAGGACTTCGGGATCGTCCCTGTGGAAGCCATGGCCGCCGGCCGTCCGGTGATCGCCTACGGGAGGGGCGGCGCGCTCGAAACGGTCGTCGACGGAACCACCGGCCTATTTTTCCACGAGCAGACACCGGAAGCGCTGCTCGCGGCGGTCGACCAATTCGAGAAGATCGAAGGCAGCTTCTCGGCGGACAGTATCGAGGACCTCGCCCGTCGCTTCGACAAGAGCGTGTTCAAGGAACGGATGGGACGGGTGATCGAAGAGGCGCTGGAGCGCTAGTTGCGAGCGATCACTATGACCATCGTGGTGACCGCCGTGAGGATGGCGACCATGCTACGGAAGTCAAAGCCACTGGCCGCCGGCGGCGGTGGCTTAGCCGGCACGAAGACGTGGCTGCCCGGTCCGGGCTTGGGTTTGGACGAGAAGAACAAGAACCGGCTCGGCAGCTTCACCGAACCGTTCGCGAACTCGACCCGACTACGGCCCTTGTCGGCGTCACGGGCGTAGCCGCCGGCGCTCTTTATGTAGTAGTCCAATCCCTTGCCCGGCTCATAACGCACACTCGTCGGATAGAGCACCGCACCATCGACGTACACGGTGCCGTCGTACTGAGGGATGTGGACGGAATCCCCGTCCGCCAGGACCATCGCGTTGCGCTCCGACGGGTACTCCAGGATGTCCACAAGGTCGACGTTCACCCGCGTGAGCCTCGGCTCGGGATCGCCGATCACCTCCTGGCGTCTGAAGAAGCGGACGCCTTCCGGGAAGGCTTCAGCGGTCAGGCCACCGGCCCGCTCGACCAAGCCGCCCAGCCCCTCACCCTTGCGCTGCAGGGCGTAGGCGCCGGGGAACCGGACCTCGCCCGTAATGGCTACCGTCCATTGCGCCTCGAAGCCCGGCTGGATCCGGATGAACACGTTGTCGTAGCGCTCGAGTACGAAATCGGAAGCAGCCGCCGCACGGTTTCCGTCGCTTCCGGTTACGAGCGAGCTGTCGATGGGCACGGTGATGGTCTGCGTCAGGTCCCCGGGCCGATCGGGTTGAATCGCGATCCTCGCCACCT
>JBDHAL010000133.1:0-9099 GCA_039588075.1 Gemmatimonadota bacterium | reverse complement strand
AGCGCCCGGTTGATGATGACCGGTATGGGCTGGCTAGCCGCCGATTTCTCGGACAGGTCCCGGTCCGGGACTACCCCTTCATCCAGGGTGGTGAATCCGGTGCCCTCTATGATGGGAGCGCCCAGGGCTCGGAAGTACTCGGGCGTCACGGGGTGAAGGAACGGGCCTAACGTGTCGGTCCCGGCGGGTTGCCAGGTGGAGCTGCGCCAGCAGCAGCGGCCGCGATCGAACGGCAGGCGCCAGGAAGCGCCGGCGGCTCTCACGCCCGGTGTCGCGCCGATCTGCTCGAGGAACGCCTCGGTGAACCGCGTAATCTCATCACCCTCGTAGGCCGAACCGAGGTCGAGCCGCATCGTGATCAGCTCCTCGGGGTCGAAGCCGGTTTCCACCTGCGTGAGTCGCATGAAGCTGTTGAACAGCAGGCCGGCGCCCACTAGCAGCACCAGGGCCAGGCTGACCTCGGCGATCACGAGCCCGCTTCTCAGCTTGGATCGCTTGCGGCCAGCCGTCGTCTGGGCTGAGCCCTCGCGAAGCGCCGTCTGCGCGTCGACTTTCGCCGAGTTGGCCGCGGGTATGATACCGAAGACGACGCCCGTGATAGCGGCGAGGACGAAGGCGAAGGCGAGCACGCGGAGGTCGACGCTGACCTCGGCAAGGCGCGGAATGCCGCCGGGGTTCAGGATCCTGAACGCTTCTACGCCCCAATACGCGATGGCGACGCCCACCGCTCCGCCGGCCACGGCGAGCGCCACGCTCTCGGTGAGCAGTTGCGAGAGGATCCGGCCGCGTCCGGCGCCCAGCGCCGAGCGCAGGGCCACTTCGTGCTCGCGGTCGGTTCCTCGTGCCAGGAACAGGTTGGCGACGTTTGCGCAGGCGATCAGCAGCATCAGGCCGACGGCGCCGAGGAACATGTACAGCGTGGGGCCGATATCGCCTACCGTGGCGACCTCGAACGTCTCCACCTCGATGGTGCGGAAGGTTCCGTCACGCCTGACGTACGAATCGGGATACTCATCGGCCAGCGCTGACGCCAGGGCGTCGGTCTCGGCGCGCGCCGCTTCGACCGGCACGCCGGGAGCCAGCCGGGCTACGACCGCCAGCATCCAGAGTTCGCGCGTCTGGTAGTCCGGGTGCGTGAGGTCCAGCGGGACGTAGATGTCCATCCCTTCCAGTTGCAGCGCCTCCGGCGGCCGGAAGTCGGGACTCAGCACACCCACGACCACCACCGGCTCGCCGCCCAACGTGACGGTTCGCCCGATCACCGATGGATCGCCGCCCCAACGCCGCTGCCACATGTCGTGGCTCAGCAGGGCCACGGCCTCGGCGCCGGCGTCGAAGTCGTTCGGCGTCAACAGCCGGCCGCGGTACAGACCGGCGCCGAGAATCGAAAAGAAGTTCCGCGTGATCAGAGCCGTCTTCAGCCTTTCGGGCTCGCCTTCTCCGGTTAGGTCACGTGAGACGTCCCACGTCGCGGCCCAGGACTCGAACGACGTCGTGCGGTCGCGCCAGTCGATGTAGTCAGGAACAGATGCCGGTGAGCGCTCGCGCGTGACGAGTACCAGTTCACCCGGCTCGGGGTAGGGAAGCTCCCGCAGAAGCACCGCGTCCACCACGCTGAAGATCGTCGTCGTGGCGCCCACGCCCAGCGCTACGATCAGGATCGTCGTGAGCGTGAAGCCGGGCCGCTTGCGTAGCGTTCGAATCGCATATCGTAGATCTTGAAGCAACCGCTCCATCTTTTCCCCCAGACTCTTATTTCGATCCCGGCCAGCTTTGCGCCCAGACGCGTTCCTGCGAAACGCGGTCCGCAACCGCTCCTCGGTTCCGAAGACGATCACCTGGCAAATGGAACGCAGCAGCAAGAGCGAGACAGCGCGAAGACCGGCGCCCGTGTACGCCTCTCGATATAGATCGCGGAAGACCTCCGCCGCGTCGCGCCCGTGCTCACGGCGAAACTCCGGCGGATAGGCCAGCAACAGGATGCGATAGAATCGCTCCGCGACGCCGGCTCCCTTCACGGTCCCGCGCGTTCTCACTGCGCGCCCTCCGATCGCGGTATCAGGTCCTTCGCCCGCGCCGCCGCCGCCAGCTCGCTCAGTCGCGACGCCTCCGCCGCCACCACTTCGGCGCCTAGGTCGGTGATCCGGTAGTACCGCCGCCGCTCGTCGTCCGATTCCGGGGACGGGCGCCGGCCCGATTCCGCCACCAGCCCCTGGCCGATCATCCGCTTCAGCGACCGGTACAGGTTCGCCGGGTCGATCCGCACCACCCCGTTCGACTGGCGCTCCACGTCCTTCACCAGCCCATAGCCGTGGCGCTCTCCTTCCACCAGCGCGAACAGGATCAGGAAATCCCGCGGGCTCAGCGGTAGCAGCGAAGTGACTTTCTCATCAGGCATACTTGGACTCTCCTTGTCCAATAAGATGCGGGGACCGTCCAGATGGTTGCGTGGAGCATATATGCGGATCGACTATTAGTCAAGTGACACTGACAGCGGCGGAAACATCAGGCGCACTGGTGCTTGACAGGGGCCGACTGAACGTTAAAATTTTGAACTAACATTCAAATTGGCTCAACGGAGTGCCTATGCCCGACGGCCGTTCGCCCGACACACCCTCTCCCCACGTCCGCGAGAAGCGGGAACGCCGCCGGACCGAGATCCTGCACGCGGCGCTGAGGGCGTTCCGCGAGAACGGGTACCACAGCACGACGCTGGAAGACATCGCCGAGCAACTCGGCGTTCGAAAGACCGCGCTCTACCATTATTTCCCGGACAAGGAATCGATCCTCTACGAGTGTCACCGCGAGTCGCTGGCGGAGATCGAACGGATCATCGCAGAAGCGCAGGGTTGCTGCGACACGGCGGGCCAGCGTTTGGCGCACCTGATCCGCGAGCACGTGCGTGTGATGACGGAGACGCTGGAGGGCTCGCCGCTGGCGTTCGAGGTGCCGGCGCTGTCGCCGGACCGTCGGGGCGAGATCGTGGCGGCGCGGGACAAGTACGAGAACGAGCTGCGCGGGCTGATCGTCCAGGGCATAGAGGACGGAGAGTTCCGTGAAGTCGACCCGAAGATAGCCGTGTTCGCCATACTCGGCGCGATCAACTGGATCGCCCGTTGGTATCGCCCGGAGGGAGCGGTTCATGCCGCCGAGTTGGGATCCCGGTTCGCCGACTA
Source organism: Gemmatimonadota bacterium (assembly GCA_039588075.1). Taxonomy (GTDB): domain Bacteria; phylum Gemmatimonadota; class Gemmatimonadetes; order Palauibacterales; family KS3-K002; genus JBDHAL01. The sequence continues at coordinate 5,923 of JBDHAL010000133.1, read as the reverse complement.
TCTGATCGGCGGGCTAACCCCATCACCCGTTGGGGGTAAATCATGAAGGCCGTACAGCTGCTGGAAGTGGGCGCGCCCCTGAAGGTCCAGGAGGTCGCGCAACCGGAGCCCGGCGACGACCAGGTCGTGGTCCAGGTCGCCGGCTGCGGCGTGTGTCATACGGACATCGGTTTTTGGAAGGACGGTGTCCCCACCAAAAAACCTCTACCACTGACGCTCGGTCACGAGATAAGCGGCCGGGTCGTCGCGGCGGGCGCCGGATACAAGGATCTGCTCGACAAGGAAGTGATCGTACCCGCGGTGATCCCGTGCGGAGCTTGCGACCTGTGCCGGCAGGGTCGCGGCAACGTGTGCCGGGGCCAGATGATGCCGGGCAACGACATCGACGGCGGCTTTGCCGAGTTCATCGCGGCGCCGGGCAACGGAATCTGCGTGGTCGACGACAGGCGCGGCTACGAGCTGCCCGAGCTGTCGGTGATCGCCGACGCCGTGACGACGCCCTACCAGGCCATCGTTCGCGCCGGCCTGGTCGTCGATGACCTCGCCATCGTGGTCGGCGTCGGCGGGGTGGGCACGTACTGCGTGCAGATCGCGGCTGCGTTCGGCGCCCAGGTCATAGCGATCGACGTCGACCAGAAGAAACTCGACGCAATCGCAGAGCACGGTGCCGGCCTCACCATCAACTCCGCCGAGACCGAGTTCAAAGATCTCAAGAAGCAGGTCAAAGCGCAGGCGAAAGAGTGGGGTGCCCCCGGGCACAGCTGGAAGATCTTCGAGTGCTCCGGCCACCCCGCCGGCCAGCAAACCGCCTACGGCCTGCTGACCCACGCTTCCACGCTGATCGTCGTCGGCTTCACGCTGGCGAAAGGCGAGTTCCGGTTGAGCAATCTGATGGCGTTCGACGCGACGGCCCAGGGGACCTGGGGCTGCAAGCCGGAGCTCTACCCGGAGGCGCTGCAGCTGGTGACCGACGGCGATATCACACTCAGACCTTTCATCCAGACCTATCCCATGAGCGAGGGACCGGATGTGATGCAGCAGGTGGCCGATCACGAGATCGACAAGCGGGCCATCCTGGTTCCTGACTGGGCGTCGTAGGGAGGGACGCGCCATGCTGAATAGCCATACACTCGTGCCCCAACCCGATTTCAAGGAAATCCAGTACGAACTTCGCCCGGCGCGCGATGGCGCGGGCGCAGCGGTCGAAGGCCTCTACAACGCCTGGATCGCCCTCGACAACCCGAAACAGTTCAACAGCTACACGACGGATGCCGTGAAGGAAGTCATACTGGCCTTTCGGCAGGCCAGCATGGACCGCAGCGTGGTCTGTGTCGTGTTCACGGCGGTGGGCGACAAGGCGTTCTGCACCGGCGGCAACACGAAGGAATACGCCGAGTACTACGCCGGCAATCCGCAGGAGTACAAGCAGTACATGCGCCTGTTCAACGACATGATGGACTCGATCCTGCGTTGCGACAAACCGGTGATCAATCGAGTCAACGGGATGCGCGTGGCGGGCGGCCAGGAGATCGGCATGGCCTGCGACTTCACCGTGACCGCGGACACGGCGCGCTTCGGCCAGGCCGGCCCCAAGCACGGATCGGCGCCGGACGGCGGCTCCACCGACTTCTTGCCGCTGTACGTCGGCTTCTCCCGCGCCATGGAGAGCGGCGTTCTGTGCGACATGTGGAGCGCCCACAAGGCTCTGTTCATTGGCCTGGTCAACGAGGTCGTTCCGGTTCTCAAGCTCGACGGCGAGTGGATCCCCAATCCCATGGTTGTCACCGACCGCTTCCTCGACGAGTTCGGCAACATCGTGTACGGCGACTTCAAGACGGGCGCCGAAAGGAACGCGGCAAAAGAGGTGCTCGGCAAAGCGGAAACCGACCTGGGCAAGCTGGACGAGGCGGTGGAGAGTCTCTGCTTGAAGATCCTCTTGCTGATGCCGGATTGCGTTTCGAAGACCGTCAACGGGCTGCGCAAGCACAAGCAGTGGCACTGGGACAACACGAACGTCACGAACCGCGAGTGGCTGGCCCTCAACATGATGACGGAAGCGAAGGCCGGCTTCCGGGCCTTCAACGAGGGACCCAAGGGCAACCGCGAGGTCGACTTCATCAAGCTGCGGCAGCTGCTCGCCGAAGGTCACCCGTGGGACGACGAGTTGATACGCGCGATCTCGCCGCAGTATCAGCAGGAGGGTTGAGGTTGGCCATGGACCTAGGACTCGAAGGCAGGAACGCCATAGTCACGGGCGGCAGCGTGGGCATCGGCTCGGCCATCGCGCTGACGCTGGCTCGCGAAGGCTGTAACGTGGCGATCAACTACCGCCGCCACGACGCCGAAGCGAAGGAAGTGATCGAGCAGATCGGGGGGATGAACCGCGAGGGCCTGGCGGTCAAGGCGGACGTCAGCAGCTACGACGACGCGCAGAACATGGTACAGACCGTGGTCGCGGAATTCGGCCGCCTCGATATCATGGTCTGCAACGCCGGCATCAACTGGGACGGCGTGATCTGGAAGATGTCGGAGGAGCAGTGGGACACGGTCATCAACGTGAACCTCAAGGGCTACTTCAACTACAACAAGGCCGCCGCCATCGCCTTCAAGGATCAGAAGGGCGGCAAGATCGTCAACATCTCTTCGATCAACGGCATGCGGGGCAAGTTCGCCCAGGTGAATTACTCGGCCTCGAAGGGCGGCGAAATCGCCATGAGCAAATCGCTGGCCCGCGAGCTGGGCAAGTTCAACGTCAACGTCAACGTCGTGGCGCCCGGCATGGTCATGACCGAGATGGCCCACGGCATCCCGCCGGAGTTTCTCACCAAGGCGATGGACGAGACGGCGTTGGGCCGGTTCGCGACCCCGGAGGAATGCGCCGACGTGGTGGCGTTCCTGTGCTCCGACAGGTCGCGCCACATCACGGGCGAGGTCATCAAGGTCGACGGCGGCCAATACATGTAGAGTGAAGCGACTATGACTAGAGTCGGAATCATAGGGATAGGACACGGCGTCTTCGGCCGGCGCAGCGACGCCACCGTGCAGGAATTGGCCTTCGAGGCGTTCAGGGAAGCCCTGGAAGACGCCGCGATCGATCGCGACGTCATCGACGCATCGGTCATCGGGTCGGTCCCGGAATACCACAAGCAGCGCTCGCTGGCCGGCGTGATCCAGGAATATCTGGGGCTGGTACCGAAGCCGACCTGGCTCACCGAGGTCGCCTGCGCGTCGGGTAGCGCGGCGCTACGTACGGCCTGGATGTCCATCCAGGCGGGCGTCCACGATGTCGTGGCGGTGATCGGTTGCCAGAAGATGACCGAGCTCTCCACGCCCGAGATACTCGCCTTGATGGGAAGGGTGGGGGAGGTGCAGTGGGAGTCAGGTTTCGGCACCACGTTCCCCGGTTACTACGCGATGTTCGCCAAGCGCCACATGCACGACTTCGGCACGACGCGCGAGCATCTGGTGGACGTGGCCATCAAGAACCACCACTACGGCGCGATGAATCCGTACGCGCTGTTCAGGAAAGAGATCACGGCGGAGAAAGCCAACGCGTCGGAAGAAGTCGCGACTCCGTTCAACGTCTACGACTGCTGCGCCAACGCCGACGGCGCCGCCTGCGTGATCCTGGCGAGTGAGGGTCGGGCCAGGGAGATGTCCGACAAGCCGGTGTGGCTGGACGGCGTGGGCTGCGCCACGGCCTCGATGTCGGTGCTCAGAAGGCCCAGCCTGGTCGGGCTGCCCAGCGCGGAGAAGGCCGCCGCCGATGCCTACAAGATGGCGGGCGTATCCGCCGCCGATGTGAAAGTAGCGGACGTGCACGACTGCTTCACCATAGCCGAGATCATGGCGTACGAGGACCTGGGGTTCTGCAAGAAGGGAGAAGGCGGCCCGTTCGTAGCCGAGCGCCAGACCTACGTCGGCGGGAAGGTGGCGGTGAACGTGGACGGCGGCCTGAAGGCGAAGGGCCATCCGATCGGCGCCACCGGCCTATCGATGACCTACGAGATCGCCAAACAGCTGAGAGGCGAAGCGGGTGAGCGCCAGGTCCCCGACGCCGACGTCGGCCTCACGCACAACGTGGGCGGGATCGGCCAGTACTGTTTCGTCCAGGTCATGAAGAGGGATTGAGCAATGTTCAAATGGTTCGGCAAGGTCAACTACACGCCGTACACCAAGGTCAGCGAGTTCGCCCAGCACTTGAAGGACGGTTCACTGATGGGCTCACGCTGCAAGAAGTGCGGCGCCACGTCGTTCCCTCCCAGGGCCGACTGCAACGAGTGCATGAGCGGCGATTTCGAGTTCTTCGAGCTGAGCGGGAAGGGGGTGCTGCACACGTTCACCAAGATCGTCGCCGCGCCCACCGGCTTCGAGGACGTGGCGCCGTACACCGTGGGCGTCGTCGACCTCGAGGAAGGCGGCAAGGCGCTCGCCTGGCTCGGTGAAAGCATCGGGGAAGACGAGATCCAGATCGGCATGGAGGTCCAGGTGGTGCCGCGGATCTTCGAGGAGCTGGAAGAGATCAAGGTCTATTACAGCCTGGAACAGCCGGGTACAACCTGGTCAAAGACGAGTAGCTGACATGACAGTACAGGCGTCGTTACAAGATGATGGGATCGGCCGGCTGACGCTGGACCATCCGCCGCTCAACATCCTGACCCGCGCGGTGCTGGCCGACTTCCGCGAAGCGCTGGCCGAATTGGGCTCGGAGTCGGCGTTGCGCGTCGTGGTTCTCGCGGCGGAAGGCAAGCACTTCTCGGCCGGGGCCGACGTGGCCGAGCATCTACCACCCGACTACGAAGAGTTGATTCCCGAGTTCCTCGCCACCGTGGGCGTGCTCTACAACTTCCCGGCGCCGGTGGTGGCCGCGGTTCGCGGTCGCTGCCTGGGCGGCGGTTTCGAGTTGGCGCAGGGGGCCGACCTGATGGTCGCCGGCGAAGGCGCCGTGTTCGGGCAGCCGGAGATCATGCTGGGAGTGCTGCCGCCCGTGGCCTGCGCGCTGTTGCCGGAGCTCTGCCCGCCGGCGCTGGCGGCCGAGCTGGTGCTGACCGGCAATACGATCGGCGCCGCCGAAGCGGCCGCAGCGGGCCTCGTCCGTTACGTGGTGCCCGACGACCAGGTCGAGCAGAAGGCGCTGGAGGTCGCCGGGGTGATGGCCCGGCACAGCGCCGAAGCGTTGCGCGTCACGAAACGCGCGCTGCGCGCCGGGACCACCGGGCGGCTGGCCGCGGCGCTGGAGCGGGCTGGGAAGATCTACGTGGACGAGTTGATGGCTACGGAGGACGCGAACGAAGGGCTGCAGTCGTTCCTGGAGAAACGCAAACCCGAATGGAAGCATCGATGACGGCGCCGCAGGTTTTCACCGAGTGGCAGGGCCAGTCCGTGGACGACATCCTCTGGCACTGTCGGGAGCTGCTGGAGGACACGGACTTTCCCACCGTCAAGCGCTGGCGCGATGCCGGCGGCAAGATCGTCGGGCATTTCCAGGTCTATTTCCCGGAAGAGATCGTCCACGCCGCCGGGCTGCTCCCGCTCAAGATCCGCGGCGCGCCCGTCGAGCCGCTGCAGTCCGACTCGCGGTTCGGTTCGTACCTATGCTCGATCCTCAAAACGTCGCTGGAGTTGTCGCTCAGCGAGCGGGTCGAGCTCGAGATGTTCGTGACCCACCCGATCTGCGACGCGGCCCGCAACCTGGCCGGCGTCTGGGGAAGAAATTTCCCCTATCGATGCGAAATCCTGTATTTGCCGCAGAACGCCAACTCGAGCCACGCCGCCGAGTACCTGCGGGGTGAGTACGAGCGGCTGAAGCGCCACGTCGAAGACGTGTCCGGCGTCGAGATCGGCGACGATCATCTGCGTCGCTCGTTGGCCGTGTTCAACGAGAACCGGTCACTGCTTCGGGACCTCTACAAGGTCAAGCGCG
>JBDHAL010000132.1:0-9130 GCA_039588075.1 Gemmatimonadota bacterium | reverse complement strand
CAACCTCAGGCGCGCTCTGTCGAACAGGTAGGTGAATCCGCCGCGCGCCAGGTAGACCGTGAAATCGTAAGTGTCGGTTCTGGAGCGACGGTGCTCGCCCTGGATATCCACCGTGCCGGGTCCGGTGCGCATGCCAAAACTGAGTCCGCTCGAGACAACGTCCGAGTTCCTCGCCACCCGGTCGGGATCGCTGCTCTCCGTTAGATCATTTACGAGCGACCGACGATGATACAGACCAAGCCTCCACGCACTCAGGCCGAGCCGGTAGTCCACTATGCGGGAGCTGCTATTCTGCGTCGGCACGATCTTGTGTCGGTAGTCCACCAGAACGACCTCGCCGACCGCGATGCGGCCGCCGGGAAGAGCCATGACCTCCAGGAACGGCTCGGTCTCGAACAGTTCGTAGTCGAAGCCCAGATCGTAGACCGTGGTTCCGGTTTCGTTCGTTATCACGACGCTGGTTGGGTCGGCGTAGGTCTGCTCGAGCGAGAAGCTGCGGGACTGGTCGATCAGCTGCCGCTCGTTGAAGACGTCGACCCATAAGTCCTCCGCCTGGCCCTGGCTGAACCACTCGTGGCCCACGGCGATGCTGCCGTTGAACTGGGCTCCGGCGGGCAGTTGGAAGCTCATGCCGGCGTCGGGCGCCAAACGGTAGAGCGACTGTTCGACGCCGTTGAACTGCTTGTATCGACCGCGGCCCCGGGCTCCCAGCACCAGGTTGGGAAGAACCTGGTACTTCACCGAGACCACGCCGTTTCTGCCGCTTCCCGAGCCGCCCAAACTGCTGTTGGAGTCGATCAGATAACTGTAATCGGAAGACAGGTCCCAGGTGTGTTGCAGGTGGAGGGCCTGCGACCAGCTGATACTGCGGTTCGTCTTGCGGCCCTGGTTCCTGAAGTAAGCGAAAGAAGACCCGAGACTGCTCCTCTTTCCCCAGCGTAGCCCGTGGGACAAACTCGCCTCGTCGGTGAGGTTGGTGCCCCCATCGACAAAATCCTCGAACCAGCGCCGGCGCAGCGATACCCTCGTCTTGCTGCTCGCGGCGGTGAACTCGATGAGCCGGTGCCGGATGTTCGTTCGGGCGATGTTACCGGCGAGCGATGTCCAGGTCGCGTCGCGCGACTCCTGCACGTACCGCAGGTAACCCGGCATGTAGGGACTTTGATACGACGCGCGCGCCTGCCAGTTGAGCCGGTGTTGGTCGGCGTCCGTGCCGAACTGGATTCGGCGGCTGTCGTTCCGTAACATGCCGGAAAACGAAAGCGACAGCGGAGCGTTCGATAGAAGGTCGAGCCCGAAGTTGCCGCTGAACCTGTTGTAGCGGCTGCCGCCGGGGTTGGATCCTCCGGTCCAGTCGGTCTGAGTCCAGGCCGGTCGCACTCCGAGGTTGAAGCTCAAGAGTCGCGGATGCTTGTAGGCTCCACTCAGGTCGAGCTGAACCCACTCGTCGAAGTTTCGCCACGCGGTTCCCGTCCCGTGCGTCGGGTCGACCCACGATCCGTCGAAGCCGGCGCCCACCGCGCCTTTCAGCGGGTTAAACAGGATGCCTTGACCCAATGCCGCGCCGGCGGTGAGCAAGAGTGCGCATGCCTCGATCGTGGCCACCCGCAGGACTCGTCTCACGGCACCGAGTCCTCCGTCGCGGCCACGGTGTAGTGGCAGCGGGAACATTCCATCAGCTCGAAGGCGACGCGACCATTGTGGCAGCTACCGCAGAGCGCGCCGTCCTGCATCTCGGACATGGTCATCTTGGTGGCACCGGCGCGCGCCTCGAACGTGTCCGGGTGGCACGCCGTGCAGCGGTAGCGGATCCTGTGGACCCAGTGGCTGAAGCGGGCCGGTGGAAACGGGCCGCTGGATGATGCGCGTGACGTGTCCCGTGTGAAGACGAGGTCACCGAGAAGCTCGGGAGACAGGCGCCCCTCCGGCATCCCCAGCTCGACGTGGCAGCGCTCGCACTCGCTCGCCGGGAATGACACCTTCCCGTGGCATTGGCCGCAGGCCTCTCCGTCGTTCACCGCCTGCATGCCGATCGGCTCACCGCGGTAGGGGAAGATCGTTGGGTGGCAGTTTTGGCAGGTCAACCACTCGAGGTGGGCGGAGTGAGGGAAGAACGCGTTGAAGCCTTTAAAATGGAAGTCGTAGGCGAACCCGGTCAGCTTGGGTGATTCCTGAACTCCGGGCAGGGTACTGCGCGGGTTTATCAGTCCCTCCCGCAACGCTGCCATCCAGTCGATGCTGCCGGCCGGACTCCTCGGAAGCAGGGCGAGCACGCTGTCGCGGTCGAGCGTCTCCTCGATTGGCAACGACGGCCGTGCGGTGTCCTGCACGGCTACCGCCGAAGTTGCGGCCGGCCCGCGGGAAGCTGCGGCAGGCGCGCCGCCCGTACCGGCCGGATCCTCGCTCTCGGGGATGTCGAGGAAGGCCGCCGCGGCGGAACACCCGACCGCGAGTGTCGCGGCAGCCAGGATGGCCGGCGCCAGCCTTCTAGTTAGCGCCGTCCGCGCCCTTCGCCGGTTCAACGAAACCATAAACGTTCACTTTGTCCGGGCCAAACTGGTTCGTCACAAATATCAAGTGCTTCAGGTCATAGCTCTCGTGAACGAACTGCTCGAAATAGCCCAGGTTGTCGTAATCGATGATCACCTTTGCCGGTAGCGACATGTAACCGGGGCCCTGGTAGCCGCCTCCGAAGAACATCAGCAGCCGTCCCTCGGAGTCGAACATCTGGACGTTCTGGAACGCCGCGTCCACCACGTAGACGATTCCCTCACGATCTACGGCGATCCCTTTCGGGCGTACGAACTGACCCAGGTCCCTGCCGAACGAGCCGATCGTCGATAGGAAGTCCCCCTGCCGGGAGAAGACCTTCACGGTGAAGCTCCCGAAATCGGTCACGTAAACACGGTCCGCGGTGACGTACAGATTCGTGGGATACGCCAGCTGGCTGGCTGAGTCCGCCTCCGAGCCGGCTATCGTCGCCATCAACTCGAAGTTCTGTTTGTTGTAGACGCGGATCTTACCGTTCGGCGCATCGGCCACGTCGGATACCCAGATACGGTACGTGCCGACGAAGACGTCTGTTGGCCGGATCCCCTCGCGCTCACCAAAACTGCTCCAGTATTGGCCGTCGCTGTCGAACACCACGACCTGCCGGCGAACGATGTCCGCCACGTAGAGCCAGCCGTCTTCCTTGTCGACAAAACAGTTGATCGGCTCCCGCAGCGTTCCGAACCCCGTCGGCCTGAAATACTCGAACTTGTGATTCTCCAGGTCGAGGATGTCGACGGTGGCGTACCCCGTGTCGCAGACGTAGATCTTGCCGCCGTGCACGGCGATTCCGTATGGCTTGTTGATGTCCCGCGCCGTTTCGCTTTCGCCGACGACGGTTCTGAGCAGCGACGACCCGCCACCCACGTCACCCGAGTCGCTGAATCTCGTCAGAAACTGGATTCGCGGCGTGTCCGGTGGCGCCGGGAACATCACCAGGTCGGTCTGAGCCTGCTTGGTGCCACAGGCGGAGAGCAGGATGGGCAGGATGGCTATAACGGATCGTTTCCACATGGCGGTTGCTCGTCCTCCAATGGACTTGTCGGCGTTAATGCACAGAGGGGGGCGACTGAGACGATCGCCCCCCCAAACGGATCAGGCCGGCGGGACGGCCTCTGTTTTGTGCGAACCTACTTGTTGTGACATTCCAGGCAGAGGCCGCTTGCGGCCCGCGTCGCCCGGAGGAAAGTAGAGTCCGCTACCGCACCCCAGTTGTGGGGGTCATGACACGACCCGCACTCGACCCAGTCGTCCGTGCCGTCGTTGTACACGACGACGTTGGTCAGGCTGGCTACCGTGTTCAAATCGGTCGCCGCAAGATCGTACTTGACCGAGATCGGATGGTCGTCTCTCAGGTCCGTACCCAGCCATGCCGTTCCCGTGATCGTGTCGGCCGCCGTCCCGGCTGCTCCACCCAGCGCGTCGAGCGCCACAGAACCGTCGTGGCAACTCAGGCACGCGGCCGAAACGCCCTGCGGCGAGGCTTTGATCGTTCCGATCGTTCCGCTGGTGTACATGCTGTACGACGCTGAGCTCAACGTGTGATTCCACAGCGGCACCTCGGGCGTGTTGCCGGTCGTCTGCGAGGCGTGCGGTACGTGACAGATCTGGCACAGGTCGGTTGCCGGTGTCGTCGTGATCGTGATGAACGTGTTCGCGCCGCCGCCGACCAGGTCGTGCGGCGTGTTCACCATGTCCGCCTGGCCAAAGGCCGTTCCCGCGCTGGCCAGTACGAACGCCAGGCCCGCCAGGAATCCTATACACCGATTCATCGGTCCCTCCTCAACTTTGGGGTATGGTGGCCCGTCTTCCGCGCGGCGGCCCGCGCAGCCGGCTGGGCCATTCGAGGCACTGCTTGTTGGCATCTGATTCATTCGACTCTCGACCGATTGAGAAGATCTTGCCGTTTAATGCAGAACATGCAGTTCCGCCCGCGACGCAGACCAACTGCGGTCGAAATCAGTGGCAAGTATTTGTTCGGGGGAGATTTAAGAAGGTAGGGGGGACCCTCTCACGGTTCTTATGAGCAATAACTGTACCTTCGAGGCGAATTCGTGTCTTTCGCTCTATCGCTAATGGTTATTGACAGAAGCACCCCGCTGCCGTGACATTGCGTCCCGATATGGGTCACCATGGAGGACGCAAGACTGCCACACGAGGCCAGCGGCTCTGTTAGATGAGAACCGTTATCTTCTTGTCCCTCTTCGATCTGCAATAATGTTCGGTGGCAGGAAAATTGCACCTAATATCTAGGCTCGCCTTCCCCCCGGGAGCGGGATCTGGATGCGGCGGAAAACTCTCAGACATACTTATGCGCTCATCGCCCTGATCGGCGGCGTGCTTCTGTTTGGCTGTTGGCGAGACCAGGACGGCCCAACCGAGACGGCGCCGAACGTGGACGAGAAGGCACTCGAGCCGCAGTTCTCGATGGTGGCGGCCGAAGCGATGGAGGCGCCGGTTCGCGTGGCGACCACCCCGAAGGGGCGACTGCTCGTCTCGGATTCGCGTGGCGGGATGGTGCTGGTAGTCGATCCGGCGACGCTTCGCCCAGTCGAGGGCTTCGAGGTGGAGGGGAAGCCGCTGGCCATCGGGCTGCTCGGCAAGCGGGTCTTCGTGGGGAATGTCGAGAAGCGGACGATCGAAATCTACGACGCCCGGGGCGGGAGCCTGCAGCGTTCATTTGGGGCGGGCGCGGTCGAGTATGCGATGGATCTGGCGATCGACGAGGTCCTGGGACTGGTGTTCGTGGTGGACGGCGGAGCGAGGGAAGTCAGAGTATTCGACGTTCACGGATCACGCAGGAAGACGATCTCGGGGCCGGGCATCGGAGCGGATCGCCTTCAGGCGCCGACGGGGATCGCGGTGGATCCGGCGCGGCGTGAGGTTCTGATCAGCGAGTATGCGACCATAGACCAGCCAGGCATGGTCAAGATCTTCGACTACGGCGGCAACCTGGTCGCCTCGATCTCGGGGGCCGGGAGCTGCGGGATGATGGGTTGTTCGGGCGGGTTCTCGCGCCCCCAGGGTCTGGCGGTGGACGGGCAGGGGCGCATCTACGTGGTCGACGCGGTCCTGGCTCAGGTGCTCGTGTACGATCGCGAGACGCTCGAGCGGGTGGACGAGTTCGGCGGTCGCGGAGCGGGATTACGCCTGCCGCTCGACGTGGCCATAGATGACGGCGGCAACGTGTTCGTCACCAGCAACCTGACGCAATCCGTCGAGGTATACCTCGGCGCGGCGGGGCAGCCATGAGGCGGCTTGGCGTACTCGCCGGGGGCCTCGCTCTCGTGCTGGCCGCGCCGTTCGCGCTCGGCCCGTCCGGGTCGGCCCGGGCCCAGGTCCCGAAGCACAACTGCGATTTCTGCCACGAGCTGCACGGGGCCAGCTACGCCCAGCTGATGAACTACAGTCTCGCGGAAGAGCTGTGTCTCTCGTGTCACGGTGACGGCGGCCCACCTGATTGGCCTCGAGACGGAACCGACGTTACCATCCCTAAGAACGTCGACATCCACGACGGGACGAAGCATTCGACGGCGACCAGTTGCTGGGATTGTCACAATCACGAGGGCGAAGCGGGCAGCAACTGGCGGATGATTCCGGAGTTGCTGGCGAGTCCCCTCGGAGACAAGGACGTCGTCTTCACGGACACGATCGGACCCAACTCCTTCGCCGACGGTGATGCGACGTACGATGGCATCTGCGAGGTCTGCCACGAGAACACCGACGAGCACCGGCACGACGGCAGCGTCGGCGGCCACAACGCGACCCTGAACTGCACCAGCTGCCACGACCACGACGGCGGTTTCCAGGGAAGCGGCGGGTGTACGGCCTGCCACGACGTGACCCGCGGCAGCCGCCGGCCCATCGTCGCCGAGTTCGACCGGCTGAGCCATCACGTCGATTGGGTCGACTCGATCAAGACATCGGATTGCGAGGCCTGTCACGACCAGAGCCAGCACCAGAACGGGACGGTGCGGCTGTGGGACGTGGACTCGCCCGGTGACACTTCGGCGACCTTCAAGCTGACCGGGGATCCGTTCACCGATCAAACCGTGGCCGACAGCCTCGCCGGTTTCTGCCTGGCCTGCCACGATGCGGACGGCGCGAACGGCTCGGCGCCGTTCAGCGACGGGACCACGCCGCCGGTCGTGATCACCGCCGCGACTTGGAGCACCGTTTCGCATAACGCGGCGGGCAAAGCCTCCTGCTTCGGCTGCCACGGCAGCGGACACGGCTCGGAAAAGACGAAGCTCCTGATGCCGGATTCCGTGGTCATCAGCACGCCCGACAGCGCCAACATCCAGGAGGGCTTCTGCTTCCAGTGCCACGATGCCGATGGACCGTCATCCATCGATATAAACAGCGCGTTCAGCGTGTCGATCAACTGGGTTCAAACCGCTACGGGCCTCAACTCGAACCCGAATCTCAACGATCGCCACGACGTCGAGCACGCGGCCCAGACACGAAGCGGCGCCAAGATCGAATGCACCAGCTGTCACGACCCTCACTTGGCCACCTCGGCTCAGCCGTACATCCTCGATCCCGACACGATGGACGGTCACGTCCCGGGGACCGACTACTACTACTACTCGTCGACCTCGGACACCCTGAGCGAGTTCTGCCTCGACTGCCACGACGGGAGTTTTCCCGCCTCGGTTCAGGACCAGGACACGGCGATGACCAACATCCAGAGCACCTGGTCCGCCGACGGCATGGGATCCCGAACCGGTTCCAGCGTTGACATCCGCTCCGGCATCGGCTGGGTGATTGGCGATGTTCTCCCTTGCTGGGCGTGCCACACCGCGCATGCCAGGATCGACGCGGATTTCGACACGACCACCCTGTTCAGCCTCCGCGACACGCTGCTCAACAAGGCTGGCGATACCTACTTGTTTTTCAAAGACCGCAAGGCCAGCGACCCAGAAATCTACGACTATGGTGTCGTCAACAACCTGGATAAGAACGACTACACCAGCGGCGGTTACTGGTGCAACGCGTGTCACGACCGTTATGCGATGACGGGGAAGGAGAACTGCTACGGGTGTCACCGCCACGGAGATGGCGGTCGGTTCTAAGCCGCGATGGCTGTCTTCGCCGATCCTTTCCGATGACCATAGTCCAAAAGAGCACGCGCCTGGCCGTGGCACTATTGACGCTGACCGCGTTCACGGCGGGTTGTGGGGATGGCGACGACGCGCTGGGGCCCAATCCGGCGGTGGCGCGCATCTCGTTCGGGGTGGAGCCGTCCGATGCGACGGCGGGCGCGGCCATCGCGCCAAGGGTTCGCGTCGCTCTTTGGGACGCCGCGGGCAGCATCGTGTTGTCGGCAGACGATGAAGTTACGGTGTCTCTCGCGGACAATCCGGCCGGTGGGTCCCTTTTGGGCACTTGGACGGTCTCCGCCCAGCGCGGCGTTGCCGATTTCGAAGATCTGTCGATAGAGACGGCGGGAACCGGGTTCACGCTGGAAGCGCGGCTGGGCTCGCTGTCGGCGACCAGCGCGGCGTTTACCATCGAAGCCGCCGCACCCGCACAACTTGCCTTCGCTTCACAGCCTGCCGGCGCCGCGGCGGGAACGCCGATCGCGCCGCCGGTTCAGGTCGAAATCCAGGACGAGTTCGGGAACGTCGTGACCGCCGCCACGGACGACGTCACGATAGGCCTCGAGGCGAACCCGGGAAGCATGGTGTTCCACGCCAGTGGGATGAGTTCAGGTTCAGCGGTTCTGCAGCTAGTGGACCCGATCACGCCGCAAGCCTTGCCTCCGCTACCCGGCTCTCAGACGTACGAAGTATCGGGGATGGTCTTCGACCCGCAGGCCGGTGACGTGATCGCCATCGAGCAGCGCTACCAGCTGTATCGCTTCGACCCGCTAACGGGCGCAGAGACTTTCGTCGGCGATCTAGACCGCTTCGAGCAGCGAGCGCTCGCCTTCGACGGTGATCGCCTCCTCGTCGCAGGGATGTTTGGCGACGAGATTTACGAATTGAATCCGGCGACGGCCACCACGACCTTGATCGGCCAGGTGATGATCTCCACCGACAGCATCACCGGGTTCAACGGACTGGCTACCGACCCCACCGACGGAAAGGTCTACGCGGTCGTTCAACTGGTCGGGAACGCGAACCGCAAAGTGCGCAACCTGGTGAGGCTCGATCTCGTGACGTTGACCGCCACGACCGTCGGGACGCTGACAGAGACCGGCGTCGCCGGCATCGCCTTTCTACCCAGCGGCCAGCTGCTCGCCGTCACCGGCGACGGGGCCGCCAATCCGGAAACCCTTTGGACCGTCGACAAGACGCAGGCGACGATGACTTCCTTGCTCGCCCTCGGCCTCGGCGACGACGGCGAAGCGATTACGGTGGTCCCGGCCCGCCTCACCGGCACCCTCACCAATGCTGCCGTTGCCGGCGTCGCCTCCTTCGACGACCTGCAGATCCACGCCCCGGCGACCAGCTACACTCTCACCGTCTCCGCCCCCGGCCTCGCCCCGGCCACCAGCCTCCCCTTCAACATCACTCCGTAAACAAGCCGTAAATCAACTCCCATCAACCAATAAACAGGTGTCGGTTGCACCGAG
>JBDHAL010000131.1:0-9137 GCA_039588075.1 Gemmatimonadota bacterium | reverse complement strand
TCCGATCTGACTAACAGCGGAGGCCAGATGGTAGAGGTGCACGAGACCCGAAGACCGCGAGGACCGCTGGCCACGGCACTAACGGCGCGCCCCGTCCTCGAGCCTATCCTCTTCGTGCTTCTCGCCATCCTCTACGTCTGGGTGATTCAGCCGATCAAGAACGATTGGCTGCGGATCCCATACATGACGTTCCTCGTCCTCATGCCGTTCATATCCGGCTACCTGCACGGAGACCGGCTGAAGGACCTGGGCCTGAGGTTGGACAATTTCTGGGCGTCGGCCCGAGAGGTGGGTCTGTTCACCGTCGTCGCGGCGGTCGCGGTGCTGGGCATCGGCCTGCTGGCCGGGGCGCAGCCCGTCTCGCGGCCCGGCATCGTCCGGGCCATCCTGGTCTACCCGTTCTGGGGACTCGCCCAGCAGTACGCGATGCAGTCGTTCGCTTTCCGGCGGATGCGAGAAGGAACCGCTGGGCCGGGGATCGCGGCCGCGATCACGGCGTTCCTGTTCGCGATCGTGCACTGGCCGAACCTGGCCCTCGCCCTGGCGACGCTGGCCGGTGGCTTCGCGTGGTGCCTGCTGTTCGATCGCCGGCCCAACCTGATTATCCTGGCGATCTCCCACGGTTGGCTCGCCGTGCTGCTTCGGGCGTCCTGGCCCGCCGAGTGGCTGCGCAACCTGCGCATCGGACCCGACTTCTGGACCTGGACGCCCTGAGGATCACGGAAGCTTGAAGTGCGGGTTCTCGATGACCCCCAACAGGTTGCCGAACGGATCGATGACCGATGCCACCAGGATGCCCTCCCCGACGTCCTGCACTTCGCTGTGCACGGGCGCACCCAACTCCTCCAGTCTCGCCATCACGGCCCGGACGTCCTCAACACCCCAGTAGGCGACCGAGCCTCCCGCGCCCAACGGCGTAATCTCGTCGGCTGGATGCAAACCCAGCTCGTAGCCGCCCACGTTGAACCCCACGTAAAAGGGCTCATCGAAGTATGGCCCGAATCCCAGGACGGCGGTATACCACTCCTTCGCTTTCGCCAGGTCATCGACCTGGTAGGCCACGGTTCTCAGTCCTAGAAACATCTCGTCCTCGTCGTTGTTGGAGTCCGTGATCGCTCCATGGCATACAGTACGTGGACCCCGGGAACCCTGCTTCGCTCTGGATCGTCTCTACTAGAGAGCGGGGAGCCGGCCTTGTCAAGCAGCGCCGGCGCGATTGCGCGCCTCCGGCCGCCTTCATACAATGCGATGCTCCGTTAGAACTCTTCGTGTGAATCAGGAGGAATAGAAATGCCCCATGAGCTTCCCCCACTTCCGTACGACTACGATGCGCTCGAGCCGCACATCGACGAGCAGACGATGCGCATCCATCACGACAAGCACCACGCCGGGTACGTGAGCAAGCTGAACGCGGCGCTGGAAAGTCACTCCGGGCTGGCCGACTGGCCGGTGGAGAAGTTGCTGGCCCAACTCGGCGAGGTGCCGGAAGGCATCCGCACGGCGGTGCGCAACAACGGCGGCGGCCACGCCAACCACACGCTCTTCTGGTCGATCATGAGCCCAAACGGCGGCGGCGAGCCGACGGGCGACCTGGCGGCGGCGATCGACAAGGCTTGCGGCGGCTACGCCGACTTCAAGGAGCAGCTGAGTAATGCGGCTGCCACCCGCTTCGGCAGCGGCTGGGGCTGGCTATCGGTCGACTCGGCCGGTGATCTCGTCGTGGAGAGCACCCCGAACCAGGACAGCCCGCTGATGGAGGGCCGGACGCCGATCCTCGGGATCGACGTTTGGGAGCACGCCTATTATCTGAAGTACCAGAACCGGCGTCCCGAGTACGTGGCCGCCTGGTTCGACACCATCGATTGGGGAGCGGTAGCCGACCGCTACGTTGCCGCACGCCGCTAGTCAAAGCCCCCGGCGCCGACCGGCGCCGGGGGATTTACTTCCCTTCCGAGGCGGCGTAGACCTGGGCGAACGTTTCGGCGAATTCCTCGATGGTCGTCGGCGTCGTGCTCTCCGGGGAGCGATCCTCTTCCGCCACCACGAGCCCGTCATTGAACCCGCGATACATCTCGGAAAGCAGTTTCGCCGAGGACGAGCTGAGCCCCATCGAAACGAACGCCTGCTCGGCATCTTCGTAAGAAAACTGGACGTACCCCAGATCGTCCTTCGCTATGGCCGAACCAATCGCGCGCGTCGCCTGTTCGAGCGTGATGTCCGCCGGGCCGAGCAACTCGCGCGTCGAGTGGCCCTCGTAGTCGAGCGCCACCAGACGCTTCGCGGCGTATTCCCCTACGTCGCGACTCGCGATCATGGCCATCGGCATGTCGCCCTTCACAGGCGTGCCGACGATGCCCGTGTCGATCCTGCGCAGTAGGTTCTCCATAAAAAACGCCGCACGCAGGCTCAACACGTTCACACCGTCCAGGGCGCCCAGCCGGTCTTCCTGCTCCCGCAGACCGGAAATCGGTCCGAGGCCCTCGCCGTTATGCGCGCCCAAGCTGCTCAGGAAAACGACGTATTCGACACCCGCTTCGTGAATCGCGGCGGCGAGGGAGTGGCCTACCTGCCGCTGGTAGGCCCGAAGATCATCCAGGTCGAGCCGCTCCGGGACCAAACAGTAAACGCCAACGGCGCCCGAGAACGCCAGGGCCATGGCCTGGGCGTCGTCGAGCGAGCCCACGAACGCCTCGCCGCCCTTCTCCACCAGCGGCTTCAGGTGCTCGGCGCTCCTGCCGATCACCGTGACATCCTTGCCCTCGGCAAGCAGCGACTCGGCGACGACCCTACCGGTGTTACCGGTAGCTCCCGTTATGGCGTACATCTTACTGTCCTTTTCCCCAAGGAGAGGTAGGGGCGATGGGGGTTGTAGTCTAAACGTCACGCGTCCCAAGCCCGGCGTCAAGACTTACTTGATTAAACGGCCATAGCGGTGAGATTTGGAGCACGACGACGAGATTCGAGGCACCGACCATAGGAGCGCGAAATGCGTATCATCGCCTGCTTCGCTGCGTTCTCTCTGCTAGCCACTCCGGCGCTGGCGCAACATGAGCAACATGAACAAATGCCCTACGCCGGCATGGAGAGCCGTGAGATCAAGGCGCTCTCTGCGGAGGAGACTCAAGCCTTGTTGAGCGGCGAAGGCATGGGTATGGCCCTGGCCGCCGAACTGAACGGCTACCCCGGCCCCAAACACGTACTGGAGTTGAAAGAAGAGTTGAGCCTCAGCTCGGATCAGGAAACAGAAACCCAGGCCGTCTTCGAGCGGATGCGAGCAGAAGCGATCAGCCTCGGTGAAGAGATCGTGGCGCGCGAGCGCGAGGTCGATGAGCTATTTGCCGGCCAAGACAAAATGACACCGAGCGGGCTAGAAGCGGTGATGAACGAGATCGCCAGGCTGAAGGGCGAGCTACGCTACACGCACCTGTTGGCGCACCTGGAGGTGCGACAGATCCTAACGACCGAGCAGGTGGAGAAGTACGGTCAACTGAGAGGTTACGGCCATCACTGAAACGCGAGAAGTCGGCACGGGCTCGCCGGCTCATCGCGGCGCTACCCCCACTCGTCCGGTTCACCCCGCGATTCGCCGCAGGTCGGTTGCCGGGTCGCCGCGCCAGATCTAGTATGCGGCGGGAAGGTGTGACCCCGCCAACGCAGGGCTTAAGAAAGACTTGAGTAACTTCGATATTGGCCGCCTGGCCGGCCGACCGCGCCTGAAATGGACGCTGATCATCGGCGCCTGGACGCTCTTTGGCCTCCTGATCGCGGGCGAAAGCTACATCACGGCGCGCGCTCGGGGCCAGCCGATGACGCTGGCCCAATCGCTGGCGTGGTACCTAGCGTGGGCCTACGCCTGGTTGCTGTTCACGCCTGTCATCCTGTGGCTGGGGCAGCGCTGGCCCTTCAACCGCGAGCGCTGGCGATCCAGCCTCGCCGTCCACATCACGGCGAGCCTCGTCATGTCATGGGCCGGCGCCATCGTCTTCATGTCGGTGGGCCAGATGCTGGGTCAAATCGAACCGGGCGCAGCCATCATGCTCAGGCGCTCGCTCATGATGTTCGTGACCTTCCTACATTTCGACCCCTACCTCTACTGGATCGTCATCGGACTGAGCTACCTGTTCAAGCAGTACCAGGAGGGGCGGGAGCGCGAGCTTCGGGAGTCGCAGCTGCAGACGCAGTTGGCCGAAGCTCGGCTGCAGGCTCTGGAATCGCAGCTTCACCCGCACTTTCTCTTCAACGCGCTCAACACGATCGCCGTACTGGTCAGGACGCAGAAGAGCCAGCAGGCGATTCGCGTCGTGACGGGCCTCGCGGAACTGCTGCGGCGGGCGCTCGACGGTGCGGGCCGGCAAGTCGTCCCGCTGAAGCAGGAGATCGAGTTCATAGAGCGCTACCTGGAGATCGAACAGATACGCTTCGCTGATCGCTTGCAGGTCGAGATGTGCATCGAGCCCGACGTACTGGACGCCCGGGTTCCCTACCTCATACTGCAACCGCTGGTCGAGAACGCCATCCAACACGGAATAGCGCCGCGAGCGTCGGCCGGACGGTTGAAGATAGGCGCTCGGCGCGAGGGCGACCGGTTGCGCCTGTCGGTCGAGGACGACGGGATCGGCCTGCCCCAAACACTCGAGTCGATGTCCGGTAACGGAGTCGGATTGTCAATGACTCGCGAGCGCTTGGAACAGCTTTACGGCGACGACCATGCTTTCGCAGTCGGCAACGCCGACGACGGCGGAGTCGCCGCCGAGTTGGACCTCCCGTTCCAGCTGTCGACGGACGAGCTCCGGCGCGAGGTCTAGCGCCGTGGAGAAGATTCGCGTCTTGATCGTCGACGACGAGCCCGTGGCCCGTGAGGGGATCCACGTGCTGCTCGACGGCGACGGGGAAATCGAAGTCGTCGGCGAGTGCGCCAACGGGCGCGACGCGGCCGAAGCGATCGAGCGGTTGGCACCGGATCTCGTCTACCTCGATATCCAGATGCCGGAGATGGACGGCTTCGGCGTCATCCAGGAGGTCGGCGCCGAAGATATGCCGGTCGTCATCTTCGTGACGGCATACGACCAGTACGCCCTGCGGGCTTTCGACGTCGCCGCGCTGGACTACCTGCTGAAGCCCTTCGATGATGAGCGCTTCGCCGCCGCGCTGGACCGCGCCAAGTCGCAGATCCGCAAAGGCGAGGTCGGAGACCTCACCCGCAAGCTGATCGCTCTCTTGAGCGGCCAAGCAGCGGCTGGCGGAGAGGGCCAGTCGCCGGCCGCCTACCTACAACGCGTCATGCTGAAGACCGGCGGCCGCGTGATCTTCCTCAAGGTCGAAGAGATCGACTGGATCGAGGCCGAGGGCGACTACGTCAAGCTACACGTCGGCGCGAATTCCCACCTGCTGCGTGACACTATGCGAAGACTGGAGGAGCAGCTCGACCCGGCCAGCTTCGTCCGAACGCACCGTTCGACCATCGTGAACCTCGACCGTATCAAGGAGCTGCACCCGTACTTCCACGGCGATTTCATGATACTGCTGAAGGATGGCACCGAGCTGAAGTTGAGTCGCAGTCGCCGTAGCGTGCTCGAGGAACGCCTCGGCCGGCCGCTCTAGCACGATGTCAGGGGGGAGCCGGCTCGCGGCGATTGCACCATTCACGCTGGCCGTGCTGAGCGGCTGCGCCGGGTCGACCGGACCGGACGAGGGCGACGGTGTCGTCGGCGAGTGGGTCTGGTCCGCTGGCGTCGAGCGCCACTACTCGCTCCACCTGCCGCCCTCTTATGACGAGAGCCGGCCGGCACCAATGCTCGTCGCTCTACACGGCGGCGGTGACACGGGCGCCCATTTCGAAGCGAGCCTCGATCTGGACAGCATCGCGGACCTCGCCGGTCTCATCACCGTCTACCCCGACATCGACTTCGCGAGTCAACCAAACGACGCGCCGTTCATTCGCACGCTCGTCGCCCACCTGAAACGGGGCCTCGCCGTCGACGCCGGCCGGGTATACGTGGCGGGGTTTTCGGGCGGCGCCGAGCTGACCCACACCCTCGCCTGCGAGTTCGCCGACCATCTGGCCGGCGCCGCCAGCGTCAGCTACCCGATGACGCGCAAGGTCGCCGTGAACTGTTGAGCCGGCCCGGCCGCTCCCGGTCCTCTTCATGCACGGCACCGCGGACGCCGCGGCGCCTTGGGTCGGCCACGAGGATGTGCTGCTGTCCATACCGACCAGCGTCAGGACCTGGGCCAAGCTCAACGATTGTGTGTTGGATCCGACGGTGGAGTGGCTGCCCGACCGGGCGGACGACAGCACACGTGTGTGGACCGAAACCTACAGCGGCTGTGCCGGCAGCGTCGAGGTCAAGCTCTACGGCGTCCAGGGGGGCGGCCACAGCTGGCCCGGTGCCTCCGGCTCATTCGGCGGCTGGAGCGGCGCGCACAGCTTCGACATCTCCGCCAGCGAGGAAATCGTCAACTTCTTCCTGCGATACTCGGCGGGCGGCAACTAGGCGCCGCCGCGTCGCTCTCCCATTCATCCGGCAGGTACCGCACTTCGTCCGGCCCGACACCCGGTTCGCCGACAAGTCGTTCACGATACAGCGAATCGGGAATAATATGGTCACAGCGCATCAAGCGTTTTCACCGGGTCCGGGAAACTGTGCGCCCCGGTAACCTGCCAGTTTAAGAAGAGGGGCCAAGTCCGGTGAGAAAGCCCCCACCCGGTGATAACGCTGGAGAGAGGAAGCGGCCGTCGAGATCCAATGTCCAGTTACCTAATTGTCGAGACCCACAGCAATCCAACTTGGCTACCGTTGGCCGCTACCCTCTCCGCGCTTCTGAGCTAACAAGCAGAAACACGTGTGGCGGCGCCCGCATGGGCCGCGGGTAGGTCGGACCCCTCCATCCGGCTCGGCATGTCGTCTCCCGGCGCCGGGTCAGCCGCCACACACCTCTCACTCACTCGGCGGACGTCCGATCCACCACCGTGGCCATCACGGGCATGCCTTCCGACAGCCTCTCGAGACCGCCGACGACGACCTGCTCGCCGACTTCGATGCCGCTCCTGACTTCAACGAAGCCCGGTATGCGAACGCCGAGCTCGACCTGGCGGCGCGATGCGGCGCCATCCGTCACCACCCAGATGAAGTCGGCTCCCTGAAGCGGGAGGACGGCGTCCTCCGGCACAATGACGGCGTCCGGACGCTCGTCGGTGGCGAGTCTCACCTCGATGAACATCCCATTCTTGAGCACGTGATCGGCGTTCGGGGCCTCTGCCTTCACCGTGATCGTCCGACCGGGCAGGCGAACGACCGGATCAACGAAGTCCACCACTCCGGGGAACTCGACGTCCGCGAGAGCCGCCACTCTGAACGTCACTTGCTGGCCGACCTCGAGCCGCTGGGCGTAGCGCTCGGGGACCGCGAACACCGCTCTCTGGGGATTGACCGTCTGGAGCGTCGCCAGGCGCGTAGAGGAGTTGATGTAGTCGCCGAGGCTCACGTACCGCTCGCCCACCAACCCCGCGAACGGAGCGCGCACCACCGTGCGGTCCAGTCGGACCTGCTGCAGCTCCAACTGTGCCTGCTGGCTTCTGGAGTTCGCCTCGGCCAGCTCGAGGTCCGCTTCCGACGACGCGTTCTGGGCTATCAGCTCGCGAGTCCGTCTCAGGGCCTGAACGGCCACATCTCGCTCCGCCTCCAGCCGGGCGACCTGCGCCAGAAGTTCCGCATCGTCGATCTTGAACAGCGGCGTCCCGGCCCCCACCTCGGAACCCTCGCGCATCATGATCCGGACGAGGCGGCCGTCGACTTCCGAGCGCAGCTCGATGAACTGGATCGCTTCGAGCTGGCCCGTAGCGAGGATCGCGTCGACCACCGTGTCGCTGAAGGCCACGGCGACTTCGACCGGCATGCCCGGCGGCGCTCCACTGGCGCCCGGCCCACCTTCGCTGTTCGATTCGGCACTCGAGCACGCCAGGGTGGCCAGCGCCGCCATCGTTACTGCGATTATGTCTTTCACTCTTGCGTTCCTTTGCCTGTGAACAGTCGTCGGCCCAATATCGCCTCCATCCCGGCCAGCGCCAGCCGCGTCGCATGACGGGCCTGCACCAGCGCCGCTTCCGCTTCAGACAACGATACCTGCGCGCTGAGCAAGTCCAGAATCGTGGTCGCGCCGGCGCGGTAGCGATTGTCCTGGACATCGAGATTCTCTTGCGCGACGATCACGCCTTCGGCCGCCAGCGCTGCGGTGGCACGCGCCGTGTTGTACGCCTGGTACGCCTGAACCACGTCACGCCGCACGCCAAGCTCCGTATCGTTCATCACCGCCCGCGCCACGTCCCTGTTGGTTCGCGCCCGCGTCGCCGCGATCTCCCTCTGACCGTTGTTCCATATCGGCAGGCTCACCTGGAAACCATACACGGTGCGTGATGTCGCGTTGGGGAAGTACTTCTCATCGAACGCCTGCCACGAACCGAACAGGCTGACCCACGGCAGGTACGCGCTCCGCGCCGACTTGAGCGCCGCGCTCGCCGCTCTCTCGTCGGCGATGGCCCTGCGGTAGTCGGGCCCCTGGACCAGCGCCTCGGCTATCGCGCTGTCCTCGCTGATCGGCAGATCGGGGGCCGGTAGCGTGTCCAGCGGCACGGCGTCCACGGGACCGGGGTGGCCGATCCGCCGGCCCAGCTGCACCTGCGCGACGCGCAGGATCGCCTGCGACAGCAGCAGATCCACTTGGGCGCGCGTCAGCTCCAACACCAACTGCAACGAATCGGTCTGCACCGCCGCGCCGGAGACGACCCTGGCCCGCGCCACGGCGAGTTGCTCTATCGCCCGATCGACGCGTTCGGCTGCGACACGGGAGAGCTCCTTCTCCGCCAGAACTTCGTAGTAGTCCGATTCGGTTAGCACGGCGCTGGCGAAGCGGGCCTGCAATTCGTTGGCTTGCGCGCTCTCCAGCTCGGCCCGCGTGCGACCCACCTCGAAGAACTTGCTGCCGCCCCGGAAGAGATCGTACCTCAACTGGACGTTCGCATCGACGATTTGTGAGGCCAGCGACCCCGTTCCGAGGTTGAAGAACGGCTCGTTCGACTTGGTCAGCGTCGACTGGACCGACACGGCGGGCAGCACGAACACGGCGTAGGCGGCCCTCCG
>JBDHAL010000130.1:1808-19919 GCA_039588075.1 Gemmatimonadota bacterium | reverse complement strand
GATGAGATGGACGATGACTTCTGAGTCCATCGTCGTCTGGAAGATCGCACCCTCGGCGACCAGCTTGGCGCGGAGCTCGCTCGCGTTGGTCAGATTGCCGTTGTGAGCCAGGGCGAGGGTGCCGTCGCGGTAGTTGACCAGGGCCGGTTGGGCGTTGCGTAGCTCGGACTCGCCTGCCGTGGAATAGCGCGCGTGCCCGATCGCCGTACGGCCCGGCAAATCCTGGATGTGCTCGTTCTTGATTGCTTCTGCGACCAGCCCCATCCCCTTGTGGATACGGGTCTCGCCGTTATCGTCGACGGCGACGATCCCCGCCGACTCCTGGCCTCGGTGCTGCAGCGCATAGAGCCCGAGAAAGGTGAGCTCCGCCGCAGCCTCGTGCCCGGAGACGCAAAAGACGCCGCATTCCTCCCGTAGCGATTTGTCTACCACGGTCAGACGTTTCCTCACTGATTCCTGCACCTGTTGTCGCGTAGCGGCGTCACGACCCATCCTCACCCCACGTCAGAGGTTTGACCCTGCGGAGTTCACATGATAATAAGCGGCTTCCGGCCCGGGAAGGGCCGGAAGGCCGCTGAT
The DNA here is from genome assembly GCA_039588075.1 of Gemmatimonadota bacterium. Classification (GTDB taxonomy): domain Bacteria; phylum Gemmatimonadota; class Gemmatimonadetes; order Palauibacterales; family KS3-K002; genus JBDHAL01. Next base: position 19,340 of record JBDHAL010000130.1, on the reverse strand, counting down.
CGCAAAAAGCGCTGGAAAGTCGCGGTTCTGTCCGTGGGCGAGCTTGCGGCGATCGGAGGATCGCTGAAGCGGAGGAGACCTGGCAGGGGGAACGCCGGGTATGGCCCACGTGTGTCTAGCTCAGCCTCCCACTCGGGTGGTGTCGGCGGTGGTGTCGGGCAGTACCGGGGGCGGAGGAGGAGTCCCGGCAGGCCGGACCTCGACGCCCTGTACTTCGCCCGGTGTCTGGAGGCGCGTACCGCCCGGCGTGGGCCTGGGCGTCGTCCCCCTCGGCGAGGAGCTCTCGCCGGCGTAGCTGCGCCATGTGGCGCGGAGCACGGCATCGACGACCTGGCCGTTGTCGAAGAAAACGATATCCGCGGTCCCGCATTCGTACTCGCAGCCGTTGGCGTAGAAGTAGAACGTGTAGTTCCCATAGGACCGCGAGCCTGCCGGCTCGCCGAAGACGGCCTTCACATCATCCACCGTCATTCCGGGGCGAATCGTCTGCACTTCCTGCGCTGTCGCCGTGCCGGCGATCAACAGGACCGCTGCCAGTCCGCTCGCCCAACGCGTTGCTCTCTTGCCCATATGCGTCCCCCTCCTTTTTGCTCGCGGCTGTGCTGCCCTTATGCGTACCCCGGGGATCGCCGCATCGGTCCCTCCCCTTCGCAAATATAGCAAATAATGATGGCGCAACCTCAGTCGTCCTCGGCGGACTCCTCGATACGGTTGCCCGGTTCAGGCCCGCTCGCCCAGTGAGGCTGCATATCCTCGTACTCCAGATCCCGTGTATCTGTTTCCTCGGCGCCCAACTCGGCGCTGAGCGGGTCCGGGTCGGTGCCTCGATCCAGCAGTCCCAGGACCACGGTACTGAGGGCACCGTAAGCGATGTAGGCCAGTCCGACAGGGAAGACGACCAACTGGGGATTCCAGATGAGCAGAGCCACACAGGCCAGAACGAAGGCGATGGCGGCCCGCCCACTGGCGGTACGCGGGCTGAGCTTGGGAATTGCCGGATAGATCACATGGCTCAGCATCAGCCCGGCCAATACAATCATACCACCGCCGATCAATCTCGTCCATGGCCACTCCGCCAGGTACTGGGCGAAGAAGGGAGTCTGGCTGAACGGGTAGAAGGCGGTAAGGGTCACACCTGACATGGGGGAGGGAAGGCCATGGAAGTGTAGGTGGGCCTGTCCGCCCTGCTCGATGTTGAAGCGAGCCAGCCTCACCGCCACGGCGGCGGCGTAGATGAAGGAGAGCGTCCAGTTCCAGTCTCCACCCTCCAGCAAGAGCTTGTAGACGAAGATGGCCGGCGCGACGCCGAAGCTGACGAGATCGACGAGCGAGTCGAGCTCCACGCCGAACGGCGAGCCGGTCTTCACGAAACGGGCGATGCGGCCGTCCAGCGCGTCGGCGACGCCGGCGACGAAGATGAGCCAGGCCGCCAGGGTGAAGTCACCCCGCAGCGCCGATATGATGGACCAGAACCCGAAGAACAGGTTGCCGAGTGTGAACGCGTTGGGGAGGATGACGATCGCTCGGCGGCGACCGCTCGTGGCCGGGCGATTCTTGCGGATCATGTCTCGCTGCCCTTTGCGTCTACCGGGAGGCGCGCCAGGACGGTGACACCGCCCACGGCCCGATCCCCGACGTTTGCGGTGACGTCGGCGTTCTTCGGCAGGTACACATCGACCCGGGAGCCGAACCGGATCAACCCCATTCGCTCGCCCTGCCGCACGCGGTCGCCCAGAGCGGCGTAGGTCACGATCCGCTTGGCCGCCAGGCCGGCGATCTGGCGCACCAGGACCGAGTATCCGTTGTCCTGAATACCGGTGGAGGATCGCTCGTTAGTACGACTCGCTGAAGTCCGCCACGCCGGCTCGAAGCGGCCGGCTTCGTAGTCGCGGTAGTCGACGTCACCCGACATCGGGTAGCGGTTGATGTGGACGTCGAAGAGACTCAGGAAGATCGATACCCGAAGCGCCTCGCCCTTGATGTACGCAGGCTCGTCGTCCAGTGCGATGTCGATGACCTTGCCGTCGGCCGGCGCCAGGACCAGGTCGCGGCCTTCCGGGCATTTGCGCTCCGGATCCCGGAAGAAGGCCAGAACGCTGACCGCGAGAAGCGATATGAAAGAGGCGATGACCCAGAGTACTGTCCCGCCCTTGATCACGGCCGCGTCGAGGAGGACGATGGCGGGGACCGCCGTGCTGATTATGAATGGGTAGCCCTCTCGGGCCAGAGGAATTCGCATGGTTCTAGTACTTCCGGCTCCCTTCGCCTACTCTAGCGGCTCCCCGGCAATTAGCTCGTAGGCTTTCAAATAGCGACTCGAGGTATTCTTCACAACCTCTGGCGGCAGGTCGGGCGGTGGGGGCCGCTTGTCCCACTCACCTTTTGCGACCAGCAAATCGAGGTAGTCGCGCACCGGTTGCTTGTCGAACGATTGCTGGCTCTGTCCGGGCTTGTATTGATCCTCCAGCCAAAAGCGCGACGAGTCCGGAGTCAGCACCTCGTCGATGAGAAGGATCTCGCCATCACTACCGACGCCGAACTCGAACTTCGTGTCGGCGATGATCACGCCGCCCTCGTGCGCGATGTCGCGGGCCCGCTCGTAAAGCCTGAGGCTGATGTCGCGCAGGGTATTCGCCACGGCCAGGCCAACCATGGCGCACACGCGCTCGAACGTGATGTTCTCGTCGTGACCCTCGGTGGCCTTTGTCGCCGGCGAAAAGATCGGTGGGTCGAGGCGCTGCGAATCGACCAACCCTTCCGGTAGTCGCTCGCCCGCCAGCGTCCCGCCGTCCATGTACTCCTTCCACGCCGAGCCTGTGATGTAGCCACGCACAACGCACTCGATGGGGAATGGGTCCGTTCTGCGCACCAGCATCGATCGTTCGGCCCACCTCTTGCGGCTCGCTTTGAGGCTGGGGTGCTTGGCGATGATTTCGTCGGGGTCGGAGGTGAGCATGTGGTTGATGACGATGTCGCTCGTGCGATCGAACCACCAGCGGGAGAGTTGTGTCAGGACCTTGCCCTTGTTCGGGATCGGCTCGTTCATGACTACGTCGAACGCGCTGAGTCGATCGGTAGCAACCAGCAGGAGGTCGTCGCCCGCCTCGTAGACCTCGCGGACTTTCCCTTCCCTGAGGAGGGGGAGGTTGAGTCTGACGTTGCGCAGCGGTCTGGTCATCGCAGTCTTCTGGTTGTGCCCACCGGCTAGACGGCCAGTGTTGGGCTGGTTTCCTCTATCTCGTTTTCGTATCTCTGAAGCAGTGGGGTGACCCAACCGGCGATGAAGGTGTCCACCTGTTCGGCCGCCCGCCCCACCATCGCTTCCGGGCTCAGCATGCGCTCGAGCTCAGCGCGCTCGATCCCGATCTCCTCGTCGCCGGCCAGGCGGTCGACGAGATCGTTTGCCGAGCCCTTCCTCACCTCGTCGGCCGCCGCCATGGCATGCCTGCGGATCCTCTCGTGGAGGGCCTGGCGATCGCCGCCGCGGCCTGCGGCGAGAAGCAGTACCGGCTCCGCCGCAAGGTAAGGCATCGCCTCGGCCAGGCGACGGGCCGCAACTTCGCGGTTCACCTCCATGCCGGCGGCGACGTTATGCGCGAGCAACAGAATCGAGTCGGTCGCCAGGTACGCCTCGGGGATGGCGATCCGCTTGTTGGCCGAATCGTCGAGCGTGCGCTCGAGCCACTGGGTAGCCGAGGTGATGGCCGGGTCGAGGGACAGCGCGATCACGTGGCGGGCGAGGGCGTTGATGCGCTCGGACCGCATGGGGTTACGCTTGTGAGCCATGGCGCTGGAGCCTACCTGCGCCTTGCCGAAGGGCTCCTGTATTTCGCCGAAGTTCTGAAGCAGTCGAATGTCGTTGGCGAACTTCGAGAGCGATTGAGCGACGTCGGACAGGGTCGACAGCAGGGAAGCGTCGATCTTTCGAGAGTAGGTCTGCGAGCTCACGCCGTAGAGCTCGTTGAATCCCATCTTCTCGGCGACGATCGCGTTGAGCTTGTCCACCTTCTCGGCGTCGCCGTCAAACAGGATCAGGAACGATGCCTCGGTTCCCGTGGCGCCGCGGGCGCCGCGGAAGCGCAGAGTGCTGAGCCGGAAGTCGATCGTCTCGAGGTCCAGCAACAGGTCCTGAATCCACAGCGAGACACGTTTGCCGATGGTCGTCGGCTGTGCGGGCTGCAGGTGGGTATAACCGACGGTAGCCACGTCCCTGGTCTCGAGCGCCCGCTGCTTGAGGGCGGCAACGACGCTGATCGCGCGGCGGCGAATCAGTTTGAGAGCTTCGCGATGTTGTATCAGGTCGGCGTTGTCCATCACGAAGGCCGACGTAGCTCCGAGGTGTATGACGCCGCGGGCGTCCGGAGCCACCTCGCCGAAGTGGTGAATGTGGGCCATGACCTCGTGTCGCACTTCGGCCTCGATCTGGGCGATGCGGTCGAGGTCGATGTCGTCGATGGCCGCCCGCATCGAGTCGATCGCTTTCCGATCGATGTCGAGTCCCAACTCTTGTTCAGCTTCGGCTAGTGCGATCCAGAGTTGGCGCCAGATGCGGGCGCGGAATCGCGGTCCGAAGATGGTCGCCATCTCGGGCGACGCATAGCGTGTGATCAGTGGATTCTGGTACGAGTCGGCTGTTGACGCAGTCATCGCTAGTTCTCGATGTAAAAGGCCGTGCTCCACATGCTGCCCCCGCGCTCGTAATACACCCTGATGCCGCCGCGGTCGGCGTAGTAAGCAAGCAGTCGGGCGACATCGTCAGCGCTTTCGACCCGTCGGCGATTAATCGCCACGATGAGATCGCTCTGTCGGAGCCCCGTGATCCTGGTGACGTAGTCGTCCACGTCCGCGATCAATGCGCCGGAGCTGTTTCTCAGTTCGCGTTCGGCCTGGATCGCCGGGGTCAAAGTGATCAGCTGCAGCCCGGCAAGCACCTCGAGCCGTTCGGCGAGTACCGAGGGCAGGTCCTCGACGGGAAGCGTAACGTCGCGAGTGCGACCCGCGCTGTCGCTGACCGTAATGCTGAGCGTCTGTCCGGGCGTGACGTTGAACAGCTCCGCCTCCCAGTCGAGGTGAGACTTCACGGGTCTGCCCTGGACCGCGACGAGCTCGAGGCCGGTCACGATGTCGGCTCTTTCGGCCGGCGAGTCGGGCGCTACCCTGACGATGCTTGCGCCGCTGCGGCGGCCCGGCAGGTCCGTCTCAGCCGGGCCCACGTCGATTCCGACCCAGGGGCGGCGTATCCGTCCTTCGTCGCGCAACTGTTCGGCGATGCGCAGGGCGCGATTGATCGGAATGGCGAAGCCGAGCCCCTGGGATCCGCCGGAGCGGGAGAAGATGGCGGAGTTCACCCCGACCACCTGACCGTCGGCGTTCGACAGCGGGCCACCCGAATTCCCCGGGTTGATCGAGGCGTCGGTCTGGATCATGTCGGCGTAGATGGTCTGCTCGCCGCCGTTGCTGGAAATGGCGGACGGCAGGATGTGGCGACCGGTTCCGGATATGACGCCGGCGGTCACCGTGGGCTCCGCGTTGGAGAGCAGGTAACCGAACGGGTTTCCGATGGCGATCGCCGGCTCGCCCGTGACCAGGCCGTCGGAGTTGCCGAACTCGGGGACCGGGATCTCGAAATCGATCTTCAGGAGCGCCAGGTCGGAAAGATCGTCGGAGCCGATGAGCTCGGCGGGGTAGTCACCGCCGTCGGCCGTGGCGATGATGATCTCGACGGCGCCCTGGACGACGTGCGCGTTGGTCAGCACGTATCCGCCTGCGGCGATGGCGAAGCCCGACCCGAGGCCGGCCACCTCGCGCTCGTAGCCGAATGGGACGAAGAAGTCCTCGAGGAGCGAGCGGGGCCCGATTCGCTGGCGGCGGATGACGTTGACGCTGACCACGGAAGGCATCACGCGCCGTGCGGCATCGACTACCGGCGTCTGTCGAGCCGGCGAGAGGCGCGAAATATCACTGCGCTGAGGTGGGGCGGTACGCACCGCGGCCGTCTGCGGCGTTTCTTCCGAGCCATCGAGGAAGGACGGCGGAGCCAGGATGTACAGGCCCAGCGCCGCGATCACGGCGAGCCCGGCCAGCCAGCGGGTGATGGAACCGGGACGAGCGGGTCGTGCCTCTATATCTTCGCCTCCTCTGTCGTGGGCACCTCGAGCCTCGCTTTCTCGGCGTCCTTGAGGAACGTCTCGATCCCCCGGTCCGTCAGCGGGTGGTTGAGGAGCTTCCAGAGGACGGCCGGCGGTATCGTGGCGATATCGGCCCCGATCATGGCCGCCTCGACGAAATGGAGCGGGTGTCGGATCGATGCGACGAGGATTTCGGTGTCGAAACCGTAGTTGTCGTAGATCTCGCGGATCTGGGCGATGAGTTCCATGCCGTCGTGGGAGATGTCATCCAGCCGGCCGACGAACGGCGATATGAAGGTCGCTCCCGCCTTTGCCGCCATCAGCGCCTGCGGCGCCGAGAAGCAAAGGGTGACGTTCACCCCGATCCCATCGGCCCTGAGTTGGCGCGTCGCTACCAGGCCGTCCTCGGTGAGCGGGACCTTGATCACGACGTTGTCGGCGATCGTGGCAAGCTCGCGTCCCTGGGCCACCATGCCCTCCGCCTCGGTGGCCAGGACCTCGAGGCTCACCGGGCCGCTCACCGCGTCGGTGACCTCCTTCATGTAGTCGGCCAGGTTGGCGTCGCCCACGACCTTCGCCATCAGCGACGGGTTCGTAGTGATGCCGTCGATCAGGCCCGCGTTGGCCGCTCGGCGAATCTCGCCCAGATCGGCGGTGTCGATGAAGATTTTCATTCGATAGCTCCCTATTGACCCGTCGCTCCGCTATGGGTGTCTCGATTGCTCTCTACTATAGTCAACGCGCGTCAAAAACAAACCCTGCGGCGGCGCCGGTGACGGCGCCCGGTGGCCCCCGTCGTTGTGCAGCAGCGCGGACATCTCCTGCACCGCGCGCCGGCCCTCGCCGATCTCCACACACGTCCGCACCAGGTAACGGACCATCCGATGCAGAAAGCGGTCGGCCGTGATCTCGAACTCCAGGATCCCTTCCAGCTCCGCTGATTCGCGCCAGCCGACCGAGGTCACCTCGCAAAGGACGCCGCGCGCCGGTTGCCCCGATTTCGCGAATGCGCTGAAGTCGTGGCTGCCCGCCAGGCCGGCCGTGGCTTCGTCCATCCGCGACCGGTCCGGGCAACGCCCTAGCGGCCAGCACCACCGGGCCTTGAACGGCGTGCCGGTCTCCTCACTAACGCCCAACCGGTAGGTGTAGGTTCGCGAGACGGCATCATAGCGAGGGTGGAAGGTATCCGCGACCGCCTCCGCCGACGCTACCCAGAGGTCGGGCGGCGACAGCGCGTTGAGCGCCTGGCGCAGCTCCAGCTCATCGTAGCGATCGGGAATCAGCGCGCTGGCCACTTGCCCCGTCGCGTGGACTCCCTGGTCGGTCCGCCCCGCCGCCGTCACCGTCGGCCGCGCCCCACGGCACAACCGGGCCAATAACGAAGAAAGCTCACCCTGCACAGTGCGCCGGCCGGGCTGCTCTTGCCACCCGTGGTAGTTCCGGCCGTCGTAGTGCAGGACGAGCTTGGCTCGCCAGTGCCCCTCGTGGTGCTCCGTGTGCGCCACGGGGCTCAACCTATGGGGCTCCCCAACCCCCGTCAACTCTCCCTTCCAATTTCGAACTGCCCCCAATCCGCCTTCCCCCCTCGCTTCTCGTTTCTCGTTGTCGTTGTCGTTGTCGTTGTCTCTTCGACAACGGCAAGACGACAACGACAACGACAATGAGAAGCGAGAAACGAGGGGGAAGGGAGGGGAGGGGTGGGGCAGTGCACAGGGGTCTAGTACTTACGGATGACCCCCACCACGACGCCGCGGACTTTGACCTCGTCCTCTTGATAGTACTGCGGGTCATGACTCTTATTCGCCGGCTGCAGGCGAATCCGACCGTCGCCTTCACGGTAGTAGCGCTTTACCGTCGCCAACTCGCCGCCCACCAGGGCGATGACCATCTCACCATTCTCCGCGACCTCGCGACCATCCACCACCACGCAGTCGCCGTCACGGATCTGGTCGTCGATCATCGAGTCACCTCGCACGCGCAGCACGAAGTGGGGGCCGTGGCCGCTCAGCATGTCCTCCGGCACGGCGACCGTCTCCGTGTCCTCGATCGCCTCGATCGGGTACCCCGCCGCCACCAGGCCGAGCAGGGGCAGCCCGGAGGCCGCCGCCGTCGTCCGGGCATGCGTCGCCTCCAGCGGTTCCACCGAGCGGCTCTCGTTGTAGTTCCTCCGGATGTAGCCCTTCCGCTCCAGGTTGGAGAGGTGCTCGTGCACCGTCGCCAGCGAACGGTATCCGAAGAAGCCAGCGATCTCTTCGAAGCTGGGCGAGTAACCGTAGCTTCCGATGAAGCTCTCGATGAAATCGAGGATCTCTCTCTGCCGCTTGGTCAGCGCCATGACGCCTCCGATAGTGCGAAAAGGCCAGGCCCGAGTGTCCCGGCGGGGGAGCCGGACCGAACAGGAACCGAACGTACAATACCCGAAAACGACCCGACTACCCCCTGCCTGTAGGAAACCCTGACCGCCGGAGGAGAGGGGCGTGGCAAACGCGCGCCGTCTCGGTCGGCGTTGGCGGTGGCTCAATCGACAGGAACCGCAGTTTGGCGCGGCCGGAGGGTATCATAGCAGCGCCTGGCGGAAGGCCCTAACTACCGCTGCCCGTAACGGATCGGTGGAAGAGCCGGGCTATACCGGTAGGTTGATAACGGAATGCCTAAAGGGAAGCGGTGATGGACGAAGAAGGCTTCAGCGGACTGCCAGATTTCGACACCGATCTGGGCTCGGAGCTGGATGCGGACTTAGAGACGGATGCGGGTCCGGACGAGGGAGGACTTGATACCGAGATCCGCGACTTCTTCACTGCGTTCGTCAAGACAGTTCGGGCGGCGCAGCTCTACGTACAGGGTAACCCGCTTCTGCACCAGTTCATAGCGGACCTGCATGCGCGATTGGGCCAGATCTGGGACCGCGTGCCTACTCTCAGTTTCACGATCCACGAGAGCGAGATTCGCTGGCTGGACAGCGTCGTCTACAAGGAGAAGCTGGCCGGCCAGGACAACCTGGCATTCCAACTCTACCGGGACGGTATTCGGCGGATCGAGCTTCAGCCCGGCGTCGAGGACGAAGAGCTACGCGGGTTCATCGACGTGCTCAGGTTGTCGAAGACGCTGAAAGAAGATGAGGACGACCTCCTCACGCTGATGTGGAACTGCGACTTCCAGTGCATCCGATACGAATACGTGGACGTGCTGGGTGACGAGCCACCGGTGCCGACGCCGAACCTCGAGGAGGAGGCCGGCACGGAGCTTCCGGCGCTGCCGGAGCTGGAGCTGTCGCCGGAGCTCCAGTCCCCGACGTTGCGAGAGGACTTCGAACCTTCTCTCTACTTCCTGGATGAGGCCGACGTCTCGCACCTGCAGCAGGAGTTGCGCCGGGAGTGGGAGCGGCCGGTCAAGCGGGATGTGGTGGTCGCGCTGCTCGACCAGTACGAGACGGGCGAGGAGACGCGTTGCGCCGAGGTCATGGAGATCATGCGAGAGCTGCTGCCGCGCGTGCTGGCGGAAGGCATGTTCTCGGATGCGGCGTACATCGTTCAGGAGCTTCAGACCGTCGCCAAGAAGAGGAGGGATACGCCGGACATCGAGGGTCAGGTGGCGGAGATCATCAACGAACTGAGCCAGCCGATCGTGCTGGAACAGCTGGTGCGGATTCTGGAAGACGGATCGGTGGATCCGAACAGCGAGGACCTGGCGACGCTGTTGCGGGCGCTGAATCCCGAGGCGATCGGGACGCTGATGCAGGCGGTCCCGCTGGTCGTGCGCAAGGAAGCCCGCGGGCAGTTGCTGGCGACGCTCGACCGCCTGGCCTCGATGAACCCGAGGTTGATGGTCGGCCTGATCAAGTCGGGCGATGCGCGTGTCGCTTCGGAGTCGGCGCGTATCGCCGGCCGTCTCAAGATGGCCGGAACCTCGGAGGCTATCTCCAGCTTGCTGAAGCGTAACGAGCCCGAAGTCCGACTGGCCGGCGTGGAGGCGTTGGTGGCGATGCGGACGTCGGTCGCCGGCCAGCCGTTGCTCGCCGCGCTCAAGGATGACAACCGCGACGTGCGGGTAGCGGCGGCGCGTGGCCTGGCGTCATTGAAGTACAGCCCGGGCACCTCCCAGCTGGAGGGCCACGTGACGAGCGGCGAGCTGAAGAGCCGCGACATGACCGAGCAGCGCGCCTTCTTCGAGGCGTACGCGCGGGCGGCAGGAAGCAAGAGCGTGAAGCTGCTCAGCCGGATGCTGAACGGGCGACGTTTTCTGTGGATGAAGTACCCGAGTCCGATCCGGGCCTGCGCCGCGCGGGCGCTGGGCTTGGTGGGCGGACAGGAAGCGGAACTGGAGCTGAACGTGGCGGAGCACTCGAAGGACCCGATGGTACTGAGTGCCGTGCATGCCGCGCGTCGCGAACCTGAAGCGGAGTCTGAGCAGGAGAAGTCGGATGAGGGTTGATGACGCTGCATTGATCAAGGATACCAGCGCACTCCTCAGCGCCGAGGGTCGCAAGGTGCTGAGCGCGCTGTACGCCACCATGCGGTCGCTACGGTTATATCCGCTGGAGAACCAGGTGGTGCAGCGGGCGCTGGCCGAGGTGGATGCGACGACGCGTATCGTGCTGAATCGTGAGGCGCGCCTGCAACTACGGCTGGCCGGTGATTTCGTGTTCTTCAACGACGTCCGGGTTCGCCTCGACCTGGGCAACTATGCCAGCTTCGTCTTCGTGAGGAAGGCGCTGGAGGCGCACGGGATCGGCGACATCCTGGCGAACCCCAACGTAGATATCCGCGAGTGGACTTCCTTCCTCTCGCTGATGGTGACGGATCCGGAGCCCGGCGAAGTGGCGTTGGAGTTTTTCCAGCAGCGGATGCAGCAGGCGGGAGTGGAGAACCTGGGCGTCGGACCGGCGGCGGCGCTGGTCGAGGCGCTGAGCTTGAGTGAGGAAGCGAAGGAGGCGGCGCGTCGCACCTACGCGCGCTCGGTGAGCGTGGTGAAGGACGTGATGACGAGCGTGCGGTTGGGCAAGGCGTGGAGCGGTCGGCGCGTGAAGCGAGTGGTGCTGGGGATCGTCGACCAGGTGCTGCACGACGAGGCGGCGATGCTGGGCATGACGACGCTGCGCGACTACGACGAGTACACGTTCACCCACTCGGTGAACGTATGCATTCTGTCGGTGGCGTTGGGCCAGAAGCTGGGCTTCAGCAAGCTGCAGCTGTTCGAGCTGGGTCTGGGAGCGCTGTTCCACGACGTGGGCAAGTCGCGTGTGCCGCTGAGCGTGCTGAACAAGGACGGCCGGCTCGACAAAGAAGAGTGGAAGGTCATGAGCCAGCACCCGGAGTTCGGCCTGGTGTTGCTGTGGGATCTTCACGGGTTCGAGGAACCGCCTTACCGTGCGATGCTCACGGCCTACGAGCACCACATGCGCACCGATTTCACCGGGTACCCGCGCGTGGAGCGGGATCGCTGGTTCGGGTTCTTCTCGCGGATCTGCGCGGTAGCGGATGCGTTCGACGCGGCGACCAGCAAGCGCAGCTACCAGTACATACCATTCCCACCCGACGAAGTGCTGCGGGAGATGCGGGACAACCCGTCCCGCGGGTTCGACACGACGGTGGTCAAGGCGTTCGTGAACATGATGGGGATATACCCCGTGGGCACGCTGTGCATCCTGGACACGGGCGAGCTGGCCGTCGTGGTGGCGCCGAGCCCGAACCCGGAAGAGCTGCACCGCCCGCTGGTCCGAATCGTGTCGGACGGCAGCGGCCGCAAGCTGGCGGAACCCACCCTGGTCGATCTATCGGAGTCGGACCCGGCGACGGGTCGTCCGAGCCGAACGATCGTAAAGACGACAGACCCCGACAAATACAACGTCACCGTCTCCGACTACGTCGCGTAGTCGGTAGAGGTGCGCTCGCGAGCTTCGCTCGGGTGGCAGGCCGGGCCGGGCAGCGGTCCGCCCGGCCCCAGCGGGACCTCTTGATTACCGGCTCGGAAGAGGGGAAGATAGGGGGCGTGAGGGGCCGGTGCGCGGGTCAGTCAGGGCGGCAACCCGAGGAGCGATAGCCAGGTAACTTCCTTGGTCCGATTACCATATTCGAAGCGGATCGCCGTCGCGGCGCTTGCGGCTGCGGGGGCGCTGTTCGCCCTTGCCGTTGCGGGGCCGTGGGGCGGCGCGCGCCTGGCGGTGGGCCAGCAGCCGTCTGTCGTCACGGCCGAGCTCGCCCAGGCGTTCTCGCGCGCCGGGCCGGCGGAGCGGTTGCCGGTGCTCATCGAAGTGCGTCGCGAAGATGCGCCCGTCCCACTTTCTCTGGATCCTGACCAGCGGGCGGCGGAGCACGCATCGAACCTGGCCTTCCTGTACCGATCGTCGGTAGAGCGGCTGCGTCGCGCCGTGCCGGCGGAGCTTTCCTTCGACATCGAGGCAGGCGAAGTGCTCTGGGTCGGCGGCGCCGTCACGGCGGAGCTGAGGCGCGACCAGGTCGAGGCGTTGGAGACTGCGCCGGATGTGCGCCGGATCTATTACGACGGACTGGTGGAGGTCGAGCTGGCCGGCTCGCATGACGCGGTCGCCCTCGTGTGGGCGCCGGGATTTCCGGCGGCCCAGGACCCGGCGGGTGGCCTGCCGTGGGGTCTGGAGGCGATCGGCGCGCCGGATCTGTGGGCGGCGGGCGCCACGGGCGAGGGTACGGTGGTGGCGATCATCGACAGCGGCGTCGACGGCGATCATCCGTTGCTCTGGCGAAAGTGGCGGGGGCTGAGCACGTCTCCGGAGCTGGCCTGGTTCGATCCCTGGGGGCTGACCGACGTCCCGGAGGACGACGACAACACGGGAGGCGTCGGCCACGGGACGACGGTCATGGCGACGGCGGTGGGGAGCCTCGAGCCGGGTGACACGCTGATCGTGTTCGGGCAGCCCGAGGTGGTGCAGAGCGAGCTGGAGGTCGTGACCGGCGTGGCGCCAGGCGCGGAATGGGTCGCGGCCAACGGCTTCCAGGGTTTCGGCACCGGCCAGTATACGCGTCTCTCCATCTTGCTGCAGGCCATGCAGTGGGTTCTTGACCCCGACGGCGATCCGGCGACCGTCTCGGATGTCCCGGACGTGCTGAATAACTCGTGGGGATTCGGGGCCGGCGGTTGCAACGGGTTCTTCGACAGAGCGATCGACGCCCTCGAGGCCGCCGGGGTTCCCGTCGTCTTCGCCGCCGGCAACCGCTCATCCGGTTTCGACACGGTCACGGCACCGGCCAGCCGCGCCGACCTTCTGCTCAACGCGTTTGCCGTCGGCGCCGCCGAACTGAGCGACGGCGACATCGTTGTGTCACCCAACAGCCTGGGCGGTCCGTCGCCCTGTGCTCCGGGCGCCGTGAAGGCGCCCTACGCATCGGGCTCGCTGGCTCTGCTGGCCGGGCTGAACCCCGGGGCGAGCGCCACCGCGCTCAAGGACGCTCTGTTCTCCACCGCCGACGACCTGCCGCCGCCCGGTCCGGACAATCGCAGCGGCGCCGGCTTCATCGACCTGGCCGCGGCCGCCGAGAGGATCGGTGGCCTGGGAGGCGTCCAGGTGGCCATCTCCGGCTGGAGCTGGGACTCGGCGGGCGCAAAGCTCGAGATCCAGCTGCGCAACGCGGGTCGCCAGTTGTTCCCCGGCGGTGATGCGGAACTGCGCAGGCGCGGAACCCCGCTGGCCCGGGCCACCGCTCCGATGATCGGACCGCAGGCGCGCAGCAGGGTTGTATTCGACGACCTGCCCGCCGACCTGGACGCGGAGGCCGGCCTCAGCCTGCGCCTGACCAGCTACGGCGCGATCCTCGAATTCCCGGTCGCTCTGGCTCCGGTCACCGCATCGGCGGTGCAATTGATGGACGGGTCGGTCGTGCTCACCCTGGATGGGAACGGACGGCTGGGCGGAGTGGCGGGATCCCCCGGCTTCGAGTTCATGGGAAGCGACTGGCTGACGGCCGGCTCTTTCCTGTTTGCCCGGGGCGACCAGGTGTCCGACGCGGCCTACGTGGATGTCCTCCAGCAGCCCGGGCTGAAGCCCAACCCGGTGGGCTCCGACACCGACTGGCGGGCGCTGGATGCGACGGAGGAAGGCGATCGAGCCAGCCTGGAGTTCGCCGACGATCGGGCGCTCCGGCCGCTTGGGGCCACCGTCGGCCAGGAGGTGGAAGTCGTCTCCATGGGTGACAGCGCGGCGTTCGTCGTCCTGGCGGCCGTCGTGGACTTCGGTGAGGGGAACGGCATCCCCCAGGCCGGGCTGTTGCTCGATTGGGACTTCGCCGGCCGCGACAGCGTCGGCTGGGACTCGGTCCTCGGCGCGTCGGTGATGACGGCGCCGGACTCGGCCGGGCCGTGGATGGCGCTGACGACCGCGCCGGTCGCTCCGGCGACCCATTCCGCTATCGCCCTGGGTGACCCGGCGAACGGCTTCTACATCCCGAGCAGCGGCGAGCTGGCCAAGCTGGACGGTTTCACCGATGCGGCGAAGGGGAGGTTCCTCCGTTTGGGTGGCCCCCAGGCATCGGACGCATCCGTGGCGGACTGGGCTCAGAGCGTTGGAGTCGGCTCGCTGTCGACCGGCGAGCGTAGCGTCTTCCTAATCGCCGCGGGCAGCTCGAAGCCGGCGCTACAGGCCGCTCTCGACAGCGCCCGCGCCTTCGCTTCGCAGCGCTTTCCACAACCGCCGCCGGCGGTGGTTGCCAGCGACCTGCGCCTGCTTCCCGCTTACCCCAGTCCATTCGATCCGCTCGAAGGAGAGGTGCTGAAGCTGCCGTTCCTCATCGACCGGGGCCTCGATCCAGTGAGCGCCAGGCTGGAGGTCTACACGATCTCCGGCAGTCTCATCTACTCGGAGCAACGCCAGCTGGAGCCGGATCAGCCGGTGGAACCGTTCCGCTGGAGCGGCCGCCTGGGGAACGGGGAACCGGCGGCGAGCGGCGTGTATGGCTACGTGATTCGGGTCGGCGACCAGCTGAAATGGGGGAAGTTCGTCCTGCTCAAATAATGACCATTTGACAGGCATTCCGCCTCTTCCTATATCCCAGCGATGATGGCCGATCGCAAAGCAACCGACGCGGACAAGCCGAAAAGGCCGATGACGACCCTCGAGCTGGTCGCCATGAAGGAGCGTGGCGAGCGGATCGCCGTCCTCACGGCCTACGACTATCTCATGGCCGGGCTGGTGGACGAGGCCGGCATCGACTGCGTGCTGGTCGGCGACTCGCTGGGCCAGGTCTTTGCCGGCGAAGACTCGACCCTACCGGTTAGCCTCGACCAGATGATCTACCACGGCAGGGCCGTTCACAGGGGGCTCCAGAGCGCACTCCTGGTGATCGACATGCCGTTCCTCACCTACCAGGTCTCGGTCGAGGAAGCGATCAGGAACTGCGGCCGGGCGCTCCAGGAGACGGGCGCGCAGGCGGTGAAGCTAGAGGGCGGCCACGAAGAGATGGCGCGCACCGTCGGCCGCCTGGTCGAAGTCGGCATCCCGGTGATGGGTCACGTGGGACTCACGCCGCAATCGGTGCACAAGCTGGGCGGCTACCGTCTGGTGGGCAGGGTCGAAGAGGAACGTGAGAGGCTGCTGGCCGACGCGCAGCGTCTGGCCGAAGCGGGCTGCTTCAGCATGGTGCTCGAGATGTTGCCGAAGGGGCTGGCCGGGGAGATCACGCGGAGCATTTCGATCCCGACCATCGGGATCGGCGCCGGCCCCGAATGCGACGGCCAGGTGCTGGTCCTCCCCGACATGCTGGGACTGAACGAAGGCTTTAATCCGGGCTTCCTCAAGCACTACGCCGGCCTGGCGGGCGATGTCCGCGCGGCGGTCGCTGATTACGTGAGGGAAGTCAAAGAAGGCGTCTACCCCGGCTCCGAGCACTCTTACGAGTGAGCCGCTCCAGAACCGTCATCCAGCCGTGAAGGTCGTCCAGAAGATCTCAGAGGTTAGAGAAGAAGTCGCCCGGGCCCGCGCGAGCGGTTCCCGCATCGGCCTCGTCCCCACCATGGGGTACCTGCACGAGGGCCATCTCAGCCTGGTGGACCGTTGCCGCGAGCTGAGCGACTACATCGTGATGTCGATCTTCGTGAACCCGTTGCAGTTCGGGCCCAGCGAGGATCTCGACCAGTACCCCCGCAACATGGAACGGGATGTCGTCCTCGCCGAGGAACGCGGTGTCGATCTCATCTTCGCGCCCGGCGACACGGAGCTGTATCCAAACGAATTGGCGGTCGCGGTCACTCCCAAGCGCCTCACCGACCGGCTGTGCGGACTCAGCCGCCCCGGTCACTTCGAGGGCGTGCTCACGGTGGTGAACAAGCTGTTTGGAATCGTGCAGCCCGACGTGAGCGTGTTCGGGCAAAAGGACTTCCAGCAGGCGGTGCTCATCCAGAAGATGGCCGCCGACCTCGACATGCCGGTGCGGGTGGCGGTGGCGCCCACGGTGCGCGAGCCGGACGGCCTGGCCATGAGTTCCCGCAACGACTACCTGTCCGAAGACGAGCGCCGACGGGCGCTCAGCATCTCACGCGCCCTCGCCGGCGCCGTACGGGATTTCCGCTCGGGCCGACGGGACGCCGCCGAACTGCGGGCCGGGATCCTGGGGATCCTCGAGAACGTTTCCGGGCTGAGCGTGGAGTACGTGGAGGTCGTCTCGGCCGGCGAATTGGAGCCGGTGAAGCAGGCCGATGACGAGACGGTCGCGGCGGTGGCGGCCAAACTGGGGGCGACCCGGCTGATCGACAACGTCCGGTTGGCGCGGCCCGATCCGGGCCTCGAGGGCCTCCTTTGAATTTGAGGGGGCTCGAGTATAGCTTTAGAGGATGCAGTAGTAGCCATACGCCAAAACTCGGAAGTGATTAGAGCATAGATATGCGACGCGAACTGTGTAAATCGAAGATCCACGGGGCTACGATCACCGAAGCCAACCTGCATTACGAGGGCTCACTCACCCTCGACATGGAACTGGCAGAGGCGGCCGATCTGGTGCCCTACGAGCGCATACAAGTCGTCAACGTCAACAACGGTTCACGGCTCGAGACCTACGTGCTCCCCGGCGCGCGCGGCTCCGGGGCGGTTCACCTCAACGGGGCGGCCGCACGGCTGGGCCAGGTCGGCGATCGGGTGATCCTGATCAGCTACGCCCACTACGAGGAGTCCGAGATCGCGGGGCACGAGCCACGCGTCGTCTTCGTCGACGACGAGAACCGGATCATTGAACGTAGCCTTCGGGCCACGGCGTCCTGAAGCCCGCCTGACCCCCCTTCTGCGCCGCGGAGCAGCGCTCGAGCAGGGGCTCGTGCGCGCCCCGAGCGACCTGTCACACCGTATATGACGGGCTTGGAACTTCATCCCATCGTTGCCGCCGCTGCTCTGGGGCAGTTGCCCGCTTGGGCCTGCCTGCGCCCGGAGCGCATGCCCCATCTCGAGTCC
>JBDHAL010000130.1:0-1777 GCA_039588075.1 Gemmatimonadota bacterium | reverse complement strand
GACGAGCGAGACCGTCAGCGCTGGGCGGCGGCCGGTCGTCTTCACGACTGCCTTCGCGACGCCGACCCCCAGCTGCTCTCCACTGACGCGGGCGACTATCCCGCCAAGGTTCGGCACGGCCCGGCCGCCGCCGCGCGCTTGGAGGCCGAAGGAGTGAACGACGAGGAACTGGCGGAGGCGATCCGTTATCACACCCTGGGTCGCCCCGGGTGGGGAAAGCTCGGCCGCTTCCTGTTCATGGCCGATTACCTGGAGGAGACGCGAGAGTTTGACTCCGACGAGCGGGCCGATCTCCGGGCACGCATGCCGCTGGAGCACGAAGCCGTGATGCGAGTCGTTTGCGCGCGCCGCATCGCCTGGCGCCTCGACGACGGGGCCTCGCTCCATCCGCTGACCGTGGAGCTGTGGAACGAACTGGTGGAGGGGACGTGACGAACTGGGTCCGCGGCTTCGCGCTCGCCGTCGTGTTCGCCGTGGTCGGAGCTTTCGCCGCCTCGCTCTGGCTCGAGATCCGCCGCGAGGCGATTGGAAGCGTCGAAGACCTGCCGGGATACTGGGAAGGCCGCCGCATCAGGGTCGAGGTTCTTAACGGCGCCGGGGTCGACGGTCTCGCCGCAGAGGCGAAGGATCAGCTGCGGGACTTGATGTTCGACGTCGTCTACTGGGGCAATCTCGAGGACTTCGATCGAGATACATCGGTGGCCATCGCGCGCCTGGAGAGCATAGAGCCCGCTCGTCGCGTGGCCGACGCCCTCGGCCTCCGGCACGTCCAGCTCCAGCCAGACAAGAACCTCTATCTGGATGTGACGGTCATATTGGGCGCCGATTGGATCGATGGATATGACGGGACCGGCGAGCAAGAAGTTGGCTTTTTCGGGACCTGGTGGGCCCGAATCAAACGGGCCGCCCAAAGATTATGGCCAGGATAAGAAGTCGTCGACGTTGATGCGTAATGGGGGCTCGATTACCTTTGGACGCTGGAGCTCCGAGCAACCCTCAACAGACTGCGGATGACGGATTCTCTGTTTGGGACGTCCTATCGTACTCACATGGCCGGCGAGCTTCGCGGGAAAGACGCCGGCTCGAAAGTGCGGCTGGCGGGTTGGGTTCACCGTCGTCGCGATCTCGGCGGTCTGATATTCATCGACCTGCGCGACCTCCTCGGCATAGCGCAGGTCAGGTGTGACCCGGACGTTCTGCCGGAAGAAGCGCTAGAACGGGCGCGCCGCTTGGGATCCGAGTTCGTGATCGCGGTAGAGGGAGAAGTGGTGAAGCGGCCGGCCGAGGCGGCGAACCCCGAGATGGCGACGGGAGCCATCGAGGTCAAAGCGGAGGACGTTAGGGTGCTGGCGCCGGCGCAGACGCCACCGATCCTCGTGGCGTACGGCCCGGAGGAAGAACTGGCATCGGAGGAACTGCGGCTCCGCTACCGCTACCTCGACCTGCGGCGGTCGGAGATGCAGGGCAACTTCCAGTTGCGGCACCGGGTATTCCAGGCGATTCGCACGGCGCTGGACGAGCAGGAGTTCGTCGAGGTCGAAACTCCTATCCTCACCCGGCCGACGCCTGAAGGCGCCCGCGACTACCTGGCTCCGAGCCGCGTGAGCCCGGGCGAGTTCTACGCGCTGCCGCAGTCGCCGCAACTCTACAAGCAGATCCTGATGGTCTCGGGCTTCGATCGCTATTTCCAGATCGCGCGCTGCCTGCGCGACGAGGACCTGCGCGCCGACCGCCAGCCGGAGTTCACGCAACTCGACCTCGAGATGTCGTTCGTAGT
>JBDHAL010000129.1:0-12795 GCA_039588075.1 Gemmatimonadota bacterium | reverse complement strand
GCCTTCAGCTGGTTGGCGTACTCCACCAGCAGGATCGAGTTCTTACTCACCAACCCGATCAGCAGGATTATCCCGATCTGGCTGTAGAGGTTCAGCGTCGACCCGGCCACCAGAAGGGCCAGAAGCGCTCCCGTCACCGCCAGCGGCACCGACAGCAGCACGGTAAACGGATGGATGAGCGATTCGAACTGCGCGGCGAGCACCATGAACACGACCACGAGAGCGAGAACGAACGCGAAGTAAAGCGCGTTGCCGCTCTCATCCAGCTCGCGGGATTCGCCGGCCAGCGCCGTACTGCTTCCCACCGGCAGCACCTCGGCCGCCGCGACTTCCAGCGAGTCCAGCGCCTCGCCCAGAGTGAAGCCGGGAGCGAGGCTGCCCGTCAGCGTGAACGAGCGAACCCGGTTGAAGTGGTTGAGCTGGCGCGGACCGACGCCTTCCTCGATCTGGGCTAGAGCGTCGAGATTGACCAAGGCGCCGTCCCGTCCCCGAACGTAGAGGCTGGAGATGTCACCCGGCGTGGCGCGCGCCTCGGGGTCGAGCTGCACGATCACGTCGTAGAGCTTGTTGGCCCTCGTGAACGTGCTGACGCGCCGCGACCCGAGCAACGTCTGCAGCGCCCCCGCGATATCGCGGATCGATACACCCAGGTCTTCCGCCCGGTCACGGTCGTAACGCACCGTCAACTCCGGCTTGTTCACACGCAGGTCCGTGTCGACGTTGACCAGCCCGTTGATCCCGCGAACGCGGTTCACGAACCTGTCCATACCGACCCCCAGGGAATCGAAGTCGGGGTGGCGAACGACGAACTGCACCGGGCTCTGCCACCCGAACGCCGGCGGATTGTTGGCGAACGCGAAGACACCGGGGATGGCGAAGAACTGCGGCTGGATTTCGCCGATGATCTCCTGGACCCCGCGTTTCCGTTCCTCCCAATCCGACAGCCGCGTGAAGATGATCCCGCTGTTCACCCGGCCCCCGAAGCCAACGACGGAGAAGTAGGCCTCGATGTCCTCCGTCCGGCCGAGGATTTCCTCCAGCTGCTTTTGGTACCCGTCGGTATATTCGAGCGTCGCTCCCTCCGGCGCCACGGTGATCGCCAGGAACCAACCACGATCTTCCGCCGGCACGAACTCGCGCTTCAGGGCCCGGAAGACGACGACCGCTACGACCACGGCCATGACGGCGCCGCCGATGACGAACCAGCGGTGCTTGATCGACCAGACGAGGGCCCGGGCATACCCCGACGCCATGTTCAGGAAGCCACGCTCGAAGGCCATGAACACGCGGCCGTGACTCTCCGGAACGCGGAGGATCTTTGCCGAAGCGGAGGCCGTCAGCGTGAGCGCTATGAAACTGGAGATCACGACCGCGCCGGCCATTGCGATACCGAACTCGTTGAACAGCCGGCCGGTCGTCCCCCTCAAGAAGGCGAGCGGAGAAAACACGGCCACCAGTGCCACGGTTGTGGCGATGACCGCGAAAGCAATCTCGCGCGTTCCGAGCAACGCCGCCGTCTCCGGATCCTCTCCCAGCTCCTCCTGGTGCCGGTAGGCGTTCTCCATCACGATGATCGCGTCATCCACCACTATGCCTATCGACAGGATCAACGCCAGCAACGTCAGGTTGTTGATCGTGAAGCCGAAGAAGTACATCAGGCCGAACGCGGAGACGATCGACGTCGGGATCGCCAGCGCCGGGATGATGGTGGCCTTGATGTTCCTCAACGCCATGAAGATGATGAAGATCACCAGCACCGCGGCGAGCAGCAGCGTTTCCTGCGCTTCCTGGATCGAGCGACGTACGAAGATCGACGAGTCGAACGCCGTTTCCAACTGCACGCCCGGCGGCAGCGCCTGGTTGATCGCCGGCAGCTCGCCACGTATCCCGTCCGAGACCTGGATTAGGTTGGCCTTCGACTGGCGGATCACGCCGACCGCCACCGCCGGCGTCCCCTTGTAGCGCAGCGAGCTGCGTTCGTTCTCGGGCCCCAACTCCACGCGCCCTAGATCTCGCAGCTTGACCAGCTGGCCGTCCCCGCTGGCAACCGTCAGGTCCGCGAACTCGGCCGGCGTCTTCAGCTCGCCCAGCGAACGGACAGTGAACTCGCGGCGTTCTGATTCGATTCGACCGGCGGGGATCTCGACGTTGCGGCTGCGGATCGCCGCCTCAACGTCCTGCACGGTGAGGCCGCGCGCGGCGAGCTCGGCCGACGACAGCCAGATCCGCATCGAGTAGCGCCGCTCGCCGAAGATCTGGGCGCGGCCGACGCCGGGCAGCGTCTGCAGCCGCGACTTCACGATGCGGTCCCCGATGTCGGAGAGTTGGAGCAGGTCGTAGTTCTCCGCGGTCAGCGCCAGCCAGAAGAACGGCTGCGCGTCGGCGTCCTGCTTGGTGACCACCGGCTCCTCGATCTCCTGCGGCAACCGCCCGCGCACCCGGGAGACCTTGTCGCGTACGTCCTGCGCCGAGGCCTCGATGTCACGGTCGAGCGTGAATTCCAACGTGATGTTGCTGAACTGCTCGGCGCTCGAGCTGGTCAGAGTCCTGAGCCCCGGATTCGTGCTCAGCTCCTCCTCGAGGATGTCTGTGACGGCCGATTCCACCACCCGCGGGTTCGCTCCCGGCAGGAACGTGCTGACGGATACGACCGGTGCATCGACGTCGGGGAACTCCCGTACGGGCAGCCTGAAATAGCCGATGGCCCCGAACAGGATCAGAGCCAGGCTCATCATGGCGGTCAGGACCGGCCGCCGGACAGCGGTATCGGAGAGTTTCACTGCAGCTTCACCATGGTTGTCGGCTGAGCAATGCTGGAGCCGGCCGTGGCCGGCTTTCCTCGCAACTTCGCTGTGGTAACGAGCCAGAAAGATGAAAGGTTCAGAGCGGCTGGGAAAGGGCTGTTGGGAATTCTCGAATGTTGACTCCGGGATTACGGAATTGGGGAGTTTGGAAGTTGGAAGCTACGTCCAACTTCCAAAATCCATAACTCCATAATTCCGGAATCAACATTCGAGAATTCCCCTCCCTGACTTGCCATTGCGCAAGTCGCCATTCTGTGCGACGATGGACGCGACAGGAGGCCCAATGCACCCTGAGCTGTACATTCAGCCCAAGCCCAAGCGCAGACCCCGGCTGCTTCGCCCCCACATCGGCCGGGCGGCGCTGTATTTCCTCGCCTTCATCTTCATCTGGCATTTCGTGCTCTATGGCTTCATGCGTCTCCGCTACGACCCCAGCGTCAAGATCAACCCCATCACTGACGTCGTAAGGGTCCCCTACACCATCGAGGGCACGTCAGGCCGCATCTCGGGCGACGACCCCGTCGTCATCACGGGCTCGGCTCGCCAGATCCTCGAGGGCGCCTTTCAGGAGAAGGCGCGGCGCTACCTGGATGTGTATGCCATCCTCATCCCCTGGAAAGTCGAACTAGAGCTCGAGTGACGGATCCACCGCGCGCGGCCGGTGACCCGAACGGTGAGAAGGTCCGGCTCGATAAGTGGCTCTGGGCCGCCCGCTTCTTCAAGACACGTTCGCTGGCCGCCAGGGCCGTCAGCGGCGGCAAAGTCCAATTGAACGGCCGGCGCGCCAAGCGTTCCAATATGATCCGCGTCGGTGACCGCGTCCGGGTCCGCAAAGGGCCGCACGAGTTCCAACTTTGCGTCCTCAAGCTGTCCGAGAAACGGCGCCCGGCCAAAGAGGCTGCTGCGCTCTATGAAGAGACGCCGGAAAGCATCGCGGAACGCCAGAGCCGAGCCCGGCAGCGAAAAGCGGCGCCCACGTTCTCGTTCCGCGAAGGAGGAAGGCCCTCCAAAAAGGAACGGAGGGAGCTTAGAAGGTTGAAGGGTGAAGGGGAGGAATGACGGAGGAGAATTCTCGAATGTTGATTCCGGGATTACGGAATAGGGGAGTTTGGAAGTTGAGAATCACTTCCCGCTTCCTAACTCCCTAATTCCGTAATCCCGGAATCAACATTCGAGAATTCCCAAAAAAAGGGCCGGCCAATTACTTGGCTCGGCCCTTTCCGTTTGCGGAGTAAGGTAGGACTCCAGTGGAAGGATCGCCCAGTGTCGGCTGGGCGGAAGGAACGAGCGCCACATATGTGGCGCTCAGGCCCAATCTATCTACTCTCAGCTATCCCGTTTCAGCCTCCGTACAACGAGTTTCAAGTTCCGTACTGCCTTCTAATCTATTAACGCAAAAGCCTCTCTTCAGGATCCCTTACGCAAACTTCGCGCATCGGGTTTCAGGCTTCCTTCTGTATTATTAGACGCGACAACCGTCCGTAGGGTTGCTACCGGATCCGGGCGCTCCCGGGTACGGCCGCCGGGCGCATGACACCAAAATCGGCCCCGCGGCGTACGGGGAGAGAAGAACCCGCGCGGCAGCCTGGAGAACGATGAGCGAACTGATACAGTCCATCGGGTATTGGGTCCACGACCTGGGTCCGTGGGGCTACCCCCTGGCGGTGGCCTTGATGGCCGGGGTCGCGGTCCTGCCCATACCCGCGGAGATCCCGGCAGCCATGAACGGGATGCTCTTCGGTCCGACAGTCGGGATGGCTATCACCTGGGTCGGCGCCATCATCGGCGCGCAACTGAGCTTCGAGCTTTCGCGCCGCTTGGGCCGGCCGCTGGTTTGCCGGATCATCCCGACGACGGCGGTGGACAAAGTCGATGGAGTCGTGCGGGCGGCCGGCTGGCCCGGCCTGCTCATTCTACGATTCGTTCCGGCGGTGGCTTTCACGGTTCTCAACTGGGGGCTGGGTCTCACGGCGTGCCGGCGGCGCACTTTCTTCTGGACGACTGCGCTGGGAATCATCCCGGGAACGGTGGTCTTCGTGCTGACCGGCGAGGGCCTGGCCCGCCTGTACGCGCGCAGCCCGGCGCTCGCCATAGCTCTCTCCGTAATAGCGCTGGCGGCCATGATCATCATCGCGTTGCGCAAACGGCATGCGGAAAAAGCGCCGTCAACTCACCTGGCTACTTCACAGAGCGAGGAGACCGGCTAGATGGAGTTTCAACTCGACAGGACGATCGACATCCTGCGAAGCACGCCGGCGACTCTGCGCGCGCTACTCGGCGAACTTCAAGAGTCGCTCGTAACCAGCAACGAGGGGCCTGACACCTTCAGTCCCTTCGACGTGGTCGGCCACCTTCTACACGGCGAACGGACCGACTGGATTCCCAGGCTGACGATCATACTCGAGCACGGCGCATCGAGACCGTTCGAGCCTTTCGATCGCTTTGCCCAACTCGAGGAAAGCAAAGGCAAGAGCCTTCACGAGCTGCTCGACGCTTTCGAAGAATTAAGGGCCCGAAACGTGGAGACGCTCGAAGGACTCGACCTGCAGCCGGATCAGTTGGACCTGGAGGGAACGCACCCGGCGCTCGGAACGGTGACGGCGCGGCAGCTGATTTCGACCTGGGCTGTGCACGACCTGGGACACATCGCCCAGATCGTCCGGGTTATCGCCCGGGTGTATTCCGAGCAGGCCGGTCCATGGGCGAGCTATCTGCGGGTTTTGAGAGACTAGAGAAAGCCTCGACAGCCAACAGCCGACAGCCGACAGCCGACTTCTAAGTATTATTGGATGATCGACGCTCGACTCACGACTCCCGACGTTCGACTGAGCCGTCCTCATCTCCCATTTACCGAAGCTTCTCGACGCCGACCGCTGCACCGGACGTCGAACATCGAGGATCGAGCGTCTAGCGTCCAACAAAACTTAGAAGTCGGCTGTCGGCTGTTGGCTGTCGAGGCCCCTCCCTTTCTAGGCCTTCTCGTAACGACCCATCAGTCGACACTCCGCGACTATGTGTCCTTCGACCGCTCGCAAAAGATCATCCCTCGTGGCGCTCACTGGCAGGCCGGGCTCGATGTCCAGGGCGTACAGCTTGAAGAAGTAGCGATGCGGGCCGCCCGGGGGCGGGCACGGGCCGCCGTAACCGATGCGACCGAAGTCGTTCGACCCCTGTTTCGCCCCGTTTGGCGTGACCTCCGATGTCGGGACGCCCTCCGTGAAGCCCGAGAACGCCGTCGCGATATCATAGACCACCCAGTGAACCCAGGTCCCCATCGGCGCGTCGGGGTCTTCGCAGATCAGGGCGAGGCTTTTGGCGGCAGCCGGCACGTTCGACCACTGCAGCGGCGGCGAGACATCCTCGCCCTGGCAGGTGTGACGGACGGGTATGGCCGCTCCCTCCTCGAACGCGGAGCTGGTGATCTCGAATGGCATGGCAACCCCTCCGATCATGGGGTCGGTTGATCCAACGGCTAGAACTCGTAGGAAATCTAGCCTGCAACTCCACCGGCGCCTATCCCAATCAGCGGAACTCGTAGGCGCCGTCGGTAACCAGGCCGAGATAGGTACGGAACCGCCCCTCATCGTAGCCGCTGATGAGGTTCTCGATCGGCTGCAGGAGTTGCACGCTGTAGTAGCCCGGCACGGCCTGCGGGTGCAGGTACCCGAAGTTGCGGCCGAAATAGCTACGAATGATCACGCTCTCCTCGTCGTGCGGCAATCGCCTGAGGTTGGCGATGAACTTGTGGAAACTGCGATCCTGGACCAGGTAGTATTCGACGTTCGAGGTGTAGAACGCAGAAACCTCTTCTCCTCGCTCGTCGATCAGCGCTGCGATGGCCGCCAGGGCGTGATCGCCCGCGAAGTCGCCGATCACCGGGATGACCAGGTCGCGCTCCTGCATCGATTTTACAAACCGGAAATCACGCTCGCCGGCCAGGTAATTCTCCTGGCGTCCGCTCAAGTCCGTCTCCAGCAGCAGCTGGCGGAAGGTGGGATAGTAACCCCGTGGTCGGCGGCCGTGGCTTTCGAACTGCAGGTCCAGGCCCTCTTCTATGAACGCGCCATGGAAGCGACGGATCGTCTCGATATCCTCATCGCTCAACGGGTAGCCGAAGCCACCGGCCGTAGCCGCGACCGTGGCCCGGGCGACCTCGGCGAAATCGAGCTCTGCCGGAGTAGCCTCCAGGTACTCTACGAGGCGTGCCACGCTGCGCCGATTCCAGTCGCCCGGATCCTCCGGGAAGGGCCGGCCGAGCAACAGACACAGGTACTCGATCCGGTTCTCCGCCAGCGTGAAAAGCGACTTGAAGAGAAAATGCTGTAGCAGGTTGTCGCGTCGAATGTCGATGATGAACGCGATGCTTGGGCGGATCCCGGCTATGTACGAGAAGTTCTGATCCGGGCCCACGCCGATATACGCTCCGCCCGAAACGTCCATATTCCTGAGGCCACCCATCACGTGGAGGTATGACGTCTCGTTCGAGATCAGGTTATCGGTGTCGAAGTAGCCGCCCGGCTCCGACAGGCGCTCGATCAGCTGCGCGAAGCTCGAGTCGCGAACGCCGCCGGACTCAGGCGCCGCCGCGGCCGTGCCCGCGCTTCGCCCGTCCGCGCAGGCCGACGTGCACAGGGCGAATAGCAGCAGGAAGATGTGAGTCGCTGTTCGGTGATTGCTCGGCATCTGTCACTGTCAGGCGTCGAACGGAATCAGGATCGGGCGCTCGAAACGAGGCTCCACTCTCGCATCACCCTAACAGTAACGCAAGCGCGCCTGCCGCCTGTTCCCAAGGCCACCTGACAAGCGTACGGCGGGGGGCCCGACACTTCTCGGTTGCCACCCGCCGCAATCAGACTGAACCCTCCCGCGAAAGGCGAAGGCAGGTCAGAAGATGCTGAGATTGATGTTGAAGGATACCGAGCCCGATGCCGGAACCGCGGCGTTGGGGCTCGCCGGCTCCGTACCGCCGGTGCCAAAGAAGCCGTAGAAGTCGCCGGTCTGCGGACCGGAGCTCAGATCGCTCACCGCACCCACGGCGGCATAGACGTAGTACGTGCCTTCCGCCACGTTGGCGATTGAATATGACACTTCCCTTGTGTCCCCACAGATCCCGGTGGTCGATGCCACCGAGCCGTTGTCACCGTTCGTATCCGTGTCGACCATGACCACGTAGGGGCTCCCGGGTGCATTGGCGGGCAACGTCAATCGACCGAGCACCGTGGCACCGCTACCGGGCTCCGTCGAGTCATCGCACCCCAAGACTCCGATACTGCAACCCACGATCAGGATCGCCAGGATCCTCGCTGCCGGTTTGAACGTCCTATCCATCGCGCTGCTCCCTTCTCCGTTGAAGCGACCGCCCCGGGTGATCGCTGCCCAAAGTCGAGCGTGCGGCCCGTAACTAGAACGAGCCGAACTTGAACGTCAACACGCCCTCGAAGGCGCTGAAGTCTCCGCTGCTGAAGCCCGGCGACTCGACGCCCGTGACCCAGCGATAGCCGGCGCCGAGAACGACCCGGAAATACGTCGTCATGTTGAGCTCTACATTGGCTGCCGGCACGAGCACGAATACCGACTCCTCGCTGACCGCGGTCCCGCTCAGCCCGCCACCACCGATCAACACGTAGATCGTGAAGTGAACCAGCTTCTCCGATCTGTTGATGTACTCGATCTCGAGGCCACCGTACCCGAATTCGATGTCCCTCACTCCCGACCCATCCGAATCAATGGCATTGGCCAGCCCGTACCCGCCACCTCCGAGGACCACCGTGTGATTGATGATCCAGCCCCCTCGGCCGCCTGCGAACACGGCAAACTCGTCGGCGAATGAGCTGAACTTCACCACCGGCGCGCCGAAGCCGCCGGACTCGAACTCGTCACTAACCAGAGTCTCTTCCTGGGCCAGGGCCGGGCTCGCAACGAGAAGAAATATGGCAAACGCAAGCAAACGCTTCATGGCGTCTCTCCGGAGGGGCGCACGAGGGGGTCGTCAAGCGGGCCGGCTGGGGAACCGGCTTATCATGGATGTCACTATAGGACAGTACGGAAATATAGTCTTCCGGGGTTTCGCCGACAGGAGGCCTGCTGCCGGGCGCGATCCCCAGCTATATGACTAGGCCGGACAATGTAATGGCTTGGCGGATTACTACGAGGCGGAGGCTTGCTTTACCAGGTCCTCGTTCGAGCTGGTCCGTTTCATGATGCCGAGCAGCTCGGTCATCGAGTCGACCGGCGAATTGTCGGCGAAGCGCTTGCGCAGCGCCTGCGAGACGACCAGAGCCGCACCAACTCGCTATTGCCGGTCCCTTTGAACGCCTCGAAGATGACGGCGTCCATTCGCGAACCGGTATCGACGAGGGCGGTCGAGATGATGGTGAGTGAGCCGCCGCCCTTGGAGGGATCGATTTTGCGCGCGCTACCCAAGAAACGCTTCGGCTTATCCAGGGTGGACGCGTCGAGGCCGCCGGACAAAGTTCGCCCGGTCCCGCGCTCGGTCGAATTATAGGCGCGGGCAAGTCGCGTGATGGAGTCGAGGATGATGATCACGTCCTCACCCATCTCGACGCGGCGGCGCGCCCGCTCGAGCGTCAGCTCCGCGACAGCCACGTGCCGCTCGGCCGGGAAATCGAAGCTCGACGAAACGACCTCGCCGAAGCCGCACATCTCCATCTCCGTGACCTCTTCCGGGCGCTCGTCGACCAACAAGATGAGCAGCGTGGCGTCGGGATAGTTCTTGACCACGCCTTCGGCCACCGACTGTAGCACGGTCGTCTTCCCCGCCTTGGACGGCGAGACGATCATCCCGCGCTGGCCTTTGCCGAACGGACAGATCAGGTCAATGATTCGGTTGGTGTAGTCGGGCAGATCACGGATCGTGCGGCCACAATCGAGAATGATCTGTTCGTCCGGATGGATTGCGCCCAAACGATTGAAGTCGGGGCGACGATCCATTTGCTCGGGCGGTCTCCCGTTGATCGCGGTGACCCGCTTCAACGGCGGGCTTTTGCCACGGCCGGGCGATTCGCCGATCTCGCCGGCTAATTCGTCCCCCGTCCGCAGGTGATGCTTCTCCACCAGCTTGCGGCCGACGTGGATGTCGCCGTCGGACGGAAGGTAGCTCGCCTCACGCCGGCGTATGAAGCCGGCGCCTTTGTCGATCAAATCGAGAATCCCAAGAGAGTTCGGTGCTATCACGGGTCTTTCCGTCAGGCTAGTTTTGCCGTCTCGCGGCGCGTGGCCTTTTTGCGGGCGTTTGCGTTGCGGACGCGCTTGCGCAGCCGAATCGCGTCCGGCGTGACCTCGATCAATTCATCTTCCTCTATGTATTCGAGCGCGCCCTCCAGCGATATGCGGCGCGGCGGCTCGAGCAGGACGTTCACGTCCGATGCTGCGGCGCGGACATTCGTGAGCTTCTTCTCCTTCGAGACGTTCACATCCATATCGCCGGCGCGGCTGTTCTCGCCCACGATCATGCCCTCGTAGGCTGCCTCGCGCGGGCCGATGAACAGCGTGGCCCGGTCCTGCAGGTTGAAGAGCGCGAACGGCGATGCATCGCCGTGACGGTCCGCTACCAAGACTCCGCGCGACCGGCTGGCCAGCTCGCCGGCCCATGGACCATAGTCGAGGAAGCGGTGGTGCATGATCCCCTCACCCCGCGTGTCGGTCAGAAACTCGGAGCGGTAGCCGAACAGGCCGCGAGCCGGCACCCTAAAGTGCATACGGGCGCGTCCCTGGCCCGGATTCATCATCTCGATGAGCTCCGCCCGGCGCGGCCCGAGTTTCTTCATCACGACGCCGGTCATGTGCTCCGGCACATCGATGACCAGTTCCTCGTATGGCTCCTGTCGTTCGCCATCTCTGCCGGTGCGGAGGATGACGCGGGGGCGGCTCACCTGGAACTCGTATCCCTCGCGCCGCATCGTCTCCATCAAGATCGCCAGGTGCAGCTCCCCACGGCCGGATACGGTGAGGACTTCCGGCTTGTCCGTCTCGTCGACTTTGAGAGCGACGTTGCGCTCCAGCTCCCTGTAGAGCCGCTCGTTCACCTGCCGGCTGGTGACGAACTGGCCCGACTCGCCGGCGAACGGGGAGTTGTTGACCCTGAAGTCGACGGAAATCGTCGGCTCCTCGACGGCGATCCCCTGCAGGCGCTCCAATACATCTGTATCGGTCACCGTCATCCCAATCTCAACACCATCGAGCCCGGCCAGGGCGACGATGTCGCCGGCGGCCGCCCGCTCGACCTCGACCCGCTTGAGGCCGTCGAAGCTGTAGAGCTTCAGGACCCGGCCGGCCTCGGCATCGGAGTCGGGTACCGGCCCCGCCTCTCCCGATGGAAGCAGCACCACCTGGCCACCGACCTCCACCGAACCCCGCTCGATGCGTCCGATCGCCACACGGCCCAAGTAGGGTGAGTAATCGATGGTCGAGATCAGCATCTGGAAGGGGCTGTCGGAGTCGCATGCCGGCGCCGGGACGTGCTCGAGGATGGACTCGAACAGCGGCCGGAGGTCGCCGCCCTGGCTGTCTTCGGAGACCGAGGCCCAACCGTCTCGAGCCGAGGCATACAAGAAGGGCGCGTCGAGCTGCGCGTCCGAGGCCTCCAGTTCGATGAACAGGTCGAGCACCGCGTCGTGCACTTCCATAGGCCGCGCGTCAGCACGATCCACCTTGTTGATGACCACGATCGGCTGCAGACCCAGCCCCAGAGCCTTTCGGGTGACGAACCGCGTTTGCGGCATCGGCCCCTCCGCCGCGTCCACCAGTAGCAGAACCCCGTCCACCATCCGAAGGATGCGCTCCACCTCGCCACCGAAATCCGCGTGGCCGGGCGTGTCGACGATGTTGACCTTCACATCGTCCCAGCGCACCGCCGTGTTCTTGGACAGAATGGTGATCCCGCGCTCCCTCTCCAGCGGGTTCGAGTCCAGGACGCGCTCCTGCACCTGCTGGTTGGAGCGGAAGATACCCGCCTGACGCAGCATCTTGTCGACCAGCGTGGTCTTACCGTGATCGACGTGGGCTATGATGGCTATATTACGAATTGGCAACGATTTACCTGCTCTATTATGCTAGACGCTCCGCCGCCGGGACGGGCGCGGCCTGCCTCTCTTCCTGCCTTGCTGTCCATATGTTGGGTGACGGGACGGACGGGCGGGCGGAGAAACTTATCAGACCGTGGGCTCCTACACCATACCCCGTTCAAGGTTCATGTGGAATCGACAGCCGACAGCCGGCAGCCGACAGCCGAGTAACGGCTCACACCCCGACTACCAACGGCCGACTACCGCCTCTCAACTTCCATATGGATGTCGAACGTCGAAAGTCGAACGTGGCTCGCCGGGCAGTGAGCCGAACATCGGCTGTCGACTGCCGGCTGTCGGCTGTCCCATATAATGCTGCCTGGGCTCTGGCCTTCGCCGGCGCGTTCCGGCTAACATTCTGAGTCGGCTGAATGTCTAAGTAAACGAAGGCATCGTTTGGCGCGGTTGCCAGTAGGGTCCCGAATTTGACGGATTTATCGCTGGTCCAGCGAGCCCGCCGAGGAGACGAGGCGGCGTTTGAAGGCTTGGTACGCCGCCATTACCGGGCAGCGTACGCGGTGGCGCTCGCCCAGCTGGGCAACCAGATGGACGCCGAGGACGTGTGCCAGGACGCGTTCGTCCGGGCCCTCGAACGGCTGGACGAAATCCGCGACCCGGCGAAGTTCGCCGGCTGGCTGCTCCAGATCGTACGCAACCGGGCACACAACTTTCGGGACTACCGGAAGGTGCGGGCGGCACAGCCGCTGGAGCATGCCGCGGCCAGCGCTCCGGACAACCCGGGCCGGGATGCGGAGCGTGCAGAGCTTAGAGAAGAGCTGCAGTCGGCTCTGGACGAGCTGAGCCCGATTCAACGCGAAGTGGTTTTGCTGCACGATCTGGAGGGGTGGAAGCACCGCGAGATAGCGGAGGCGCTCGAGATTTCGGAAGGCATGTCGCGCCAGCACCTG
>JBDHAL010000128.1:0-9336 GCA_039588075.1 Gemmatimonadota bacterium | reverse complement strand
CATATAGCCGTTGGCTTCGTACACGTTGGACGTGAAGCGCTCGATCTCCGGGATCGTCTTGAGTTTCTCCTCGAAGTGCCGCACCAGCTCGTCCGTGCGCTGTAGCTCGGCCCCGCGCGGCATCCGGATGCTGATCGAGATATAGGTCCTCTGGCCCCAACTACCCCAGATCGCGCCCTTCACCACGTGCTTGTCGAACAGCCGGTAGCTGCCGTAGAAGGCGCCGGCCGTCAGCAGAATGATCAGGAACGGGTGGCGAAGCGCGAAGGACAGCACGCCGCGATAGCCACGCACGTAGAACGGAAGTCTGTCGCCGTTGCCCATCCGCCCGATGTGAGCGCCCCCGGCCAGCGCTCGGGCCGCCAGGCCCGGCACGAAGGTGAAGGCGACGAACAGCGAGGCCAGCAGGCTGAACCCCACGGCGTAAGCGAACGGTAGGTAGTAGAGCCTCAGTTCGCCCTGCAGGTAGAGGAACGGGACGAAAACGACGACCGTGGTGAGCGTGCCCGCCACGATGGGCAACGCGACCTGGCGTGTGCCCTTGTCGGCGGCCACCACCGCGGCTTCGCCGGCGCTGCGCCGGCGCCGGTAGATGTTCTCGAGCACGACGATCGAGTTGTCGACCATCAACCCGAACCCCATGGCGAGCCCCGCCATGGTCAGCACGTTCAGGCTGAATCCGCCGAAGTAGAGCAGGTTGATCGCGATCAGGACCGAGAACACGACGGTGGCGAACACGATGCCTGCGGTGCGGAACGAGCCGAGGAAGAGCAGCAGCACCAGGAATATCACGATGGCGGCCGCCGCGGCGCGCAGCCGCAGGTCGGTGAGCTGCTTGCGAATGTCGCGGCTCTCGTCGCTCTCCAGGGTCATGCGCATGCCCGGGGGAAGCTCGGCCTCCAAATCGCCGACCTTCGCCTTAACGGCGTCGGCGACCCTGATGGCGTTGGTGTCGATGCTGCGTATGATGGCGAGCTGGATTGCGGGCCGACCGTCGATACGAAAGTACTGGAACGGGTCGGAGGTCGCATCGCTCAACCTGGCGACATCGGAGACCCGCACGACCTCGCCGGTGCCCATCGTATCCGGCACGACGACCAGCGACTCGAGCTCGCTCACCGCGTCGACGTCGTTGCGGACCGTCACCACCCACTCGGTGTTCCCGCGCATCAGCTTCCCTGCCGTGCGCACCAGCTCGGCCGAAGTCAGTGCCGTGGCGACCTCGAACGGTCGGACCCCGTACGACTCCATGCGCTGGCGGTCGAGCTCGATGCGGATCTCGCGGTCCTGGCCGCCCCAGACCGCGACCTCCTCTACTCCTGCTACTGCTACGACCTGCGGGCGCAACTCCTCCTCCGCGTACTCTCGCAGCCGCTCGAACGTGTAGGTACCGGCCAGAGTATAGCGCATGTCGGCCCGCTCGCCGGCCTGGAACTCGCGCGGCACGTAGGGCTGTATCTCCGGGCGCACGTCGGGTGGCAGCTCGTCGCGGATCGATTGGATCCGCTCGCCCAGCTCGAGGCGCGCGAACTCCATGTCGGTCCCACGGTTGAACTCGACATCGATCTCCGAGTTATTCTCGCTCGAAGTCGAGACGATCTTGCGCACCCCCTGCACCTGTTGCGCCGCCGATTCCAGCGGAGCCGTCAGGAACGCCTCCACGACTTCCGGCGATGCGCCCGGCCAGTTGGTGTCGATGCTGAGCTGCGGGTACTCGACGTTGGGAAGCAACTCCACCGGGATGTCGAGGAACGATGCGATGCCGACTGCCGCGATGGCGACATACATCATCGCTATGGTCGTCGGCCGATTGATCGACAGGCGAATCATGATGCCTCCTGGCGCGCCACGCCGCGCAGTCCCTCGAGGCTGGCATAGATGACGGGTACGACGATGAGCGTGAGAAGCGTCGCCGAGATCAGCCCACCGATCACAGCGACGGCCAACGGAGCCCGCAGGTCGGCACCGGCGCCGAGCCCCAGGGCGAGTGGCGTGAGACCGAATACCGTGGTGGCGGTGGTCATGATGATGGGTCGCAGGCGAACGCGCCCGGCCTCGAGGATCGCGTCACGCATCGATGCGCCCTCGCGCCGGTATTGATTGATGAAGTCGACCTTGATGATCGCATCGTTGACGACAATTCCAACGAGAATCACAAACCCGATCAGGCTCATCACGTTGATGCCATCCCCTGCGATCATCAGCGCGATGACCGCGCCTATCGCGGCCAGCGGCACCGCCAGCATGATCGTGAACGGATGGATGACCGACTCGAATTGCGCGGCGAGGATCATGAAGACGAGGGCGATGGCCAGGCCGAAGGCGAGGGCCAGCGAGCGAAACGATTCGCGCATCTCTTCGTTGACGCCGCCCACTTCGTAACGCATCCGTTCCGGCAGCTCGAGGTCGGAGAGCGCGCCGCCGATCGCGTTTACCGCCGCATCCAGGCCACCGCCGCTCACGTCGGCAAAGACCGGTACCACCCGGCCCTGTCCGTCGCGCAGCACCTCGACCGGTGCGAGCGTCTCGCGCCAAACGATCAGCTCGCGGACGGGAACGCCGCGAATCTGAAACTGGAGCAGGTTATTGAACTCGCGGCGAACCTCTTCCGGCGGCCGAACCAACACATCGATGCGCCGGTCGAAGTCGACGAACCGGGTCGCCACCAACCCGCGCATGTAGGCCTCGATGGCGTCGGCCACCTCGCGCACGGTGAGCCCATGGCGGGCGACGCGTTCTCGGGCGATCTCGATCTCGATCTCGGGCTGGCCGCGCAGCAACCCGGTGCGGACGCTGGCCAGCATGGGGAGGCCGCTCAGCCGGCGCTCGATCTCGCCCGCGACGTCGAGGGCCGCGTCGAGATCATCGCTCCGCACTCTTACCGCGACGTCGGCTTCGCCAAGCCCCAGCACCCGACCCAACTCCGTGGCCTGCCCCGTCTCGATGGCCAGCGCTTCTCCGCTCAACAGGTCGCCGACGCCCGATCGCAGTCGCTCGACGGCTTCCGTCGTCTTGGCGCCCTCCACCAGCCTCACATCGAGCGCCGCCGTGTTGACGCCGGTGGCTTCTCGCTCGGTCACCTCGGCGGCTTCGGCGCGCCCGATCCGCGCGAAGGTCGCGGCCGTTGCGCCGTCCTCCAGCGCCAGCGCCTCCACCTGCCTCGTGACGCGGTCCGTCGTTTCCAGCGGCGTACCCAGCGGCAAGTTGATCTTGGCCCGGAAGGCGCCTTCATCGACCCGCGGCAGCAAGTCGCGTGGCAGGCCGTTCCCGAGAACGACGGCGACAGCGAATACGCCCGCGGCGAGACCCAGGGTCGAGCCGCGGTGATCGATCGCCCACTCGAGCGTGCGATGGTAGCGTTCGGCGAACCGATCGAACCAGCGATCGAAGACCCGGAAGATCGGGCGGCTCGAGGCGGCCAGCGGCCTCAAGATGAGGCTTCCCCAGAACTTGACCAGCGCGACGAGCAGCGCGCCTATCGTCCTGAACAGGCCGCCGATCAATCCGCCGATCCAACGGATGACGATGGACGGCCAGCGCCACCATCTGACCCGGCCGTCATAGCGGGCGCGCACCTCGCTCACGTAGCGGCCGATAGGCGGGAAAACGCGACCGGGCTCGAATCCGCCGGCCGACGACCCGCGAGGATAGACCACTTCGCGCTCGGCGCCCTTCCTGTCGCCGCGGATGCGCGCGGCGATCATCGGCAGCAAGGTGAGGGCGACGAGCAGCGACGCGAGCAGCGAGACCGCGACGGCGATCGACAAATCCTTGAACAGCTCGCCGGCGACGCCCTTCACGTAGATGATCGGGCCGAAGACCGCGATGGTCGTGAGCGTCGAGGCCGTTATCGCCGCCTGCACTTCGCGCGCTCCCGCCGCCGCCGCGGCCGCCGGATCCAGGCCGCGTTCGCGGTGACGGAAGATATTCTCGAGCACGACGATCGAGTTGTCGACCAACATCCCGACGCCCAGGGCGAGACCGCCGAGGCTCATGATGTTGAGGCTCACGTCGAACACGTAGAGCAACCCGAAGGTCAGGATCACGCTGATCGGGATCGATAGCGAGATGGCGACGGGGTAGCGGCCGTCGTGCAGGAAGAGGAAGAGAACGAGGAACGCGAGGACGGCACCGAAGGCCAGCGCCTGAACGACGTTCGTTATGGCGTCGCGGATGAACCCGGCCTGCGACGTCGCTATAGCCAGTCCGACGTCGGGGTACTCGTCGCCCAAAAGCTCGAGTACCTCATCGACGCTTTCCGCGACCTGCACCGTGTTGGCGCCGGACTCCTTATATAGGAGGAGACCGACCGACTCCTGCCCATCGTAGCGGGCGATCGTCTCGCGATCGGCGTACTCGTCCTCCACCTGTGAGACGTCCCGCAGCAGGACGATCGATCCTGCTTCCCCGCGCCCCACCACGGTCTCGCCGATTTCTTCCACCGTCCGGAACTCGCCCAGCGCCCGCAGCGAATAGCGGTAGCGGCCGCGCCGGATCGTGCCGCCCGGCGCGCTGTAGTTCGCCGCGTC
Organism: Gemmatimonadota bacterium; assembly: GCA_039588075.1. Classification (GTDB taxonomy): domain Bacteria; phylum Gemmatimonadota; class Gemmatimonadetes; order Palauibacterales; family KS3-K002; genus JBDHAL01. The sequence goes on along the minus strand of JBDHAL010000128.1, from coordinate 4,807 downwards.
CAGGGCCACGGATACCTGGTCGATCGTAACGCCCAGCGCCTCGAGCCGGTCCGGATCCACCTTCACGTGGATCTCGCGCTCCAGTCCGCCGGCCACCGCCGCCTGCGCCACTCCATCGATCTGCTCCAACCGCCGCTTGAAGACGTTCTCCGACAGCTCCTTCAGCTCCCACAGACCCGTCCCCTCAGACGTCACGGCCAGCGTCATCACCGGCTCGCTCGTCGGATCGGAACGCAGGATGGTCGGTCGCTCCGCCCGCTCCGGCAGGTCGTAGCGCACGTTGTCCAGCCGCTCGCGCACGTTGAGCGTCGCGTAGTCCATGTCTGTGCCCCAGAGGAACTGGAGCTGCACCTGCGACGCGCCTTCGCGGCTGACCGAGCTGATCGACTTCACTCCCGGCACCCGGACGACCGATCGCTCGACGGGCTCGGTGATGAACCGCTCGACCTCGGCGGGCCCGGCCTCCGGGTACCGGGTCCAGACGCTCAAGGTCGGGAAGGCGACGTCGGGGAGCAGGTCGACGGGCAGCCTCGTGAAGGCGATGATGCCGAGCATCACGACGGCGAGGAAACCCATCGCGGTTGCAACGGGCCGGCGGATCGAAAGATCGGGTAGCGCCATTCGTTCTATACGTTCAGGTGAGTCGAATTCATCATCGCGCTCTCGGGAGCGGCCGGCCTATCGCGCCCTCCAGGCGGGCGAGCGTCTGCATGAAACTGTAGCGAGCCTCGATCAGGCCGCGCGCCGCGTCCGTCGCCTGGTTCGTCGCCTGCTGCAACTCGATGTACGAGGCGGCGCCGATACGGTAGCGCTCGGTGGTCAACCGCACCGACTCGCGAGCCAGGCCGACCAGCCGCGTCCGGATCTGCACGGAGAGATACGCGGTGACCAGTGACTCGTACTGGTTTCGCACTTCCTTGTCCGTCTCCAACAACTGGGCCAGAAGGTTATGCCGGCTCTCCTGCACCCGCGCCGACTCCTGGCCCGTACGCCACTTCTTCTGCAGGCCATTGATCAGCGGCCATGACAGGCTGACCCCGAAGTTCGTGCTGGAGTTTCGCGGCGCGAACTCGAACAGGCTCGCATCCTGCGGAAGCTGCTCGGAGCGACTGAACGACAGGCTCAAATTGACCGTTGGCAGCCACGACACGCCGCGCGCCGACCAGAGGCTCTTATTCGCCGCTTCGACCTCGGCGTTCAGTCGCGCGATCTCGGGGTTGTCGCTGCGCGCCATTCCGATCAGCGTGTCGAGCACCAGCAGCGTCGGATCGAATACCGTAGCGCTATCGCGCAGCATGTAGTCGATGTCCTCCAGGCCGAGCGTGACCGACAGCTCGCGCCGCGCCGCGTCGGCCTGCTGATCCGCCTGCAGCACCGCCACCTCGTTCTGACCCACCGCTACCTCCGCCTGCAGGACGTCGGTCTGGGCGACCGCGGCGATGCGGAACCGCGCCTGGGCGATCTCCACGTCGCGCTGCCGCGCGGCCAGAAGCTCGCGGGCGAGTCGCGCCAGGTCCTGTTGCTTGAGCGCCTCCCAGTACTGGACCTCGGCCTGCGACTCGAGCAGCACCAGAGTCGACACCGTGCCCCAGTCCGCGGCGCGCGCGCTGGCTTTGGCCGCGCTGATATCGAAGAAGCGGCGTCCTTGATCGAACAGCGCCCAGCCGAATATCAGCCCCTGGTTAGCCGACTTCGCCGTTGATGTTATGGGATCATCGAGCTCCTGCGGCACGCCCGTCGGATCGAGGAACGTCCGTGTGGTGAACTCGTTCCGGTTGAGGTCGATCCGCAGCGTAGCCGAAGGTATCCAGGCGCCCCAGGCCGACCAGACTTGCTGGCCCACCCTGTCAGCCGAGGCCAGCGCCGACTGATACTGCGGGCTGTGCTGCCGCAGAAGCGTTCGCGCTCCACCCAGCGTCAGAACCGTATCGGTGGCCTGTCCGTTGAGCGGACCGGCCAGCATCAGGATGGCGAACAGCGAGCTGGCGCCGCCGCGCATCGCCGTGCCGCACTCCGTCGTCTCAGCCAATCGCATCTTCGGCCTCCACGATCCGGACGCGGGCGTCGTGAATCAGCGTGTAGTGCCCGTCGGTGAGCACGATCTGTCCCGGCTCGAGCACCGTGGTTCCGTCACCCGGTATGATTTCCACCGACCGTTGGTTCTCGAGCCCCGTCGTCACGTACGTCCACTTCGCCGTGCCCGTGGAGCCGCCGTCGTCGGGCTCGAACACGAACACCAGCGTTCGGTTGTCCCGCTCGAGGATCGACTCGCGCGGCACCATGATCCGGTCCGCGTACAGCCGCGCCGCGATCTGCACCCGCGCGTACATCCCAGGCTTGACCACGCCCGTCGGGTTGCGCAGCACCACCGTCACCCGCGCCGTGCGCGTTCGCGGATCGACCACCGGGTTGATCGACTCGACGTACCCCGTCAGCACAGTATCGGGGAAAGCGGACAACGTGACCTGTGCCTCGCGACCCTGTTCCAGGTACGGGACCTCGGTCTCCAGCACCTGCACCTGAATCTTTATCCGGGAGATATCCACGATCTCCGCGATCGAGTCACGTTGCTGAACCCGCTGGCCGGGTACGATTGCGAGGTTCGCCACAGCGCCGGCGAACGGAGCGCGCATCGTGGCGCTTTCCACGTTGAGCTCCGCCTCGCGCACTCCCACTTCGGCGGCGCTCAGCCCGCTACGCGCCCGCGCCATTCGACTGCGCTCGGCCTTCAGCTCCTCGTCGCCGATCTCGTCATCGAACAGCGTCAGCTCCGCGAATTGCGCCTCCGCCTGCTCAAACTGCGCCCGCGCCCTCTCCAACTCGAACGCGTAGCGCTCCGGATCGATCTGAGCCAGCAGCTGGCCGCTGCGCACGAAGTCGCCTTCGCCGACCAGGATCTCCGTCACCGGCCCGTCCACTTCCGCGACCAATAACGTCCGCGCGTAGGCCTGCGCCTGGCCCGCGGCTGACACGCTCATCACCAGCGTGTCGCGCACCACCTCCGTGGCGCTCACCGGTATGGCGATCTCTGTTCCAAATGTCTGGGCGGACTCCACTTCCGGCCGCTCCTCATCGTTCGCCGCGACCGAGTCGGTCTCCTCTTCCGCCTGCAATGCTCTCAGACGGATGTAGATCCCACCCAGTGCGCCCAACAGGATGATGACGACGGAAGCGATGGCGAGTGTGCGACGGCTGAATCCCATAGCACTCAATTGGTAGCGGTCCCCTCGGCTCGGTGCGGTTCCATGCACCGCTGACCTCACGAAGTTAGATGCGCCGGTCCGGAGGACCGTCGCACGTAACCCGCTAGGGACCAGGTCTCAACAAACCCTCAACCTGGCATGCGGCTAAGAGTTATTACCCGTGAAGAACCACGGTATTCGGGCTCTGATCTGAAGTTGGGGCTAAGCGGCAAATATACCTCTAAAGGCCACGGCGCGCTCCACGCCACATTGACAGGCGCCAGACCACCTACTTTGTGTGACGCATTCCGGCCGAAAAAGGTTTCCCCACCGGGCCTGCGGGGCGAGGACCCGGGCACAATAGGCCGCCACTAGCAGTTCTTATTATTACCGAATACATTTCACGTTTGTTGTAGGACTCATAGCCCCAGATAAGCCAGTACTGGCAAGGATACAGCCGAGAAGGCCCCAATGACCGATCCTCGTGCGGCTCAACCCGGCCCGGAACGCGAGCGCCGTCTCGCCCGGCGTCAGTCCGCCCTACTGCGCCTCAGCGCCGATCTCGCAGCCACGCACAACGAAGCTGAAGTCTATCAGCGCGTCGTGAACGGCCTGCGCGACGAGGCGCTGGGCTACAATTTCCTGGGCGTCTTCCTGGTGGACCCGGTCACCGGCGATCGGGTGCTGCAGGCGAGCGTCGGCTGGTCCGACATACCCGAGGACTGGCGTGTGCCGCCGGGCCAGGGTCTGAGCGAGCGACCGCTACTCGACGGTAAGCTCCACTACACTGCAGAAGTCGCCCGCGAGGCCCGCTATCTCCCCAGCCTGAACAGCGGTTCTGAGGTCGATGTCCCCCTGTTGGCCGACGGAGCGACGGTGGGCGTGCTTGTTGTTGAGAGCGCCGAGCCGAACGCGTTCGACGAAGAAGACCTGGAGATCCTTACGGCGGCGGCCAATCAAGCGAGCATAGCGATCGAGCGGGCCCGGCATCTGGAGATGGAGCGCAAGAAGGCAGACGAGCTGAAGGCGCTGCTCGACACGATGGCGGATATCTCGGCCGAGCTGGCGTTGTCGAAGCTGTTGGAAGCGGTGCTGGCCCGAGCTGTGGCGTTGCTCGAGGTGACCGGTGGCGAGCTGGCCATCTACGACGAGGCGAACGAGGAGCTGGTCGTCGTCGCCAGCCACAATATAGGGAAGGACTCGACGGGCACGCGCCTCAAGCCGGGCGAGGGTGCCATGGGCCACGTGGCGCAGACGCACGAGCCGCTATTGATCCCTCGCTACCATGAGTGGCTGGGGCAATCGGCGAAGTACTCCGACCTGACGATCCACGCGGTCATGGCGGCGCCGCTCTTGATCGGGAACCGCCTGGTCGGCGCCATCGCGAGCGTGCACGCCGACCCGGAACGGCAGTTCGGCGAGGACGACCTGCGGAGGCTGAACATGTTCGCGCCGCAGGCGGCCATCGCCATCGCCCGGGCCCGATTGCTGGAGGCGGAGCGGCAGCGGGCGACCGAGCAGCAGGCGCTCCTCGACACGATGGCGGATCTCTCGGCCGAGCTGGAGCTGTCGAAATTGCTGCAGGCGGTGCTGGAGCGAGCGGTCGCGTTGCTGCAGGTGACGGG
>JBDHAL010000127.1:0-9340 GCA_039588075.1 Gemmatimonadota bacterium | reverse complement strand
GCCAACGCCGCCTGGTCGGACAGCACGGAGAGCAACTCCCGCTGCTCCTCGCTCAACCCGAGGCCGGCTGCTCCCGCCTCGACCCGGCCGACGGCGAGAAAACCCTTGAGCTGGTTCAGCGCCACCAGTGGGAAACAGGCCGCGACGCCGAGACCGGCGAGCGACTCGCGCTCGGCATCGTCGAGGAACTCTACCACGCCGGGGTTCTCGGCCAACACGAGAGGCGCCTCGTTCACCTTCAACCAGCGAGCCAGCTTGCCGTCCGCGGCGAAGCTCGAGGCCGCGACGATTCCTTCATCCAGCCCCCGCGCCGATGCGACGCGAAAGGCCTCGCCTTCGCCCTCGCGCAGGAATACGGCCACCCTGTCCAACCCGAAGAAATCGCGCAACTTGGCGGGGATCGAGGCGTGCAACTGCTCCTCATCAACGATCAGGGCGAGTGATCGGCTGAACTCGTGGATCGCCTGCCTGTAGTCCGGTGAGTGACTGGCCCGCTTCCTCATGCTACCGGATCTATAGAGGCGCCGGCGCTACGTCAATCGGCTCACCGATGACTACCTGCGGGCGAGCCGCAACCCGAACCAGACTACGCCGGAAACCAGGCCTAGCAGCGCCAACAACAGCAGGCCGGTGCCCATCCAGTTCGCCGATGCGGCCACGTGCACGCGGATCGTCTTGTCCTCGGTCTCAACCAGGCGATCGGCCGCCGCCGACTCCGTCCGCAGCCGCACCTCGTAGTCGCCCACCAGTACCTCCGCCGGGGGTGACAGCACGAGCGTGACTCTCTGCTCCGCGTCCACGGCCAGCTCGGGGATGAACTCCGGATCGATCGACGCGCTCCAGCCGAGCGGCACGTCCAGGCGGAAGCGAAGGTTGTCGAGCCGCCGACTGCCCGAGTTCCTGACCGTCACGTCCATCGACACGACTTCGCCCGGCCGGATCTCGTGATAGAGGTTCATCGCCCGGACCTCGACACGGCCGACGCCGCGTGGCACCAGCTCCAGCCGGGTCTTGCCGGTCGACAACTCTTCTACCGCCGTTGAGTCGCCTGTCTCCAGTACGTCACGCAACGAGGTGTAGGTCGCCTCGTCCAGCGCCAGGACCCAGAAACGGATCGGCGCATCGATGGTGAACGACTCGGCGCTGCGCTGCGGTAGGAACGCCGAGAGCTGGAGACTTCTCTGGCTCTCGCCTTCGGGAAAGCGAATCTGGTTGAGCCGCGCGCCGGTCTCGGGGTCTCTGAACTCGTGACGGATGTCGCGAGGCAGGCCGACGGCCAGTAGGCGGAACGCATCGGCGTCGCCGGTGAAGCGTTCCAGCCTCAGGTCGTAGATTGCCTGTCCACCGAGGTCCGCCTCCTGGGAAAACTGGACCGACTGCACCGCCACGATGTTGGCCGACGCGTCTTTCTCGAGGAAGACCTTCTTTTCCTCTATCTTGTCGGCATAGTTCACCGCCACCACCACTTCCTCGGCGTCGCGGAGCAGCCGGAAGCGAATGGTCACCGGCTCGCCCACCCGCATGACGGGGATCATATGCTCGTAAGGGCTCGATATGATGGCGCCGTTGATCCCGGGCTCCGCCTTTAGGCTGACGTAGACGTTGTTGACTTCGTCCGGCTTCAGTTGATCCAGCAGACTCTGCTCGATCAGCCCCGACAGCTTTCCCGATTCGACGCCGCCGCCCGTCGTGTTCCTCAGCGTCAGCCGGACGTAACTCTTCCCGTCCTGCCCGCGGCTCTTCACGGCGCGATCGATCGTCACGTGCGGCGACGCGAAGATCACCGCCAGCGACTGCTGTAGGTAGTTGACCCGCGCCCGCTCGAACGTCTGTTGCCGCTCGAGAAGGTCCTGTTCGGAGATCAGCCCCTCGTCGAACAACTGCGTCGCCCGCTCCTGCTCCGCCGCCGCTCGCTCGTACTCCGCCTGCGCCCTCACCAGGCCCAGGATCCGGTACTGGTCGTCGCGCGGGTTGTAGGCGCTCTGGATCACCTGCGCGGAGAGCGGCGCAGGTAGGCCAAAGAACGCGATCGCCAGTAGTCCCGTGATCATCCGTCGTATTTTCATCGGACATCGTACCTGTTGAAGCCTACAACTCCGAATGCGAGAAAGACGAAACCGAAGCCAAGCAACAGCCCGAGCCGCGGCAGCGCCGCTGCCAGCCGGGAGCCCAGTGGCTCCGGCTGGTAGCTGAAATCCGGTATTCCGGAGAGATCCACGTGCGTGTTCACGTCGATCGTGGGGTCCACCGCGCGCAGCGAATCCATCATGGCGTCGATCCACGGTCGAAGAACGGTCTCTCCAAACACGGACTGTTGCTCTTCGCGGCGCGCGTCCGCCCGCAAGCCGGTCTCGGTCAGGTCGAGGGAAGCATAAACGAAAACCGGCAACGGCGAGGCGGAAGACACGACTTGCGTGGCGCGAAGCTGGGCCTGCTGCCGTATCTCGAAATCCGACTGCAGCGCTTCGACCTTCTCCCTCTGGATTCGGTTCGCCTCGCGAGCGGCCCACTCGCCGAGCGTTCTCAGCGAGTCGACGGCCACGGCGAGCTGGGGATCAGCCTCTCGCGCTCTTGCGCGCTCCTCCCTACCCAGCGCGAAATAGGCCTCGAGCTCCGGATGCTGCTCGCGATATGGGCCCTGGGCCTCCCTGGCCATCTGTCGCAACAACTCGTCACGCTCCGTATCACGCATCACCCGCACGCGCCGCTGCAGTTGCGTCACGCTCGGTGTGGGCTGGAGCGTCGCGGCTACGTAGGGGCTCAAATTGGGCACGACGAGGATCGCCGCGGCCCAGATGCCCAACGAAACGACGAGCGACGTGCGCGCGAGGCGCGTCCACGCCGAGACCATCACGCCCAGGCAAACGAACACGAGGATGTAGAGAGCGGCGGCGAGGCCGAGCGCGGCGGCGGCGCCCCACTCGGTGCCCGTCCAGCCGACGTTCGGGGACAGCGCGACGATCAGCGCGCCGACGAGCAAGCCGGCAGCCAACGGAACGATCAGCGCCAGGAAACGCCCGGCGATTTTGCCGACGACCAGGCCGGCCCGCGGAGTGTCGTGAGCGAGGAGCAATCGCAGGGTTCCGTCTTCGCGCTCGCCGCTCAGCGCGTCGTAGGCGAACAGCAGAGCGATCAGGCTGAACAGCACGCCGACGATGACCGTGAAGTCGGGCAGCGGGTAGCCGACGGCCAGCGGATCGTTGTCGAACGCTTCCAGGTTAGCGTTCTGCTCCAACCCTCTGACAACGACGGTCATCGGATTCGGCCGCTCCGGCATCGACCAGGCGCCCAAGCGATTGAGGTGGCCGTACTGGCGAAGCGACTCATCGCGCTGTCCCATGGCCACACCGTAATCGGCCAGCTCGCGCGTATAGGTCCGTGCCAGCACGCCGACGGTGGTCGCGACCAAGCCGAAGACGATCACGGCGGCCACGAGAAACCGTCCGCTCACCAGCAGCTCCAGAAACTCCTTGATCGCCACAAGGCGCCAGGTCCCAATATTTCGAGTCTTCATCGGATATCGTATCGGCTCAAGGCAACGAAGAACGCGGCCGCAGCGAGCGCTCCGACCATAACCATGGCGACGAGGTCCGTGCGTCCGCCCGCCAGGACGTCGCTCAACGAAGCGCGCGAGACGACGAAGGCCGGGTACGCCGGCTCCGCCTGGTCGCGTGCCTGGTCGAAGACCTGGGGCAGTATGTCGTTCTTGTATCTCCGCACGTCCCGCTTCAAGCGCGCTTCATCGAACACCGAGGTCGCGAGTACTCGCGTGGAAATCGCGTCGAAGGCGCCCGCCGGCGAAACGCGCACCAGGGCCGCCGACGTTCGGGCCAGGGCGCCCAGCTCGGCGTCGACTTCTTCGCTCAGCTGGTCGCCCTGACGATGCATCTCCGCCCAGTGCCGCTCGAACGGAGATGAACCGGAATCGGTGCGGTACTCATCGTACGCCTTCATCATCTCGCTGCCGAAGATTTGCCAGCGCTCGGCCGAGACCAACGCCAACGGCTTGACGTGCACCAGCTGGCGCGCCGCGAGCACTCCGAAATTCGGGATCACGAAAACGAGCATAACCCAGGCGAACAGCGCCGCCACCAATGCGGTGGACCCGCGGTGGAAGGACGCGGAGAGCGCCGTCGCTATCGTGAAGCAAACGCTCAGATAGACGAGAGCGACGATCAGGAATACGGCGACGCGGCCCCACTGGCCGCCGGACAAGACGAGTCCGAACAGCGGGCGCGACAGGACGAGCCAGATGACCGCGGCGAGCGCGATCGGGATCACGAAGGAGAGCCAACCTCCGATCCACTTGCCGGCGGCGATCTCTCCCCGCGAGGCGCCACTCGCCACCATCAGCTTCAGGGTCCCGCGCTCCTTCTCCGAGCAGACGAGATCGAACCCGAACAGGAAGGCGATGAGCGCAAAGATGACGCGGAACAGGTAGAGCCAGTCGGGGGTCGGGAAGAGGCCGAACAGCGGATTTGCCGATGCCTGGCTGCCGGCGATTTCCATGTTGATGACGCTGATCTCGAAGCTGCGACCCATGGCATCGTCGAGGCCACGGGCGAACACCGAGAGCGGGTTGGGCGCCGCGACGGCGACGGCCTGGTCCTGCTCCGGCCTGATCAGGTCGTAGTTCTCGCGACGGATGTCGTAGTCCCGGTCCATCACGTAGAGCCCCGTCCCCAGCAACGCGGCGGCGATGAGAAAGAGCAGCGCCGCGCGACCGGTGACGATCGACTCGAGGACTTCGCGTCGAGCGATCTTCCAGATCATGCCGCCGCCTCCACTTCCATGTAGTCCAGGTAGAGCCGCTCGAGATCTTCCTCGGCCAGCTCTGCATGCGTGCGCACCATCACCAGCCGCCCCTCCTTCATGATCCCCACGCGATTCGCGTGCTCCTTCGCTCGAAATATGTCGTGCGTGCACATGAAGATCGCCTTCCCCTCGTCCCGCAGCTCGCCAAGCAATGTCATGAACTCCGCTCCCGCCTTCGGATCGAGTCCCGAGGTCGGCTCGTCCAGCAACACCGCCGGCGCATCTTTCACGATCGCTATCGCGATCCCCAGCTTCTGCCGCATCCCTTTCGAGAATTGCTTCACCCGCTGCTCGAACGCCTTCTCCTGAAGACCCACACGACGAAGGATCATGTGGTAGTCGTCCCGTGCCATGCCGTCGCGCCCGCTCAGCTGCGCGAAGAAGCCCAGGTTCTGCCGCGCCGTGAAGTTGCCGTACAGCATCACGTTCTCCGACACGTAGGCCACGTGCTGCTTCGCCGCCAGCGGCTCCGCCGCAACTTCGATCCCGTTGATCTGCGCTTCGCCGTCAGTCGGCGTTATGAAGTCCAGGAACATGTTGATCGTCGTCGTCTTCCCCGCTCCGTTGGCCCCGAGCAGACAGAAGATCTCGCCGGCGTTGACCTTCAGATTCAGGTGATCGAGGGCGAGCAGGCCGTCCTCGTAGCGTTTGGTCAGATCGATCGCTTCAAGCATGAGCACCCCTTACCGTTCAATTAGGAAGACGCCATCGACAGGTCTTTTAAGCGAAGGCCGTGCCAGGCTCGTCGATATCCGCCAACACCATAACTTGTTAGCAGTGAACGCGTTGTTAGATCGGGTCCCGGAGGCCGAGGAGGGGGATGGGTAACGAGTTACCCAAACTCGGGTCGGGACCGCGTCAGCGGATTCCCACTCGTCTTGCAGCCGAAGGCCAGTCGTCTAGCTTGCCACGGTGGCGGCGCCGTCGGGCCGCCAGCGCCCCAGCCTTCCTCATACGAACAAGCTCACGAAAACAGGATCGAGGTCGAGATGAGACGCATCGGTGCTTTTCTGCTGCTGACCGTAGCCCTGGGCTGCGCGAGCGAGCTGGAGAGGGAAGTGGATGCCTACCTGGCCGAGTACGCCGGCGCGATGCAGGGTCTGTACTACGAGGCGGCGAAGGCGGAGTGGGCGTCGAACACGCGCATCGTGGAGGGCGACACGACGAACGCGTCGCGAACCAAGCGCGCCAACGAAGCGCTGGCCGCCTACGTGGGAAGCGAAGCGAACATCGAGCGCATCCGCGGCTACTTGGAGCAGCGAAATGATCTCGGCCCATTGCAGGTGCGTCAACTCGAAGCGATGCTCTACGCGGCGGCGAACCAGCCCGGCACGGTTCCGGAACTGGTCGCCGAGCGGATTGCCGCCGAGACCGAGCAGGTCGAGACGCTGTTCGGCTACGAGTTCGTGTTGAACGGCGAGCCGATCACGCCGAACCAGATCGACAGGATGCTTCGCGAGTCCGTCGACCTGGCCGAGCGCCGGGCGGTGTGGGAAGCGTCGAAAGAAGTGGGTCCGCTGCTCAAACCCGGACTGCTGGAGCTGCGCCGCCTGCGCAACGAGACCGTTCGCGCGCTCGGCTACTCCGACTTCTTCAGCTACCAGGCCTCAGAGTACGGCATGACGGCCGAAGAGATGGTCGAGCTCAACGACAAGATGGTCGAGCAGGTCTGGCCGCTCTACCGCGAGCTGCACACCTGGGCGCGCTACGAGCTGGCCGAGCGCTACGGCGAGCCGGTGCCCGACATGATCCCCGCCCACTGGCTGCCCAACCGCTGGGCCCAGGACTGGACGGCGCTGGTCAGCGTCGAGGGACTCGACCTCGACGGCGCCCTCGCCGACCGGACGCCCGAGTGGATCATGGAGCAGGGCGAGGGTTTCTACGTCAGCCTCGGATTCCAGCCGCTGCCCGAGAGTTTCTGGGATCTGTCCTCTCTCTATCCGGCGCCGCCGGACGCCGAGTACAAGAAGAACACGCACGCGTCGGCCTGGCATCTCGATCTCGACCAGGACATTCGCTCGCTGATGAGCGTAGAGAACGACTCCTACTGGTGGGAGACGGTGCTGCACGAACTGGGGCACATCTACTACTACCAGAGCTACACGCGACCCGAGGTTCCCCTGGTCCTGCGAGAAGGCGCGAACCGCGCCTACCACGAAGGCATCGGTACCCTGATCGGGCTCGCCTCGATGCAGCGTGGTTTCCTGGCCGGCCGCGGGCTCATCCCCGCCGACGCCGAGGTGGACCAGATCGCCCAGATGCTCCAGGAGGCCATGAACTACGTTGTCTTCATGCCGTTCTCGTCGGGGACGATGACCCGCTTCGAGTACGCCCTCTACGCCGAGGAGCTACCGCCCGACGAACTGAACGCCAAGTGGTGGGAATTGGTCCGCGAGTACCAGGGCGTCGTTCCGCCGACCGCGCGCGGCGAGGACTACTCCGACGGGCTGACCAAGACGCACATCAACGACGACCCCGGCCAGTACTACGACTACGCCCTGGCCAACGCGCTGCTCTTCCAGCTACACGACCACATCGCCAGCGACATCCTGGACCAGGACCCCCACGACACCAACTACTGGGGCAGCGCCGGCGTCGGCGAGTTCCTGCGCAATGTGATGGAGCCCGGCGGCAGCCGCCCCTGGCGCGAGGTCCTCGAGGAGACCACGGGCCGCGAGCTGGACGCACAGAAGATGGTTGACTACTTCGAGCCGCTCTATCAGTGGCTTCTGGAGGAGAATGCGGGACGAGAGCGCACGTTGCCGCTATAGGTAACCGGTAACCGGTGACCGGTAACGACCAGTGATCAGCCGTCACCGATTACCGATTACCGATTACCGATCACCGGCCGTAAGCGGAGTTGGATCCACGTAGATCAAGTAATCCCGGATCAGGCCGCCATCCAATCGGAAGATGTTGACGAACGGGAGCGTGACGTCGCCCCCACCCATCGGCACGTAGGTCACTTCGCCCTGGCACACGACAGCATCATCGCGCTCCCAGGTGTCGTCCAGTCGATGGCTCATGCTCCGCATCGACCCGAAAAACCCCTCGACCAGCCCACGGATCGCCGCCCGGCCGCTCACCGGCTCCTGGCTACCGTATCGAAACACGGCGTCGTCGCTAAGAAACGACATGAACGCCTCCGCATCCTTCGCATCAACCGCCGCAAACACGTCAGACAACAAAACCTTCTCACTCATATACTTATCCCCTCGCTCGAGTCTCGGATCGACAGCGAACGGTGCACAGCAGTAGCATTGCAGTAGCCGTTACCGATTACCGGTCACCGATTACCGGTTACCGGCTTCTACCGGTTACCGCCCTCCTCCCCCGCCAACCTCTCCAACGCCTGCCGCCCCCGGTCCCACAGCGGGCGCAACTCATCGTCGGCCCCCTCCCACCAATTCACGAGACGAGCGTAGTGGAGTTTCGCGGTCTCGATGTCGCCGCGGGCTTCGGCGATGGTCCCGAGGTAGTACTCGGTGGGGCCGGTAAGCAGAACCGCTTCGACGAACTGCGCGTAGAACTGGAGGCTCTCGAAGAAGCGCAGCGCCTCTTCAGTCTCACCCGCCTCGAGCTTGAGCCGGGCGTACTCGTAGCGCACGAGCGCCTGAATGCCCAGGTCGCTCAAGCCGGGCAAGGCCGACTCGAAGTGTTGCGCCGCGCGGTCGTATTCCTCGCGACGAAGCGCCACGTATCCGCGCAGCGCGTCGGCGAACGCCTGCGCGCCGATGGCCGACGCGCTATCGCCCTCGGCGTGGGATCTCTCGACCTCCGAGTCGAGCATTCGAATAGCGGCCGCGCCGTCATCCCAACGCCCCTGCGCCGCGGCGAAGGCGCCAACGTAGAACCGACTCGACCGTAATTGATCCGCCAGCAGTATCCCGCTCGCGCGCTCGGCCATTTCCGGGTCGGAGAAGCCGGCCAGGTACCAAAGAACATCGGCGTGGGCCGCAAAGACTCCGCCCGGATCCGACGCCAGTGTGGTCCCTATCGCAACCATCGAATCGTGCGCCTCGCGGATGCGGCCCCGAGAGATGAGCGAACGGATGACGCCAAAGCCGCCCAGCTCACGGGGGCGCCCGCCATGACGCGGGTCGAGCAGGGCACGCCCGACGGCCATCGTCTGTTCCGGGAAGAAATTGCCGACCCAATAAGTTCGAGAGAATGCCGTAACCAGCGCATCGGTCCCGGCCGTGTCCAGTGCGGCATAGGCCTCGGCGCGGGCGGCGCCGTCGCCGAACGTCATCGCGTAAATCAGGGCAAGGCCACGAGCGTGAGGGCTGGTCGGGTCGAGGGCCCGGTGCCGGGCGATCAGCTCTCTGGCCTGCGCGCCGTCCTGGTTGACGAATGCGTGGTCGATCAAGTGGATGTAGTTGGGTCCGAAACCCGGATCCAACTCGAGCGCTCGTCGATACGCTTCCACGTACCGATCGCGTGGGATGACGGCGCGATCTCCCACGTGGAAGTAGACGTCGCCGAGCACATTCCAGCCTTCAACGTCATCCGGATAGCGGGTCGT